>NZ_JBIVPJ010000011.1:0-246496 GCF_044754585.1 Streptomyces sp. NPDC093065 | reverse complement strand
CAGGCCGGCTACCCGTCGTCGCCTTGGTGAGCCATTACCTCACCAACAAGCTGATAGGCCGCGGGCTCATCCTGCACCGCCGGAGCTTTCGACCCACCAAGATGCCTTGGCAGGTCAGTATCCGGTATTAGACCCCGTTTCCAGGGCTTGTCCCAGAGTGCAGGGCAGATTGCCCACGTGTTACTCACCCGTTCGCCACTAATCCCCACCGAAGTGGTTCATCGTTCGACTTGCATGTGTTAAGCACGCCGCCAGCGTTCGTCCTGAGCCAGGATCAAACTCTCCGTGAATGCTTTACATCACGGGAGCGGAACAGTCGGAGGAATAATCCGACCGTTCACAGCGTCCTCGCTGTTGTGTTACTTCAAAGGAACCTCAACCCGATCAGAGATCCGATCAGGTCGGGGTATCAACATATCTGGCGTTGACTTTTGGCACGCTGTTGAGTTCTCAAGGAACGGACGCTTCCTTTGTACTCACCCTCTCGGGCTTTCCTCCGGGCGCTTCCCTTCGGTGTTTCCAACACTATCAGGCTTTTCCGGTCCCTCTGACCACCGTCCTGCGGACATGCAGAAGGTGATCCGGAGATAGGATCCGATGAGTTGGGTACTGCCGGGGCGAGGACATGGTGCTTCGCATCGCTCAGCCTCAGGCAGGAGTAACGACTGTACACGGGGCCGCTGAACGGGTGCAAATCCGTGGCGAGTGTGGTCTAGACCTCTATTGGGAAGACTCATGCGGAACCGGTACTTCCTATGACATACCCTGCTGCTCAGTGTGCCGTCCGGGACAAGCAGTGACGGCCCGTACAGATCTCCGCCCTGGGAGGCTTCCCATGACCACCGTCTCGTCCCCGCTCGCAGGACGCGCCATCGGCCTGGCCGCCGTGCCCGATCCCGTCTTCTCCGGGGCCATGGTCGGCCCGGGCACCGCCATCGACCCCGTGCGGGAGCCCTCCGAGGCGGTCTCACCGGTCGACGGCGTCATCGTTTCTCTGCACCCGCACGCCTTCGTCGTCGTCGACGACAGCGGGCACGGTGTGCTGACCCATCTCGGCATCGACACCGTGCAGCTCAACGGCGAGGGTTTCGAGCTCCTGGTGAACAAGGGCGACACCGTCGTGCGTGGTCAGGCCGTGGTGCGCTGGGACCCGGCCGCGGTCGAGGCCGCGGGCAAGTCGCCGGTCTGCCCGATCGTGGCACTGGAGGCCACGGCAGAGGCGCTCACCGAACTCCGTGAGGACGGCGACGTGAAGGCCGGCGAGAGTCTCTTCCTCTGGAAGTGACGTCCGCGCCGTCACTTCCGACGGCATGGACGGCTGGTAGGACAACCACCGCGGCGGCGGGACCCGCCGCACTATCGGGACGGGTGAGATGGAGACAACGCTGCGAGGCGTCGGTGTGAGCCACGGTGTGGCGATCGGCGAGGTTCGGCACATGGGCACGGCGGTCCTGGAACCGCCGGCGAAGCAGATCCCGGCCGAGGACGCGGAGCGTGAGCAGGGGCGCGCCCGCAAGGCCGTGGAAGCTGTGGCCGCCGATCTGATGGCGCGCGGCAATCTGGCGGGGGGCGAGGCCCAGGCCGTGCTCGAGGCGCAGGCCATGATGGCCCAGGACCCCGAGCTGATGGCCGACGTCGAGCGGCGGATCACCGTGGGGAGCACGGCCGAGCGCGCGGTGTACGACGCCTTCGCCGCGTACCGCGCCCTGCTGGCCGGTGCCGGTGAGTACCTGGCCGGCCGGGTGGCCGACCTCGACGACGTGCGGAATCGTATCGTCGCCCGTCTGCTCGGGGTGCCGATGCCGGGGGTTCCGGACAGCGACGAGCCGTACGTTCTCATCGCGCGGGATCTGGCGCCGGCCGACACCGCGCTGCTCGACCCGACGCTCGTCCTGGGATTCGTCACCGAGGAGGGTGGGCCGACCAGCCACAGCGCGATTCTCGCGCGGGCGCTCGGTGTGCCCGCCGTGGTCGCCCTGCCGGGTGCCGGCGAGCTTCCCGAGGGCACCGTCGTCGCCGTCGACGGGAGCACCGGGGAGATCTTCGTGAACCCGGGTGAGGAGAAGAAGGCACGGCTGACTGCCGAGGCCGCCGAGCGCAAGGCGGCGCTCGCCGCGGCGACGGGGCCGGGCGCGACCTCGGACGGTCACAAGGTGCCGCTGCTGGCGAACATCGGTGGTCCCGCCGACGTAGCCGCGGCGGTCGAGGCCGGCGCGGAGGGCGTCGGTCTGTTCCGTACCGAGTTCCTCTTCCTGGACGACAGCGAGAACGCGCCGTCGGAGGAGAAGCAGGTCACCGCCTACCGCCAGGTACTGGAGGCGTTCCCGGAGGGCCGCGTCGTCGTGCGGGTGCTGGACGCCGGTGCCGACAAGCCGCTGGACTTCCTCACCCCGGGCGACGAACCGAACCCGGCGCTCGGCGTGCGGGGTCTGCGGACGCTGCTCGACCACCCCGACGTCCTGCGTACGCAGCTGACGGCGCTGGCGAAGGCGGCGGAGGGACTGCCGGTCTACCTCGAGGTCATGGCACCGATGGTGGCGGACCGGGCGGATGCCAAGGCGTTCGCGGACGCCTGCCGCGAGGCCGGGCTGCGTGCGAAGTTCGGCGCGATGGTGGAGATCCCGTCAGCCGCTCTGCGGGCGCGCTCGGTGCTGCAGGAGGTCGAGTTCCTGTCCCTGGGGACGAACGACCTCGCGCAGTACACCTTCGCCGCCGACCGTCAGGTGGGCGCGGTCTCCCGGCTGCAGGACCCGTGGCAGCCTGCGCTGCTCGACCTGGTCGCGCTGTCGGCCGAGGCGGCGAAGGCCGAGGGCAAGAGCTGCGGTGTCTGCGGTGAGGCCGCTTCGGATCCGCTGCTGGCGTGTGTGCTGACCGGTCTCGGTGTCACCTCCCTGTCCATGGGCGCGGCGTCGCTGCCCTATGTGCGGGCGACGCTGGCGAAGTTCACGCTGGCGCAGTGCGAGCGTGCCGCGGCTGCCGCCCGGGCGGCGGACAGCGCCGAAGAGGCGCGGAACGCCGCTCAGGCGGTGCTGTCCGGCGAGTAGCGGCCGGGCGCGGCTGCGGCAGGGGCTGTGGTGCGGGGCGTTCCACCTTCGGGTGGGGCGCCCCGCAGGCGTTCAGTGGTGGTGTCCCGGTGGGAGGCGGTCGTCTCCGAGGTCGGGCGGTGCGCAGTAGTCGACGTTGGATTCCGGGGAGATGAGGTCGCCGGACTCGATGTCGGTGCAGTAGGCGTCGAAGACCTCGGCGGCCGTGAGGGGTTCGAGGCCGTAGCCGCGCAGGCGCCAGCCGTGGATGCGGTCGGGGCCGTCCGGAGGGCTGACGCGCATGACGAGTCCGCCGGGGCTGTGGGTCGCCAGGCCGAGGGCGAGGACGCTGGTGAACTCCAGGGCCTCGGCCTCGTCGAGGTGCGGGGTGCCGTCGCCGTCCTCCTCGACGAGCAGGACGGCGACGAGGGTCTCCTCCGGGTGGCCCTTGACGCTGCAGACCAGGTGCCGGCTGCCCGGCGGGGCCGTTTCGAGGACGCGGTGCAGGAGGCGGTGGGCGCGGGTGAAGGCGGCCCGGCCGAGGTCCTCGCCGCAGGTGGCGCAGCTGCCGAGGGTGGCGAGGAGGGTCGACGTGTACTCCCAGGTGGCCTGGCGGACGGCTTCGTCGACGAGGGCCGGGAGCAGGTCGGTGAGGGACTGGCCCTCGTAGGGCACGGTGGGGCCGTGGGCGGCGAGTTCGGCTGTGAACCGGGCGCGGCTGGCGGAGGCGTCGGCGTCGAGGCCCGCCGCCGTGCAGAAGTCGGCGTACTCCTCGGGGTCGAAGAGCGCGATCGTGGTGTGGGTCCCCTGTGCGGCGCGTGTCTTGAGCAGGGCTTCCACCTGGCGTAGGTAGGCGGTGTGGTCGTGGAAGGTGAAGCTGCGGTAGCGCCGCATGGCGCGGAAGTCGTGTTCGTCGGTGAGCAGGCCGATGGTGCCCGCGATTTCGCGGCGCAGGACGCGTCGCATGGTCTGGTCGGTCTGGTCGGTGTGCGCCATGTTTCCCCCTGTGCATGGTCGATCAATGCTCACTCACAGTAATCGGCGGCACTGACAACGGCGTCGGGCGGGCGCGGGGAGCCGACCGCCGTTCGGGGCGGCCGGCTCGTCGGTGTGCTGGTCAGGCGCGCTTGCGGGCGAGGTCCTCGTAGAAGTGGAGCAGGTCGAGGTTGTCGATGGAGCCGGGGTTGACGGCCTTGTCCAGCGGGGTGCCCTGGAGGAGACGCTTGACCGGGACCTCGATGCGCTTGCCGGTGAGGGTGTGCGGGATGCCGGGGACCTCGATGACCTCGTCGGGGACGTGGCGCGGGGACAGGTTCGCGCGGATCGTCCGCTTGATGCGGTCGAGGAGGGCGTCGTCGAGGGCGGCTCCGGGGGCCAGGTGCACGAAGAGGGGCATCCAGTAGCCGCCGTCGGGCTGTTCGATGCCGATGACGAGGGACTCCCTGATCTCGGGGAGCCGCTCGACGGCTTCGTAGATGTCGGCGGAGCCCATGCGGACACCCTGCCGGTTGAGGGTGGAGTCGGAGCGGCCGTGGATGACGACGGAGCCCCGGGAGGTGAGGGTGATCCAGTCGCCGTGCCGCCAGACGCCGGGATAGGTGTCGAAGTAGCTGTCGTGGTACCGGCTGCCGTCGGGGTCGTTCCAGAAGCGGATCGGCATCGAGGGCATGGGGTTGGTGACGACCAGTTCGCCGACCTCGTCGGTGAGCGGGGCGCCGCTCGGGTCCCAGGACTGGAGGTCGGTGCCGAGTGAGGGTGCCTGGAGTTCGCCGATGTGGACCGGGAGGGTGGGGACGGCGCCGGCGAAGCAGGAGCACACGTCGGTGCCGCCGCTGACGGAGGCGATCCACAGGTCGGCTCCGCTCGCGGCGAACTCGTCGTGCAGCCAGCGGAAGCCGTCGGGCGGGAGTGGGGAGCCGGTGGTGGCGACGCACTGGATCGCGGAGAGGTCCAGGTCGCGGGCCGGGTGGACGTCGGCCTTGCGGCAGGCCATGACGTAGGCGGCGGAGGTGCCGAAGAGGGTGGCGCCGGTGCGTTCCGCGATGCGCCACTGGGCGTCCGTGGCCGGGAAGCCGGGGCTGCCGTCGTAGAGGACGATCGTGGTGCCGGTGAGCAGGCCGGAGACGAGGAAGTTCCACATCATCCAGCCGGTCGAGGTGTACCAGAAGAAGCGGTCCTCGGGACCGAGGTCGCAGTGCAGGCCGAGTTGTTTGAGGTGTTCGACCAGGATGCCGCCCTGGGACTGGACGATGGCCTTGGGCAGGCCGGTGGTGCCGGAGGAGTAGAGGACCCACAGGGGATGGTCGAAGGGCACCGGTTCGAAGACGGGTTCCGTGTCCGCGGCGGTCAGGGTGTCCCAGTCCAGCGCGTGGTCGGGAGCCTCGGTGCCGAGGAGCGGGATGTGGATCACCGCGCGCAGGGTGGGCAGTTCCCGGCGGAGTTCGGCGACGGTGTCGCGACGATCGTGTTCCTTGCCGCCGTAGCGGTAGCCGTCGACGGTGAACAGGACGACGGGTTCGACCTGCTGGAAGCGGTCCAGGACGCTGCGGGCGCCGAAGTCGGGGGCGCAGGAGGTCCAGACGGCGCCCACGGCGGCGGTGGCGAGCAGGGCGACCACGGCCTGCGGGATGTTCGGCAGGTAGCCGCTGACGCGGTCGCCGGGGCGCACGCCGAGGGCGCGCAGTTCGGCGGCGAGCGAACCGACCTGGCGGCGCAGTTCGGTCCAGGTGACGGGGGTCGCCTCGTGGGCTTCGTCGACGTACAGGAGGGCCGGTTCGTCCGCGCGGGTGTCGGCCGCGCGCAGGGCGTGTTCGGCGTAGTTCAGCGTGGCACCGGGGAACCACTGGGCGCCGGGCATGGTCCGGTCACCGAGCACGCGCGCGTAGGGCGTCGAGAAGCGGACGTCGAACCACTCCGTGACGGCCTTCCAGAAGGTGTCCAGGTTCTCGACGGACCAGCGGTGCAGTGCGGCGTACCCGCCCTGGGCGGGGGCTCCGTGGTGCTCGGCCGCCCAGGTCTGGAATTTGGTGATGTGTGCCTGGTCGATGCGTCGTGCATCCGGCTGCCAGAGCGGCTGCGGGTTCTCGGTCGACATGGTGCGGCTCCCGGACTGTGCGCGTCGTGTGCGGCCGCCGCGCACGGGCTGGGGTGTGCGCGTGACGCGGCTGACAGGGACGATGCCACGTGATCGACTTCCGCACCAGGGCGGCGCCCCACACAGTCGGTCACATGAAGATGTGGTCCGGTGGTGGATGAACGGCAGTTGAACGACGCCCGCGCGCGTGGTGGTCGATGGCAGGGTGATCAGCATGGACGGTCGTGACCTGGTGCGTTCGATGAAGGCGGTCGGTTCCGGGGGCGTGGCGCAGGGGTTGCGTACGGTGCGGGCGGCGTGGCGCAGGCGGCGTGCCGATGCCGCCGCGCTGCCGCCGCGGGGTGCGGAGCGGGCGCGGGTGCCGGGGCCGATGCGGGAGGTGGAGCCCGGGCCCGGGGGCGGTGTCGTCCGGTTCGGGCGTTCGGAGCTGCGCGTCCTCGTCGCGGTGAACGGCGCCGTGTTCTGGGGCTGGGACGGGGCCGGGCCGGAGCCTTCGTACGCGCTGGCGGGCCGGTGTCCCGAGCCGGATCCGCGGGCGGTGCTGGAGCCGGACAAGGACGGCGGCTGGCGGGTGGTGGCGGAGCGGGCGACGGTGGCCGTGTCCCGGCACGGCGCGGTCGAGGTCCGCACGCCCGGGGGCGTGGTCCTGCGTCGTGAACTGCCGCCCCGCTGGTGGGAGCCGGTCGACGGCGGGCCGGGCCGCTGGACGCTGCGGTCGCAGGTGGCGGCGGACGCCCGGTTCTTCGGGCTCGGTGGGCGGTCCGTGGGTCCCCGGCTGCGCGACGGCACGTACCGGCTGTGGAACTCCGGTCCCGGGCTGCCGGGCGCCGCCGGCGGGGACGTCGCGTCCGTCACGATGCCGGTGCAGATGGTGGTGGCGGACGCGGGGACGCATCTGGTCTTCCACGACAGTTCGTGGGACGGCACGGTGGACTTGCGGGAGGGCGGGGAAGGAGCCGGGTCGGGGCACGACCGGCCGGGCCGGAGTGTGCTGCGGATGGACGGTGGTCCGCTGCGGTGCTGGGTGATGGTCGGGGCCCCCGCGCGCGTGCTGCTGGCCTGGGCGTCGCTGACGGGCGCGCCCGCGCTGCCACCGGCGTGGGCGCTCGGGCACCAGCACGCGCAGTCCGGTTTCGGCGACGAGCAGGACGTACGGCGGGTCGTGGCAGGTCACCGGGAGCGCGGTCTGCCACTGGACGCGGTCCACCTGGGTGTCGGGCACACCGATGCCCGGCAGGTGTTCACCGTCGACGAGGAGCGGTTCCCGAAGCTGCCCGTGCTCGCCGAGGAGCTGCGCAGGGAGGGGGTGCGGCTGGTGTCGGCGGTCGAGCCGGCGGTTGTGGCCGCGCCGGGCGGCGCCGTGTACGACGGGGGGACGCGCGGGGAGATGTTCGTGCGGGACGCCGCGGGGGTGGTCGTCCGGGGTGTGGGACGGGCCGGGGACGTGGTCTTCCCCGACTTCACGCACGCGCGCGTGCGTGAGTGGTGGGGCGGGCTCTACGAGGAGCGGCTCGGGCAGGGGTTCGCCGGGTTCTGGCCCGACCTGGACGAGCCCGCGTCGTTCGCCGCCTTCGGGGAGCCGACGCTGCCGCGGTCGGCCCGGCACGGCCTGGAGGGCAGGGGCGGTGACCACAGGGAGGCGCACAACGTCTACGCGTTGTGCGTGGCGCGGGCCGGGTACGAGGGCCTGCGGGCGCTGACGCCGGGCGAGCGGCCGTTCGTCGTCTCCCGTTCCGGGTGGGCCGGCCTGCAGCGCTACGGCGGCACGTGGTCCGGGGAGGTGGTGATGGGCTGGGCGGGGCTGCGGGGGTCGCTGGCGCGGGTGATGGGGCTCGGGCTGTGCGGGGTGCCGTATTCGGGGACCGATGTGGGCGGCTCCGAGGGGGCTCCGTCGCCGGAGCTGTATCTGCGGTGGCTCCAGCTGGCCGTCCACCTTCCGCTGTTCCGCACACACGCCGGGCCGCGGGCGGGGAGCCGGGAGCCGTGGGCGTTCGGGAGCGAGGTCCTTGAGCACGCGCGCGTGGTGCTCGTCGAGCGGCGGCGGCTGCTGCCGTACTTCGTGACGCTGGCGCATCTGGCCCGGCGTACGGGTGCTCCGTACGTGCGTCCGCTGTGGTGGCAGGCGCCGGAGGACCGGGCGCTGCGGGACTGCGAGGACGCCTTTCTGCTGGGCGACTGTCTGCTGGTGGCCCCGGTGCTCCGTCCGGGAGCGGACCGGCGGGCGGTGCGGTTGCCCCGGGGGCGCTGGTACGACGTGGCGACGGAGCGGGCGTACGAGGGGCCCGCGCAGGTGCTCGTCGACGCCCCCTTGGCCCGGATTCCGGTTTTCGCGCGCGCGGGAGCGGTGATTCCGGTGCGCGGGGAGGACGGCGCGCCGGAACTGGAGGTGTGGGCGCCCGCGCCGGGGCGGACCGGCGGTGGGCTGGTCGTGCCGGACGCGGGCGACGGCTGGGTGGAACCGGAGATCGAACGGTATGTGTCCCGCTGGGAGGGGCGGCGTGTGGTCGTGGAGCGGGCGGGCGAGGACGGGGCGAGCGAGCCGTCCTGCCCGGTCCGCGTCCGTGGGCTCGCGGAGCGCTCCGCTCAGATGTAGCGGCCCTCGAAGAAGGCCCGTACGGCCCGGGTGTGGAGCGGGAAGGCGAGCTCCTCCGACCTGCGCAGCAGGTGCCATCCCTCGGTCTCGTCCGTGGCGGCGGAGGGCGGCAGGCCCTCGGCAGGGCGCTCGGGCAGCAGTCCGAAGAGCAGCAGATGGCCGTCGGGCGAGCTCATGGCGTCGGCGAGCCGCACGTCGCGGCTCGCCGCGTCGATGCCCGTCTCCTCCTTGAGTTCGCGGACGACGGCCTGCCGCCAGTCCTCCCGGTCGTCGACGTAGCCGCCGGGCAGGGCGACGCCCCCGGGCGCGGGGGTCACGGTGCGGGTGATGACCACCAGGGCGGTGCCCTGGGTGTCGTACACGGGCTGGAGGGCCACCGCGACCGGCAGCGGGTTGCGGTAGGCCACGGTGCCGCACGCGAGGCAGGTGCGGGGCCAGCCGGAGACGCCCTCTCCGTAGGGCGATCCGCAGCTCGAACAATGGGAGCCGGGCGCGGAGTTGGGAACGGAGGTTTCAGTTTCGGACACGCGGCGGACTGTATCCGATCGCGGAGGGGGCGACTCCGGCAGGCCGGTCAGCGACGGCCGGCGAGCGACTTCGCGGAGACGGGGAAGTCGAAGTAGGTGTCCGGGTACGGCTCGGGCTTGTACGTGAAGTGCCACCACTCCTCGGGGAGGTTCACCAGGCCGACGTCCTCCAGGGTGTCCTTGAGCAGCAGCCGGTTGGCGCGCTGGACGCCCTGGATGCGGGGATCGAGGGTGTGCGAGCGGGTGTCGAAGCAGTCGAAGCCGGTGCCCATGTCGACGGAGTTGTCGGGGAAGCGTTCGTCCCGCGGCGCGAAGCAGGGCACCAGGGGCTGTCCGGGGTGGTACGGGCGGGTGGGCTTCGCCGGGAGCCGTACGAGGGTGAGGTCCATGGTCGAGCCGCGGCTGTGGCCGGACTTCTCGGCGATGTAGCCGTCGGCGAACAGACGGGTCTTGTCGACCTCCGGGTAGAACTCGGCCTTCATGTCCTGATCGTCGAGGTCCTCGGCCCAGCGGACGAAGTGGTCGACGGCGCGCTGGGGCCGGTAGCAGTCGTACACCTTGAGGGAGTAGCCCTGGCGCAGCAGTCGGGTCTGCGCGCGGTGGAGGGCCTCGGCAGCGGGACGGGTGAGGATGCACAGGGGCTGCCGGTAGCCGTCGACACGTTCGCCGACGAAGTTGTGCGCGGTGACGTAGCGCATCTCCTCGATGATCGTCGGGTCGACGCTTCGCAGGGCCACGAAGTCCTCCGGGGCCCTCGGTTCGGGCCGTGCCTGCGCGGTGGCGGGGACGGCCGTGACGGCGAGCAGGGCGGCGAAGGCGGTGGCCAGACCGCGGAGCGCGGTGGAGAGTCGTGTCATGTCCCCTGCATTTATCAGGGTTGGGTTCGACGAGGGAAGGGGGTGCTCGGCGCGGGCGTGCGTCGGCGCCCCCTGCCCGTGTCCAACGGGCGGCCCGCCGCCGGCGGGTGCCTGGGCCGGCAGGGGGCGTCGGAGCGGGTGCTCGCCCAGGTCGGGACTGCTCGCTCAGGTGGGGACGGCGCTGCGCCGGTCGGCCGCCTGGGCCATCGCGTGCTGGACGACGCCGATGAGGACCTCCTTGACGGACTCGCGGTCCCGGGCGTCACACGTCACCAGGGGCACGTTCTCGTCGAGATCGAGCGCCTGGCGGACGGTGTCGGTCGGGTAGCGCGCCGATCCCTCGAAGCAGTTGACGCCGACCACGAACGGGATGGAGCGCCGCTCGAAGTAGTCGACGGCGGCGAAGCAGTCCTCCAGGCGCCGGGTGTCGGCCAGCACGACGGCACCCAGCGCGCCCTCGGACAGCTCGTCCCACATGAACCAGAACCGTTCCTGGCCGGGCGTGCCGAAGAGGTACAGCACCAGGTCCTCGCGCAGGGTGATCCGCCCGAAGTCCATGGCCACCGTGGTGGTGTGCTTGCCCTCCACGCCGCTGACGTCGTCGACGGGGCGCCCGGCCTCGGTGAGCAGTTCCTCGGTGCGCAGCGGTCTGATCTCGCTGACCGCGCCGACGAGGGTGGTCTTGCCCACGCCGAATCCGCCGGCCACGAGGATCTTCAACGTGACGGGCTCGACCGGCGGCTTGCCGCGCTGAGAACGCCCGAAGATCATCGATCTCTTCTCCTTAACGTGCCGCCCGACGTGTCCGGGGGCCGGTTCACAGTGCCCTCAACCCGTTGATCACGTCGCGCAGGATGTTCTCGTCCGGCAGCTCGGCCGGGGGCACGGGCCGGTTGACGTGGACGAGTTCGCTGTCCACGAGGTCGCCGACCAGGACCCGCACGACCCCGACGGGAAGGTCGAGTTCGGCGGCCAGTTCGGCGACCGACTGCGGGGTGTCGCGGCACAGGCCGACGATGTCCACGTGCTCCGGGGAGAGGGTGACGTCCGCCTCCGGATCGTCCGCGTGGGGTTCCGTGACGACCACCGCGATCAGGTCGAGGCGGTGCTGGGCGGCGCTGGTGGTGCGGCCGCGCGTCATGGCGTACGGACGGACGACGGGGCCGGCCTCGTCGTCGAACCAGTGGTTTCTTCCCTGACCGTCTGCGCTCATGTCATCCCACTTACCCGCCGGAGGGCAGATCGGTGCGCGGAGCGGTGCCCAGGTGCACGCCGACCCGCTTGACCAGCAGGGTCATCTCGTAGGCGACCTGTCCGACGTCCGAGTCGGCGTCGGACAGGACGGCCAGGCAGCTCCCGTCGCCGGCGGCCGTGACGAAGAGGAAGGCCTCGTCGAGTTCGACAACCGTCTGCCGGACGCTGCCCGCCTCGAAGTGCCGGCCCACGCCCTTGGCGAGGCTGTGGAATCCCGATGCCACGGCGGCCAGGTGCTCGCTGTCCTCCCTGGTGAGGTCCTTGGACACGCCCGTCGCCAGGCCGTCGCCGGACAGGACGACGGCCTTGCGGATGCTCGCGACGCGGTCCACCAGGTCGTCGAGGAGCCAGTTCAGCTCCCCGGACTTGGTCGCGGTGTGGCCGGTCGTCTTCGGTGCGGTCATCGACCGTCCCCCTTAGTCGTTCCTCGTGGTGCTGATGGTGCTGTGCCGCCGGGTGGGTCGTCGTCCGCGGCGTTCTCCTTGCGGCCGCGCTGCCAGCCGCGCTGGAGCGAGGCCATACGGCTGCGTACCTCGTCGGCGTCGCGGTCGGCGGGGTCTGGGGGGCTCTCGGCGGGCGGTTCGGGGCTCTGCCGGAGCTGAGGGGCCAGGCTCGCCTGCCGGACGCGCCGGGGCAGCGCGCCGGGCCCGGCGTTCGCGGCCGGAGCGTCCTCGCGCGCGCGGGGTACGTCGCCGCCGCGCTCGGCGGCGGGGCCCGTTTCGCGGTCGCCGGTGCGGTCTCCCCGGCGGCGGGCGGGCAGGGCCGGGAGCTCGGCCGCCCGGGTCGGGGGTTCGGCCGGGTGCCCGGTCCGGTCCGCTCCGGCCGCGGCCGGCTCGTCGGAGCTGTCCCGGGCGGGCTGTTCGGGGACCGGGCGTCCGTGCGAGCTGACCAGCTTGGGGGTACGCCGGCGCGGCAGCGCGATCGGTGCGTCCGGCCCGGTCCCGTCCTCGGCCGGGTCGTCGCCCTGGCGGGGCTCGGGGCGCCGGCGTCCGGGACGGCGGGCCGCCTGGTCCTCGTCGGCCGCGACCAGTGAGCGGCGCGGGCGGAACAGGCCGCCGCGTTCGCTGTCCTGGTCGTCGAGCACGCCCGGCAGATCGAGGGCGTCGAGGTCGACGGGCGCCTCCAGTTCGACCGGACCGTCCAGCATCGCGGCCGGCCGCTCGGAGAGCCGCACGGGCACGTGGGAGAGGGCGGAACGACGGCTCTCCTCCCCCCGCTCCTTGTCCTTGACGGGCTGGGGGCGGTCGAGGCGGAAGCCGACGCCGTTGGTGTCCGGGGCGTCGTCGGTGAGCAGCGCGTCGGGGACGAAGACGACCGCGGTGGTGCCGCCGTACGGCGAGGGCTGCAGGGACACCCGGACGTTCTGCCGCTGGGCGAGCCGGCTGACGACGAACAGGCCCAGCCGGTCGGTGTCGGACAGCTCGAACTCGGGTGTCTCGGCCAGTCGGAGGTTGGCGTCGAGGAGGGCGTCGGCGGCCATGCCGAGACCCCGGTCGTGGATCTCCAGGGTGAAGCCGTTGGCGACGCGCTCGCCCAGCACCTGGACCGCGGTGTGCGGCGGCGAGAACACCGTGGCGTTCTCCAGGAGTTCGGCCACCAGGTGGGTGAGGTCGGCGACCGCGGGTCCGGTGACGGCGACGCGTGGCAGCCTGCGGACCTCGATGCGCTCGTAGTCCTCGACCTCGGCGACGGCGGCCCGCACCACGTCCATGAGCTGGACGGGCCTGCGCCACTGCCGGGAGGGTGCGGCCCCGGAGAGGATGACCAGGCCCTCGGCGTGCCGGCGCATGCGGGTGGTCAGGTGGTCCAGGCGGAACAGGTCGGCGAGTTCCTCGGTGTCCTCGGTCCTGCGCTCCATGGTGTCGAGCAGGGTGAGCTGCTTGTGCAGCAGCACCTGGCTGCGGCGCGCGAGGTTGACGAAGACCTCGGAGACCCCCGCGCGGAGTTCGGCCTGCTTGACGGCGGCCTCCACGGCGGCGCGCTGGAGGGTGTTGAGGGCCTGGCCGACCTCGCCCATCTCGTTCCTGTCGTACTCGAGGCGTGGCACCTCGGTCTCGACGTCGACCTCCTCCCCCGCCGACAGGCGCCGCATGACGCTGGGCAGGCGGACGCCGGAGGCCTCGTGGGCCTCCAGGCGCAGCTGCTTGAGGTCGCGGATGAGGGAGCGGCCGACGCGCACGGACAGGAAGACTGAGTACAGCAGGGCGATCAGGCCGAGCGCTCCGGCGATGACGGCCTTGGCGATGGTGCTGGTGGCGACGGGGTCGACGCGGTCCTGGTAGCGGTCGGCGGCGCTGTCGTCGAGCTCGCCGAGTTCCTTGAGGACGTTTCCGGCGGCGGTGTCCCAGCTCTGGGCGGTGACTCCGCGCGGCGTGCCGGTGTCGGAGGAGACGGCGGCCTGCTCGGCGACGCGGAGGGGGGCGGAGGAGGCGTTCTTCCAGAAACGCTGGTAGCGGCCCCGTTCGGTGGCGGGCAGCAGCGGCAGGTTGATGTCGTACATCACGGTGCGCTGCGCCACGAGGTCGGAGACGTCGCGGATCTCCGTGCGGGTGAGCCGCCCGGTGACCAGGGCGGAGCCGAGGAGGGCGTCCTCGCGGGAGAGCAGTTCGCGCGCGCGGGAGACGTTGACGAGCGCGCGGTACTGCTTGTCCAGGCCCACGTCGTCGACGACGTCGAGGTTGGCGAGCAGGTCGTGGCACGGGTCGACCAGGCGGTTGTAGAGGCCGAGGGCCTGCGCGCGGTTCACGGTGCCGTCCTCGACGCTGCGGCGCAGGGAGCCGATGCCGTCGAAGGCGTCCAGTACGGCGGTGAGACGTTCCTCCCCGGCCGGGCCGAGGTCGTCCCGCACGCCGGCGTCGGCGGCGTTGCGGCGGATCTCGGCGACGGCCTCGTCGGTGGCGGTGCGGCTGCGCTGCAGGGCGGCGAGTCCGTCGGAGGCCCGCGGGTCGGCGAGGTGGACGAGGGTCTGGCGGCGTTCCTGCTGGAGGACGCGGACGGTGTCCTCGACCGGGTAGCCGATCTCCTCGACGACGGTCGAGACGCTGAACAGCTGCGCCGCCTCACGTCCCGTCAGTACCGTGGCGAAGGCCCAGATCGCGGTGAGGGACAGCAGCGGCACGAGGAGCAGCGCCACGATCTTCCGGCGGATCGATTTCCCGCGAAAGCGCATGGCCTCCCCCAGCTCGACCCCCGACGGCGGGGGTACACATGTGCGTCAACAAACGGCGCGAGCCTACTACTGACGCACAGGTAACTCGAAGACCCATCCGGAGGCCGAACTTCCGTACCTCGGGTCGGCGATGGTCAGTTGTCCGGTCATTGCGGGAGATTGCGCCCCGGGATCGGCCGGCGGATGTGAGGCCGTCGTTCCGGTGTGACGGGCGGATTGGCCGAAATTCTTCGACTGTGCGGGATTCCCGGGAATCTTGGGTACCCGTTGTTCGTCCTTCACTACGGGAAATGAAGGCGGAATCGGCCACAGGAGCCGCATCCCGCCCCCGGGTGGCGTAAAGCGGCGCAAGCCGGGCAGCCAGAGGGGAGCCGTGTCCCGGGGACACGGGCGAGCTGTCTGCCGGCGGTGGGGAGAGACATGGCGATGGGCACGGCGGAGCGGAGCGGTGCTCCGGAGGGTGGTGCGGCCGAGGTGACCGCGGCGGTGACCTCGAACGCATCGGATCGCGACATCCGGGCGGCCGGGCGGGACACGGGCACGGGTGAACGGCAGTCGGGGTACCGGCCGTTGTGGCGTGAGGAGCCCGCGCGGCGTCGAAGGATGCCGGATCCGGTGCGTACGGCGGCCGTGCGCGCGGTTCTCGTCGTCGCCGTGACGCTGATACTGGCGATGGTGGCCTTCCTGTGCACGCTGGCGGAGTCCTGGCTGGCGTTCCCGATGGTGCTCGCGAGTGTCGCGGGCACGGTGGTGGCCACCTGGGGCGTGCTGGACGTGTGGGTGACGCGGCAGGTGTGGAATCAGCGGCACGGTGTGGTGTCGGTGCCGAGCAGTACCGCGCGGGCCATGCGCCGTGAGCGTCGCCGGGCACGGCGGCAGGCCCGGGCCGCCGAGGGGAGCCGGGAGCGGATAGGCCGCCGGGGTGGCGCGGGCCAGCTGTCGCATCCCTGAGCGGCCGGACGACGGCCCCGGCGCCCGCGACGTGCCCGACGGCCGCGACGTGAACGCACTCGGCCTGCTCGCCGCACGATCGTTCTCCGACTCGGCTCCGACGCGGACTCCGGCTCGCCGGCCGGCTACGCGGGCGACTGTGCGGGGCGTTTGAACATGCGGGTCGCCGTGATCTCGCTGTGGACCGCCTCGCCCTCTCCCTCGACGGCCGGGGCGGGCTGGGGCAGGCCCGGCCTCAGGTGCTCCTCCACGCTGATGTACTTCAGGCCCGCCCTGAGGTCCGCGTCGTTGCGCAGCCGGATGACCAGCGGGAACTCGGCCAGGGCGGTCGTGTCGAACAGGCCGGTGGTGTAGAGGAGCTGGACGCCGAGCGCGTCGGACACGGCCCGCTGGAGCTCCAGCAGGTAGGTGGCGTTGGCGCGACCGATGGGATTGTCGAGGAACAGCGTCCCGGCGTGGCGGTGCCGGTCGCGACCGCGGTCGTTGCTGCGCAGCGCGGCCATCGTGCAGTACAGGGCGATGGCGGCGGTGAGCAGCTGGCCGCCGGAGAAGACGTCGCCCATCTGTCCGACGGGGACGCGTTCGGCGCGCAGTACGGCGTCGGGCTTGAGGATCTCGACGGCGACTCCCTTGGGCTGCAGGGCGGCGGCGACTCCCCGCAGCAGCAGGGACATGCCGTCGCGGCGCAGGTCGGAGTTCTTCTTCACGGCGGCGCGGGTGGCCTCGTCGACGACCTCGCCGAGCCGCTCGGTGAGGGTGGCCTGGTCGGGTTCCTCGAAGCGGATGCGCAGGAACTCCTGGCCGGACCACTCACCCAGTCCTTCGGGCAGGCGGGAGAGCCGCTGGGCGGAGCGGAGGGTGGCGAGGGCGGACTCGACCAGTCCGCGCAGCCGGTCCACGATCGAGTCGCGGTTGCGCTCCAGCTGGGCCAGCTCGTCGGTGAGGACGCGCAGTCGGGGCGCGAAGGCGTCGGCCCACTTGGCGGCGTGTTCGGGCAGCGCGGCGGCGGGCAGTTCGCGGATCTGCTGGCGGGCGGGGGTGCGGACCTGCTCGTAGCGGGTGGAGTTGGCGTGCCGGACCAGGACGTCGCTCGCCTCGCGCACGGCGGCCTCGGCGGCTGACAGGTCGGCGGCGCAGCCGCGCAGCGAGCGGCGGGCCTCGGCGGCGGCCCTGCGAGCCTCCTCCAGGTCGCCGGCGTAGGGCTCGGGCTCTTCCTGCTCCTCCTCGGGCGCGTGGTCGCGCAGCAGGTCGCGGAGCATGGCGGCGATCTCTTCGAAGCCGCCCGCCGCGTCCTCGGCGGCGCGGTGCGCGTCGAGCAGTTCGGCGTGGGCCTCGCGGGCCTGGGCGAGCGCCTCAGTGCGGGAGGCGAGTTCGGCGGTCGCCGTGCGCAGCAGGGTCTGGGCGTGCTCGGTGTCGCGCGGCTGGAGCTCGTCGGGGAGGTCGGTGTGGGTGTCGCCGTCCTCGGGCGCGTGCCGTTCGGCCTCGCCGCGCAGCCGGCCGAGCTGTTCGCTCGCGCTGGACATGCGGGTCTCCAGGAGCTGCACCAGTTCCTCGGCACGGGCGGCGGCGGCCTGCCGGGAGGGCCCGTCGGAGCCGTCGGGCGACTCCAGGAGCTGTCCGGCGCGGGTGCGGACCTTGTTGCTGAGCCGGTCGAGATCCGCGCGGGCCGCGCTCTCGTCGCTCTCCGCGCGGGCCTGTTCGGCGCGCAGGTCGGCGCCGACGCCGACCTTCTCGTACACCTGGGAGGCGGCGCGGTAGGCCTCGCGGAGGTCGGGCAGGGACGCCTTCGCCTTCGGCGCCTGCGCGCCGTCCCCGGGTGCCTCGTCCGGTACGTCGTCGGGGGCGCCGGCGATCTCGGAGCGCTCGGCGCGCAGGGCACGGGCGGTGCGGCGGGCGTCGTCGGCGGCGCGCTGCGCGGCACGCCGGTCCTCGTCGGCGGCGCGGGCCCGCTCCAGGCAGATCTGGGCGCGGGCCTCGGCCTCGGCGCCCTCGTCGGCCAGTTCACGGACCCGAACCTGCCAGCCGGCGCGTTCGCGCAGCCGGAAGGCGAGTCCGGCGAGGGCGTCGGCGGCGCGCCGGGCCTTCTGCGCGGCCTCCTGCCGCTCGTCCCGCAGGTGGACAGCCTCGGCGGCGCTCTCGTCGGCCTCGGCGCGCAGGGTGCGGGCCTCGGTCAGCTCGGCCTCGGTCTCCTCGGCGAAGGCGCGGGCCTCCTCGGCGGTGCGGGCCAGCTCCGCGAGGCGTCCGGCGGGGCAGCCGGTGCGCCAGGAGGCGAGCCTCGCCGCCAGCTCACGGTCCTTGCCGAGGCGGGCGGCGAGGGTGCGGATCTCCTCGTCCCGCTCGCCGGCCCGCGCGCGCAGCGCGTGCCGCTCCTCGTCGGCGGCCTGCTCGTCGTGCATGGCCGGGTTCGGCGGTACGAGGAAGACGTCGCCGGTGCCGGACTCGGGGGCCGGGGTCGGGGCGAGCAGGGCGGCGGCGGTGCCGACTGCGACGGCGGAGCGCGGCAGCAGGGCCGCGTCGCCGAGGACCTCGCGGGCGCGGGTGTGCGAGTCGGGGTCGGTGATGATCACGCCGTCGACCAGCTCGGGGCGGGCGGCCAGCACGCGCGCGTGGTCGGCCGGGTCGACGGCCTGGGCGAGGTAACGCCAGCCGGGCAGGGCGGGGATGCCGTGCTCGCCGAGGAACTCGACGGTGGCCAGCACGTCCGGTCCCGGGGGCAGGAGTCCGCCGTCGCCGAGCGCGCCGATGATGCGGGAGTCGTCGGCGGCGGCGGTGCGCAGCTCGAACAGCTGGCGTTCGGCGGAGGAGACGGTGTCGTCGAGCAGTTCGCGCAGTTCGTCGGCGAAGCGGTCGAGTTCCCCGGGAGTCAGGGCGCCGTCCGGTGTGGTGGGAGCGGCGGTCCGGTCGTCGCGGTCGGCGTCCCGGCGGGGCTGGGGAATGCCCGGTCGGGTCCCGGCGGCCAGGCCGAGCAGCTCCGCGAGCCGTTCCTCCGCGGCCAGTGCCTCGGCGGTGCGCCGCTCGCCCTCGTGGGCGCGCTCGGCGGCGGTGGCCGCGTCCGCCGCGCGGGCCGCGGTCAGTTCGGCGCGGCTCTCGGCGCCGGCGGCCTCACGGGCGTGCTCGGTGGCCCGGCGGGCCGCCTCGCGGGCGGTGTCCCAGGCGGCGACGGTGGTCTTCTCCGCGTCGCTGGCCGCGAGGGCGGCGCGGGCCGGGTCGGCGTCGGGCGCGCTGTCGTCCAGCCAGCCGGCACGGACGGCCTCGGCGGTCTCCTGCTCCACCTCGGTGAGGCGCTGGCGCAGGTGCCCGGCCTCGCTGCGGGCGCGCTGGGCCTCGGTGGCGGCGGTGGTGGAGTCCCGGTGGGCGGCGTCGCTGACCTCCTGGAGGGCGGCGGACCTCGCCTCCTCCTCGTTGGCGTGGTGCTCGGCCTTGCCGGCCGCCGCGTGCAGGGCGCGGACGAGGTCGACGGCGGCCTTGGTGCGGGCGGCGAGGGCGGGGGCCGCGTCCCGTTCGGCCTCCTGGATGGCGGCGGAGACGCGGGCGACGCGGTCGGCGGCGGCCCGGTGGCGCAGGACGGCCTCGGCGGCCTGCCAGGCGGAGTGCAGGGTGCGGGCTTCGGCCAGTTCGCGCTTCTGCGCGGCGGCGGCCTTCTCGGCGCCGGTCAGGGCCAGCGAGGCGTGCCGGTAGGCGAGTTCGGCGGCGACGAGAGCGCTGCGGTCCCGGGCGGACTCGGCGTGGGTGACGGCGTACGCGGCGGCCGTGACCCGCTGGGCGAGGTCGCCCGCGCGCACCCGTTCCTGTGCGCCGCGGGCGGAGAGGCGGCGGGCCAGGTTCCTGGTGCGGCGTTCGGCGGCGGTATGGATGTCCCGCGCGCGGGTGCGCGCCTCGGCGGCCTCGACGATCCGGCCGAGGAGGTCGACGGACCCGGCGGTGAAGTCGCGTTCGGCGATCAGCTCGGCGCGCCGGCCCAGCTTGTTGCCGAAACCGCCGACCAGGTCGGCGAGTCCGTCGGTGTCGCGGGTGTCGGTGACGGCCCGCAGCAGCAGGTCGGTGAAGTCGGAGTCCTTCTTGACCGCGAAGAGTCCGGCGGCCTCGCCCTCGTCGGCGTTCATCTCGCGCTGGTAGCGGAAGAGTTCGGGGTCGAGTCCGAGGTCGCCGAGGTGCTCGTTCCAGCGGTCGTGGATCTCCTCCCAGTGGACCTCCAGATGCGGGTAGGCCTTGCCGGCCTCGGTGAGCGCGTCGCGGAAGCCCTTCATGGTGCGCCGCCTGCCCTGCGCTCCGGAGGCGCCCTCGACGGGCGGGCGCACGGCGGTGGCCTCGGCGACCGGCAGGTTGTCCAGGGTCAGTCCGGGGCCCGGCCGGAAGGAGTACCAGGCCTCGGCGAACTTCCGCGGGTCGCCCGAGACCTGCCGCCCCCGCCATTCGCTGACCTTGCCGACGACGACGCACTCGCCGGTCTGCACGTGCTGCCACTCCAGCGCCACGTGTCCGCAGTCGTCGGCGAGCAGGAACTTGCGCAGCACGCCGGAGCTGGCGCCGCCCAGGGTGTTGCGGTGGCCCGGCAGCATCACCGAGAAGATCAGCTTGAGGAGCACGGACTTGCCGCCGCCGTTCTCCAGGAAGAGCACGCCCGCGGGCGCGGGCCGGCGCGGCGGACCGACGGGCTCCTCCTCGAAGAACTCCGCCTGCGTGGGCGCGGGGTCGGGCACGGGTTCGCCCACACCGCGCAGGTCAAGCACGGTGTCGGCGTAGCGCGCACCGGCGGGTCCGATGGAGTAGAGGCGGACCCGGGACAGCTCGTACATGGCGGACTCTCGTAAGTCTTCGGGAAGTCGGGGACGTTCGGGTGCGGGATGCGGGCTCGGGGTTCGGGTGCGGGTGTCAGGAGGAGTGGAAGGGCAGGCCGGCGTCGGCGACCAGGTCCAGGTCGTCCGTCTCCTCGGCGGGCAGCAGCGTGGCGGTGCCGTCGGTGACCGGTACGACGCCCAGGTCGAGGAGCTCCGTCAGGGCGGCGCTGCCCGCCATGTCGCGCACCTGGAGCTGGTAGCGGGCCGTCGTGCGGTAGGTGCCGCCGTGGTCGTCGCCGGTGCGCTGGAGGAAGCCGGACTCGGTGAGGAACGCGGCGGCCTTGCCGACGATGCCGGTGGTAGAGCCCGGGAGTCTGCGCGCGTCCTTGGTGGCGCCGGTCGCGCTGCGCCTGACCCAGATCCGCCAGGCGGCCTCCAGCCCCGGGGCGTCGGTGGCCGGGTCGGTGTTCTCGCCCTGCTCCTCGGCCCGCTCCTCGAGCCTTCGGCAGGCCTGGCGGACGAACGCGTCCACGCCGTTGACCGTGACGCGGCCGATGTAGCCGTCGTCGGCGAGGTCCTCGGGACGCGGGTAGGCCATGGCGGCGACGGCGAGGTGGGCGAGGCCGTGCAGGAAGCGGTCGCCGGAGTCGGTGGCGGCGCGACGCGCGTAGTCGCCCATGCGGACGGCGAACACGGAGTCCTCGGCGGCGGTCACGGCCATGCCGGCGCGCGGGGAGACCTCCAGGACGATCAGCCCCAGGCCGGCCGCCACGGCGTCGGCGAGCCGCGCGAAGGGCGGGTCCTCGCGGTGGCGGCGCAGCAGGTCCGCGTACTCCTGGTCGCGGGCGGGCAGCAGTTTGGGCTGGAGGCCGAAGGCGACGAGCCGCGCCGCGTCGGCGGCGTCGGCGGGCGTGACGGCCGCGGTGGCCGGCGCGGCACCCGCCTCCGGTTCGCTCCGGTCGACGTGCTCGGTCACGGTCGGTACTCCTCGCTGTGCTGGTGCTGGTGCTGGGGTTGGCGTTGGGGTTGGTGGTGGGTGATGCGGAGCCGCGCGGGGTGCTTGGACCGGTGAAGTGCCGGGCGGTGGGAGGCGTGACGGGCCGGGCCGGAGCGGTGGTGCGGGCCGGTCGTCATGCCGCCTCCGTCCGGTCCGCGGCCATTCCCGCCGCGTCCAGCAGCGCCGTGCCGACGATGAGGTCGGCGCCGCCGAACTCGGGGTCGTCCAGCTCGGTGCCGTCGTCCACGGCGAACAGCAGTTTCGGCTCGCCCTGGCGGTAGGCGGTGCCGACCGGCGGGCTGGCCGCGTGGACGGCGAGCAGGGCGACGAGGTACGGCAGTTCGGCGTCGCGGGCGCGGGCGTCGGCCAGCAGCCCCGAGAGCCGGCGAGGGGCGTCGTGCGGCAGGTCGAGCAGCTCCATGGCCGCGGCGAGCTGCTCCTCGCTGAAGCGGCTGTCGTCCGGGGTGGCGATCAGGTCGGGTTCCGGCATCTCGGCACCCAGGTGCTCCCGCTCCACCGGCGGCGTGAGGAGTATGTCGACGAGGTCGCCGACCCGGACGGAGACGGGCGTGCGCAGCCCGGTGCCACGGGCGAAGAAGGCGTCGGTGACGCGGAGCGCCCGCTCCACGGGCAACGGCAGGACGGGGGCGACGAGATGGCCGTACAGGTCCAGGCCGGAGGTCGTGAGCGGGGTGGCGAAGGCCTGCCGGTCCTGCTCGGCGCGGAAGAGCGGGCCGGCCTCCAGGAGGCGGGACTGGAGCTGGGTGTGGCGGCGGATGCAGTCCTTGACGATGTCGACCAGCTCGGCGGCGCGGCGCTTGTGCTCGGCGTCCTCGGTCTCGTCGCGGGCCTTGCGGATGTTGGTGAGGATCGCGTTCTCGTGCCGGTACCGGTCGGCGACGTGGTCCAGGGCCTCGGCGATCATGTCGGGGACGGCACTGAGCCAGTCGACCGCCCGGACGTTGCGCCGGGTGGCGTCCAGGGTGCGGCGCAGGGTCTCGGAGTACTGCACGGTCCGGTACCGGGCCTGTTCGGCGGCGAGCTGGGCGTCGGCGAGGCGGCCGCGGCTGATCAGCACCTCCAGCTTGACCTCGGCGGCGATCTGGGCGCTGGTGACGTCGGTGTCCAGGGCGCCGACGAGGACGTTGACCGCTTCGTCGGTGGTGCGCAGGTAGACGGTGCCGCCGGGGCCGGGGACCTCTTCGAGCAGCTTGAAGTCGTAGTCGCGGCGGACGTAGGTGCCGTCGGGGCCGAAGGTGCCGTACACCGCGCGGAAGCCGCGGTCGACACTGCCGACGTTGATCAGGTTCTCCAGGACCCAGCGGGCCACCCGCTCGTGCTCGGCGACGGGGCGGCGCGGGGCCTGGGCGGCGACGCGCGGGATGAGCCTGGCCACTATCTGGTCGTGGTCGGCGCCGGTGTCGAAGTCCATGTTCAGGGTGACGAGGTCGATGGCGGCGAGGGCGACCTCCGCCATGCCGTAGACCGAGTACTCGCCGGCGAGGTTGGCCTTGCGTGCGTCGAGGTCGTGCAGCGGCGCAGTGCAGGCGAGCGCCCGCAGCCGCCGCGCCAGCCCCTCGTCGGCGGCCGGGCCCGGGGCGGGGCGCGGCCCCGCGCTGAGCTGGGGCGGAACGCTGTCCGTCGATGCAGGCGAAGTCACGGTGCACAGACTAGGTCCTCGGTCTGACATCGACCCAAACGACGCAGATGGGCCCCTTGACGGCCGGGGCCGGCCGCCGTGCGCGTGCCGCCCTACGCGTCGTCCCCGACCCGACGCAGGTAGACCTCGACGACGCGCTTCAGCGAGTTCTCGAGGTAGACCGCCAGCAGTCGCGCCGCCTCCTCCCGCTCACCGCTCTCCAGGGTCGCGAGGAGCTCCGCGTTCCGGGCGATGTACGGCTCGTGCAGGCGGCGCGGGTCGTCCACGACGTGGAAGGCGAGGCGCAGTTCGGCGAAGACGCTGCGCATCAGTTCGTCGGTGCGTTCGCTGCCGGCGAGGGCGACCAGCTCCCGGTGGAAGTGGATGTTGGCCGTACCCACGCCTTTCCAGTCACCTTCACGGGCCGACCGCCGCCCGTCCTCGACGGCTTCCGCGAGTCCGTCCAGCGGGTACGGCGGCTCGCCCAGGCTGCGGACGACGGCGCACTCGACGAGAGAGCGGGTGCGGTAGATGTCCTCGACGTCCTCGACCGTCAGGACGCGGACGAAGACGCCCCGGTTCAGCTCGTGGACGAGCAGGCGTTCATGTGTGAGCAGGCGGAACGATTCGCGCAGGGTGTTGCGGGAGACGCCGAGGGCGCCGCCGATGCTGTCCTCCGAGAGCCGGGTCCCGGGTGGGAAGTAGCCCTCCGCGATGCGGCTCCTGAGGATGTCCGAGACCCGCTCGGCGGTGCTGGTCCGCCCGAGGAGGGCACGGTCGTCGGCCAGTCCCGTCAACTGCTCTGCCATGCCCGGAATTCAATCGCAGATACCAGAACGAAACAACAGGGGTATTGAAGGATCGTTGAACGATCCCCTACGGTGCCACCAAGTACCGCTCGACCAGCACCCTCCGTCCTCCCACTGCGAGGTGCACCATGAGCACACCCCCTCCACCCCAGGCCGCGACCGCCGGCACCCGTCCCCCGGGCGCACCCGAACCCGCCGCCGACGACGGCCCGTTCGGCTGGCTGCGCGCCCTCGGTCCGCGGGGCCGCCGCGCCTTCGGTGGCGCGTTCGGCGGTTACGCCCTCGATTCGTACGACTACTTCACGCTGCCGCTGACCATGGTCGCGCTGGCCGCCTACTTCGGCCTGGACAGCGGTCAGACCGGGCTGCTCACGACGGTCACCCTGGTCGTCTCGGCGATCGGCGGAGCGCTCGCCGGAGTACTGGCCGACCGCGTCGGCCGGGTCAGGGCACTGCTGCTCACCGTGATCACCTACGCCGTGTTCACGGTGGCCTGCGGTTTCGCGCCCAACTACGAGACGCTGCTCGTCTTCCGCGCCCTCCAGGGCCTCGGCTTCGGCGGCGAGTGGGCGGTCGGCGCCGTGCTGGTCGCCGAGTACGCGAGCGCCAGGCACCGGGGGCGCACGCTCGGCGCGGTCCAGAGTTCCTGGGCCGTCGGCTGGGCGCTCGCGGTGGTCGTGTACACCCTGGTGTTCTCACTGGCCGGGGACGACCTGGCCTGGCGCGTCATGTTCTGGACGGGCGCGCTCCCGGCCCTGCTCGTGGTGTGGGTGCGGCGCAGTGTCCACGACGCGCCCAAGGCGGCGGAGGTGCGCGAGAAGAGCCGGGGCAAGGGCTCGTTCGCGGCGATCTTCAAACCGGGCACGGCGGACTCCCCCGGCCTGTTGCGCGTCACGCTCTTCGCGAGCCTGCTCTCCACCGGTGTCCAGGGCGGCTACTACACCCTCGCCACCTGGGTGCCGACGTACCTCAAGGACGAGCGCGACCTGTCGGTCGTCGGCACCGGCGGCTACCTGACGTTCCTCATCTCGGGTGCCTTCATCGGCTACCTCGCCGGCGGCCACCTGACCGACGTGCTGGGCCGCAGGCGCAACATCTGGCTGTTCGCACTGCTGTCGGCGGTCTGCATCCTGGCCTACGCGAACATTCCCAGCGGCTCCGACACCCTGCTCCTGGTGCTGGGTTTCCCACTCGGCTTCTGCATGTCGGCCATCTTCAGCGGGTTCGGTTCGTACCTGAGCGAGCTGTACCCGACGGCGGTGCGGGGCGCGGGCCAGGGCTTCACGTACAACACCGGGCGCGCCGTGGGCGCCGTCTTCCCCACCACGGTCGGTTTCCTCGCCGACGGCTGGGGCGTGGGCGGCGCGCTGGTCTTCGGCGCCATCGGTTACGGCATCGCGGCGCTGGCCCTGCTGGGGCTCCCGGAGACACGCGGAAGGGAACTGGCATGAACCACCCGCACCCCGCGACCGGGGACCGGCCGCTCGCCCTCGTCGACGCGCACACGCACGCGTGGAGCCCGAAAACGGCCCGCGCCCGTTTCCGGGAGGGGCTGACCGGCCCCACGGCCGGGGTCGCCGCCGGCCACACCCAGGCCAACCTGATCTCGGTGCCCGCCGACTGGGCGTACGACATGCTGCTGTTCTGCACCCGCAACCCGCAGCCGTGCCCGGTCCTGGACGTGACGGACGCCGGGTCCTGGACCACCGTGCTCGCCGACGGTGCGGACCTGCGCACCGATCTGCCCCGCTACCGGGTGTGGCGGGACGGCGAGCTGGTGGACGAGCCGACGGACGTGCGCGAGTACTGGCGGGACGACCTGGTGACGTTCCTGATCGGCTGCAGCTTCACCTTCGAGTGGGCGCTGGCCACGGCGGGCGTCCCGATCCGGCACGTCGAGCAGGGCCGCAACGTCCCGATGTACGTCACCTCCCGCCGGTGCCGTCCGGCCGGGCGGCTGCACGGCCCGATGGTGGTGTCGATGCGTCCCGTGCCGCCCGCCCACCTGTCGGCGGCCATCCGCGAGAGCAGCCGGCTCCCGGCGGTGCACGGCAGCCCGGTGTACTGCGGCGACCCGTCGGTGCTCGGCATCGGCGACCTGGACCGGCCCGACTTCGGCGACGCGGTGGAGCGCGAGCCGGACGACATCCCCGTGTTCTGGGCCTGTGGCGTGACTCCGCAGGCGGCGGTCATGGCCTCGCGGCCGCCCTTCGCGCTCACTCACGCGCCGGGGCAGATGTTCCTCACCGACGCCCGTGACGAGCAGTACCGCGTGGGCTGATGCGGGACGCGACGGCACGGTCCGGTACCGACCGCGGCGACACCGGGGAGACTGGAGACATGACCTCGATCGACCTGAACGCGGACCTCGGCGAGGGCTTCGGCCGCTGGCGGCTCACCGACGACGAGGGGCTGCTGTCCGTCGTCACCAGCGCCAATGTCGCCTGCGGCTTCCACGCCGGGGACCCGGCGACCATGCGCCGGGTGTGCGCACTCGCGGCCGAGCGGGGCGTGACGATCGGCGCACAGGTCTCCTACCGGGACCTGCCCGGTTTCGGGCGGCGCGCGATGGACGTGCCGCCCGCCGAGCTGGCGGCGGAGGTGGCCTACCAGATCGGCGCCCTGGAGGTCTTCGCCCGGGTGGCGGGCACACGCGTGGCGTACGTCAAGCCGCACGGCGCCCTCTACAACCGGGTGGTCGGGGACGAGGAGCAGGCCGCCGCGGTCGTCGACGGCGTGCTCATGGCGGGCGGCGCCCTGCCCGTCCTCGGGCTGCCCGGCTCACGCGTGCTGGAGCGGGCCGGCCGGGCGGGGCTGCCGGTCGTCCCGGAGGCGTTCGCGGACCGGGCGTACACCGACGAGGGCACCCTCGTGCCGCGCGGTCAGGAGGGCGCCGTGGTCGCCGATCCGGACGCCGTCGTGGAACGCGCGGTGGGGCTGGCCCGCTCCGGCACGGTCACCGCCCGTTCGGGGGCGCCGGTCGGAGTCCGGGCGCGTTCCCTGTGCGTGCACGGCGACACGCCCGGGGCGGTTGAACTGGCGCGCCGGGTCCGTGACCGGCTGGAGGCGTCCGGCGTCCGTGTGGAGGCCTTCGCGTGAACGTCCTGCGGGTCGGTGACGGCGCCCTGCTCGTCGAGGTGTCCTCGGGCGAGGAGGCGCAGGCGCTGCACGCGGAGCTTCTTCGGCGCCGCGCGGAGGGCATGCTCGCGGCCGGGGAGATCGTCCCGGGGGCTCGCACCGTCCTCCTCGACGGCCTCCCCGACCCTGGCCGGATCTCGTCCGAGCTGACGGCCGCCGAGGCGCCGCCCGCTCCCCCGCGCGCGGGGCACGTCGTGGAGATCCCGGTCCGCTACGACGGCCCGGACCTGGCCGACGTGGCCGCGCACTGGGGCGTCGCGCGGGGCGAGGTGGCGCGCGTCCACGCGGGCACCGAGTTCCGGGTCGCCTTCTGCGGGTTCGCGCCCGGCTTCGGTTATCTGACCGGCCTCCCGGCGCGCTACGACGTGCCGCGCCGCGACACCCCGCGCACCGCCGTGCCCGCCGGTTCGGTGGCGCTGGCGGGGCCGTACACGGGCGTGTACCCGCGTTCGTCGCCGGGCGGCTGGCAGCTGATCGGCAGTACGGACGCCGTGCTGTGGGACCACACGCGCGTGCCGGCGGCCCTGTTGTCGCCCGGCACGCGCGTGCGGTTCGTTCCCCTGGGAGGCCAGGGACTTCTGGGAGGTCAGGGGCTTCCATGACGGATCGCGCGCTCACGGTCGTCCGGGCCGGGGCCCTGACCACCGTGCAGGACCGGGGCCGGCCCGGCCACGCCCATCTGGGCGTCCCCCGCTCCGGGGCGCTCGACGCGCCCGCGGCGGCGCTGGTCAACCGGCTGGTGGGCAATCCGCCGGGGGCCGCCGTCCTGGAGACCACGCTCACCGGCTGCGCCCTGCGTGCGCGGTGTGCGGTGACGGTGGCGGTCGGCGGTGCTCCCTGCGCGGTGACGGTGGACGGGCGGCCGGCGTCCTGGGGCGCCGCGGTCGGCGTGCCGGCCGGAGCGCTGCTCGACGTCGGGGCGGCGGACTCCGGTGTGCGCTCCTACGTTGCCGTCTCGGGCGGCGTCCTCGTCGAGCCGGTCCTCGGCAGCCGCTCCACCGACCTGCTGTCGGGCCTCGGGCCACCGCCGCTCGCGGACGGCACGGTGCTGCCCCTGGGACGACCGGGCGTGCCGCACGCGCGCGTGGACGTCGCGCCGCAGCCGGCGCCCCCGGCGGAGCTGGTCCTGAGGGTGTCGCCCGGGCCACGCGCCGACTGGTTCACGCCGGAGGCGATGCGGGCGTTCACCTCGTCCGTGTACCGGGTGTCGTCCGCGAGCAACCGCATCGGACTGCGCGTGGACGGGCCCGCGCTGGAGCGCGCCCGCCCGGGCGAACTCCCCAGCGAGGGCACGGTGCTCGGCGCGGTGCAGGTGCCGACCGACGGACGGCCCGTGGTGTTCCTGGCCGACCATCCGACGACCGGCGGCTACCCGGTGATCGGCGTCGTGCGCACCACCGACCTCCCGGCGGCGGCCCAGGCGGCACCGGGGACACCGGTCCGCTTCGTGCCGACGGGCGGACGCTGACACAGTGCCACGCCGGGCCACGCCCCCCTTGCCGACGGACAAGCCCTAGCCACCCCGGCGCCCCGCGCTTCCCCGCCGCGCGATCCACGGTCCCGCCACCTCCCCGACGCGACACCCCCGCACAAAGACAGACCCAACCCCGCACCGCACCACCCGAACCACCTGAACGCCAGCCACCCGCCGACGGCATACGCACCACAGACGGGGACACCGAAGCGCAGACGGGCCCCGGCACCCCGCGCGCCGGGGCAAACGCTCCGGCCCGCGCGGTCCGGCGTCCTGGCCTCCCCGTGTGAGGAGGCCGGTCGGCCCCAGGACGGGCCACCCGCCCGTGCGGCAGGGCCGATCGCAGCGGCGGCACCGCGCTCATCGGTACCGCGGTGCTCACACGGCGGGGGCGTCCGGGCCGAAGCGGCTGCGTACCGCCGTCTGGACCTCGTCCTCCTCGGCCGGGTCGGTGGCGAGCCTGCGCAGGCGTTCGACGACGCGGTTGTCGCCGGTCTCGGCATGGCGGGCGGCGAGTTCGCGGGTGGTCTCCTCGCAGTCCCACAGGCACTCGACGGCGAAGCCCGCCGCGAAGGACGGATCCGTGGCGGCCAGCGCGCGGGCGGCCCGGCCGCGCAGGTGGGAGGAGGCGGTTTCGCGGTAGATGTGTCGCAGTACGGGAGCGGCACAGGCGATGCCGAGCCGTCCGGTGCCGTCGACGAGGGTCCACAGGGTCGGCGCGTCGGGGCTTTCACCGCGTACCGCCTCCCGCAGCGCGGCGAGGACGAGATCCCGGTCCTGGGCGGCACCCCGGCAGGCCAGGACCCGCCCGGCGGCGGCGCCCAGGGCGTCGGGCCGGTGCACCCAGCCGCGTGCCCGGTCGACCGCGGCGAGGCTGCGCATCCGCTCGTAGGCGGCGACGGCGGCCTCCACGACCGGGACGGAGCCGGTGGCCACGGCGCCCTCGATCAGGCCGAGGACGTCCGGGTCGTTGGCGTCGGCGAGGTAGCGCAGGGCGGTGCTGCGGGCGCCCTCGGTGCCGGTCCGCGCGGCCTCGACGATCTCGGACCGGTCCTCGGGGCCCGCGACGGCCGTGAGGCAGCGGGCGGCCGGGACGTGGAGCGGGGTGCCGCGCTCCACGCCCTGCTCGGCCCACTCGAACACGGCCCGCACGCTCCAGCCGGGGCGCGGGCCGCTGGAGTTCATCTGGCGCTGCCAGCGGTCGAAGCAGCCCGTCTCCTGGGCGGCACGCACCCGCGTGGCGATCGATTCGCGGGGGTCGTCGGCCCACAGACGCCAGGGCCGGGGTTCGAAGGCGTCCCGCACGGCGGCGGCCAGCTCGGCCTCGCCCTCGGCGTCGCGCGGGAAGCGGGCCAGCACGGGCGCGGCGAGGGCGCGCAGGCCGGCGTCGTCGTCGCGCAGCGCCAGCTCGTCGAGGGCCCACGCCCAGTTCACGCCGTGAGCGGCGTACCGGCGCAGCAGCTGGAGCGCGTCCAGCCTGCCGTAGGAGGCGAGGTGGCCGAGGACGGCGAGTGCCAGCCCGGTGCGCGACTCGTCGGCGTCCAGGACGTCCTCGGGGTCGAAGAGGTGGGCCTCGACCGCGTCCAGCTCGCCGTTGAGGTCGAGGTAGAGGCGGGCGTAGTAGAGGGAGCGGTTCTCGACCTGCCAGTCGTGGCGGGGGTCGTGGAGCACACAGTGGTTCAGCGCCGCGAGCGCTTCGGCGCGCGGAGCGGTGAGCGCGTGCAGCGTGCCGTCGCCGCGACCCCGCTGAAGCAGGCCGAGCAGCGTACCGCTGGGCGCTATGACCGGATCGAACATGGGAAACAGCCTCACATCAAGCGTCGACGCAACCGGGGAGCACGCGTTACCTGGCCGTGCGCCAACACGTCGGATCGCCCGCCGTCTCTTGCTTGCCGAAGACCATGTTCCTCTGCCTCTCGTCGGTGGCCCTTGCGGGCCGTGTCACGGCCCGCGCGGTGCGGCAACATCTGCCCAGCCATCACGTCCGTGAACCACGTCGTCATGATGGCCCGGCGGTCACATCTGCCGCGACCGAAATTTCGGCGGCCCTGTACCGCCTCCCCCGTTTTCAGTGTCTTCCCTGGTCAGAAAGTGCGGAGCGGACCCCGACGGGCTCCGTTCCGCCGCCTCGTCAGGAGGCGCCGAACAGCTCCAGCAGGTCCGTCCGGGCGAACATCCGGGCCGTGTCGACGGCCGACGGAGTGCCCGCCGCGGGGTCCGCGCCGGCCCCGAGAAGCGCCTTGGTCACTTCCGTCTCACCCTTGAAGGCGGCTCCGGCGAGTGGAGTCTGACCCCGGTCGTTGACGCGGTCGGCGTCGGCGCCGCGGGCGAGGAGCGCGCGGACCGCGTCGGCGTGGCCGTGGTAGGCGGCGAGCATGACGAGGGAGTCGCCGCGGTCGTTGGTCAGATCGGCCGGGACACCGGCGTCCACGTACGCCACAAGTTCCTCGGTCCTGCCCTGCCGGGCCAGGTCGAAGATCTTGGTCGCCAGCTCCACGACCTCCGGGTCGGGGGCTTCACTCATCGGCCGGACCACCTCTCACTGCGCAATCACTGCGAACGTGACGCCCGTCCTGGGGCGGACGGACGCCGGGGACAACGTGTGCGCACAGCCACGAGCGGTGTGGCCGTGCGAGTGAATCGCCAGGGTACTGGCTCGTGGGGCACCCGAGCGGACCAAGGACCTCTCGACCACCTGGGGTAAATCCGGCAACTTTCCCCCATTTGCACCTTTTATCGTATGGATACATGCTGTGAGCCTGGAAGTACTCATGGTGACTGTCCCCGTGAACCAGGAGAACTCACATGATCCTCTCGATCTCAGGCGTCGTCCTGCTCGGCATCGTCGTCTTCATCTTCTTCCGCAAGGACGGCCTCAAGGCCTCGCACCTTCTGGTCGCCGTCCTGTTCGGGTTCTATCTCGCGAGTACGGCCATCGCCCCGAGCATCAAGGCGGGCGGCGAGAGCCTGGCGGGCCTCCTCGGCGGCATCAAGTTCTGACGACCCGCTCCCCCGCCCGTCATCCGCACGTACGCACCTCCAGGAGGCAGCAGTGGCCCGGCGGCCCCTCCCCCGCATTCTGAGCAACGGCGGCGCACAGCTCGCCCGGAGCCGGGAGCTGGCCCGGACGGCGGCCGACAGCGCCACCGACGTCCTCCAGCCGCTGATCACGATCGCCCGCGGTCTGCGCCGACTGGCCGCGGCCGCTCGGCGCAGATGGACGGAGACCCCCAAGGACCGGCGCGGCGCACTGCTGTTCCTGGTGGCCTCGGTGGTCCTGGTCGTGGCACTCGTGCCGTACGGCCCGCTGCTCGCCGTCGTCGTCCTGATGGCGGCGGCGGCCTGGCAGGGCAGGGACCGCACCACGCCCGTGCCCACGGGTCCCGACGACTCGCAGAGCCGGCGTCTGCAGTCCCTCTACGAGGCGCTGGTCCCGTACTTCTCGATCGCGGAGGACCCCGACCCCCTCTACGCCCACGGCGGTGGGTGGGAGAAGGCGTTCCCGGCCCACGAGTTCGACGACGACGGCCGCGTCGCCCACCTGGTGATCCGCTACCCCGCCTACTTCACCGACGGCGAGGCGGAGTCCCGGGCCCGGATCGAGCACCTGCTCACCGCGAAGTCCGGCCGGGGCCGGGAGTACCGCTTCACGTGGGACGAGGAGGCCAACCACCTCTCCGTGGACGTGCTCCCCGCGCTCCCCACCGACATCGCCGCCCAGCGCTTCGTGACGGCGCCCGGTGAGACCGTCCTCGGCTTCACCGACCCGACCGGGGTCCAGCGCACGCTCCCGCTCACCCACGGCGCGGAGCAGCGGGACGTGCCGCCCGTCGTGTGGCGCACCGGTATCCGCTCGACCGAGCCCCACCTGCTGGTCCTGGGCCAGCCCGGCACCGGTACGTCCACGCTGCTGCGCTCGGTCGCCCTCCAGGCGCTGCACCACGGCGACCTGCTGATCGTCGACGGCGGCGGCACCGGGGAGTACGCCTGCCTGGTCGGCCGGGACGGTGTCCTGGCCGTGGAGTGCGGCCTCACCGGCGCGCTGACCAGCCTGGAGTGGGCTGCCGCCGAGACGGAGCGGCGTCTGATCTCCGTCAACCGGGCCCGGCAGCAGGGCCTGGCGGCGCCGGACGACACCCGGAGGCCCCTGTGGGTCTTCGTGGACCGTCCGACCGCGTTCACCCACCTCGCCGACGCGGACGGCCGCCGGGACCCACAGACCCTGCTCCAGATCCCGCTGCGGCACGGCCGGGCCGCGAACGTGACCGTGGTCGTCGCCGACCAGCTGGACGCCCTGGACGGCCTCACCGACGCCGTGCGGCAGCACACGCGCGCGCGTGTCGTGCTCGGGGCGGCGACGGCGGACGAGCTGGCGACCGCGCTGGGCGCTCCCCCGCACACCACGCCCGTCGACCAGGTCCCGCCCGGCCGGGGGTATGCCCGCCTGGGCACCGGCCCGGTACACCGCCTCCAGGTCCCGGCCACCCCGGACCCCTACGACGACGCGACGAGCGAGGCACACCGGCAGGCGGTGCTCGACCTGCTCCCCCCGCGCACGACACCGGCGGACGGGGAGCAGGCGCCCCTTCCTCCGGAGGCGGAGGCCGAGGCCGAGGCGAAGGCGGTCTCCATGGAGAAGGCGGAGAAGCAGGACTCACCGGCTCCCGCGACCGCGCGCGAGCCGCAGGAAGCCGCGGCGGACCCGGAGCAGGCCCCCGTGACGGTGGAGAAGGCGCCGGCCGAGCCGGCCGCCCGTGAGACGGTCCCCGCCGAGGCCGTCGCGGCGGAGAGCTCCTGACGCCGTGGCCGGGGCGGTGCGACCCACCGCTCCGCTCCGGCCCCCTCGCACAGCCGGCGCGGGTCCGGATCCTGCCCGCGCCCGCCGCCGAGAGCCCCGGCGGCAGGGGCGCCTCAGCCGGGTCGCACCGCGGACGCGGGTGCGGCACGCCGGTCCACGCCACCGCCGCCCGTGGCCGACGCGGCGCGTCGACGCCGTCCGGACCCCGGCGGCCGAACGGACCGGGCTCGGCCCGCCGGCGCTCACGGGTGCCGGTGGCGCTCCCGCGGCCTGCTCCGCCGGACCGGCCCTAGGCCACGAACGTCCGCGGTGCCTCGCCGCCGCCGACGCCCCCGTTCTCCACCAGGCGGGCCGCCGCGGCCAGCCGTACCGCCGCCTCCTCGGCGACGGGGCCGCCGACCGTGAACGGCAGCCGGACGTACCCCTCGAAGGCACCGTCGACCCCGAAGCGCGGTCCGGACGGGACGCGGACGCCCACCCGCTCCCCCGCCTCGGCGAGCCGGGAGCCCGACAGGCCCCCGGTCCGCACCCACAGGGTGAGCCCGCCCCCGGGCACCTCGAACTCCCAGTCGGGCAGCTCCCGCCGCACCGCGGCCACCAGCTCGTCCCGGTTCTGCCGGGCCTGTTCGCGGCGCACCGTCACGGCCTGCTCCCAGCCCCCGGTGCTGAACAGCCAGTTCACGGCGAGCTGCTCCAGCACCGGGGTGCCCAGGTCGGCGTACGCGCGCGCGGCGACCAGACTGCGGATCACGTCGGGCGCGGCACGGACCCAGCCGATGCGCATCCCGGCCCAGAAGGCCTTGCTCGCGGAGCCGACGGTGATCACCGTGGAGCCGGCCGGGTCGAAGGCGCACACGGGGCACGGCATCTCGACGTCGTCGTCCAGCCACAGCTCGCTCATCGTCTCGTCGGCCACGAGCACCGTCCCCGCCGAGCGGGCCGCGTCCACCAGGCGCCGTCGCTGGTCGTCGTCGGCGAGCGCGCCGGTGGGGTTGTGGAAGTCGGCGACGACGTAGGCGATGCGGGGCGCGGCGTCCCGCAGCACCTGGCGCCAGCGGTCCACGTCCCAGCCGGTGAGCCCCTCGGCCATCGCGACGGGCACCAGCCGGGCACCGGCCTCGCGCATCAGCTGGAGGATGTTGGCGTAGGAGGGGGACTCCACGGCGATGCGCTCGCCGCGGCCTCCGAAGAGGTGGCAGATGGCGTCGATCGCGCCCATCGCTCCCGTGGTCACCATGATCTGCTCGGGCATGGTGGGGATGCCCCGCGCGGTGTAGCGCTCGGCGATCATCGCGCGCAGCGCGGGCAGCCCGGCCGGATAGTCGCCGTGAGTGTGCGCGTACGGCGGCAGTTCCTCCAGGGCGCCCTGCACCGCGCGCGTGAGCCAGGGCTCGGGTGCGGGCAGCGCGGCACACCCGAGGTCGATCACCGAGCCGAGGGCCTCGGGCGGCAGCGGCTCGAGACCGCGGGCCGGGAGCGGGTTCCCGGCCGGGACCGCGGTCCAGCTGCCCGCGCCCCGCCGGGACTCCAGGAAGCCCTCCGCGCGCAGCGCCTCGTAGGCGGCGGCGACGGTGGTGCGGCTGACGGTGAGGGCGAGGGCCAGCTCGCGTTCGGCGGGCAGGCGGGCGGCGACCGGGACGCGGCCCTCCAGCACGAGCAGCCGGATGCCGTCCGCGAGCGCGCGGTAGGCCGGCGGTCGGCGCGTGCCGGGGCCGGCCGGACGGTCCTGCTGGGAGCCGAGCAGCCGGGCCAGCTGCCCCGCCCCCACGGCCGAGGTCCACTGCGCCATGGAAATCAGTCCACCTTCCCGGAATTGGCCATGGTTGACTCTCCTTCTCAGGCCACAGGGTGTCATGCGGCAGGCCACCACCACCACACAGGGGGCATCTCTTGTCCAGGCAGTCGAGGCAGACCAGGCAGTCGATGCGGTTGATGCCGTCCGGGCGGCCGGGGCACCTCACGCGGCGGCTGATACAGCTCTACGGCGGTCTCGTGCTGTACGGGGCGAGTTCCGCGCTGCTGGTCAGGTCCGGGCTCGGTCTCGAGCCGTGGAACGTGCTGCACCAGGGCCTCGCGGAGCACACCGGGCTGTCGATGGGAGTGGTACTGACCATCGTGGGCGCGGTGGTCCTGCTGCTGTGGATCCCGCTGCGCCAGCGGCCGGGCCTCGGCACGGTCTCCAACGTGCTGGTGATCGGCGCCGCGATGGACGCCACGCTGGGTGTCGTACCGGACGCCCACGGCTGGACGCTGCGGACCGCCGTCATGGTGGCGGGCATCGTGCTGAACGGCGCGGCGACCGGGCTGTACATCGCCGCACGGTTCGGTCCGGGCCCGCGGGACGGCCTGATGACGGGGCTGAACCGGCGCACCGGGCTCTCGGTGCGGCTGGTGCGGACCGCCGTCGAGATCACCGTCGTGGTGACGGGCTTCGCCCTCGGCGGCACGGTCGGCATCGGCACCCTGCTCTACGCCGTGTCGATCGGACCGCTCGCCCAGGTGTTCCTCCGCGTGTTCGCCGTGCCGCCGACACCGGACGGCAGCACGGTGGTTGCCGCCGGTCGGCCCCGGCGCGCGATACTGCGTCGGTGACCACCCCGATACGCCACCCGTACCTCGACCATCCGGGCCCCATCGCCTTCGCCCACCGGGGCGGGGCGGCGGACGGCCTGGAGAACACGCTGCGGCAGTTCCACCGCGCGGTGGAGGCGGGCTACCGGTACATCGAGACCGACGTGCACGCCACACGGGATGGGAAGCTCGTCGCCTTCCACGACGCGACCCTGGACCGGGTGACGGACGGGGCCGGGCGGATCGCGGACCTGCCGTGGGAGGACGTGCGCCACGCGCGCGTGGCGGGCGAGCAACCGGTGCCGCTGTTCGAGGAACTCCTGGAGACCTTTCCCGAGGTGCGCTGGAACATCGACGTGAAGGCCGAGCCCGCGCTGCGGCCCCTCCTGGAACTGATCGGACGGCGCGACGCCTGGGACCGGATCTGCCTCGGCTCGTTCTCCGAGGCCCGCGTGGTCCGCGCCCAGCGGCTGGCCGGCCCGCGCCTGGCCACCTCGTACGGCACCCGTGGCGTCCTCGGCCTGCGACTGCGCTCCTGGGGCGTACCGGCCGCGCTGCGCCCCTCGGCGGTGGCCGCGCAGGTACCCGAGGCCCAGTCGGGCGTACCGGTGGTGGACCACCGCTTCGTGCGCGCCGCCCACGCGCGCGGGCTGCAGGTGCACGTCTGGACGGTGAACGAGCCGGACCGGATGCACCGGCTCCTGGATCTGGGAGTGGATGGCATCATGACCGATCACATCGACACACTGCGCAAGGTCATGGAGGACCGCGGCGTCTGGGCATGAGACCCGGCCGCGCCCCGGGGACGGTGCGCCTTCACGGGGAAGCGAGGGCACGGGTGGGCACCGACACCCTGCGGACGGGCGCGGCCGACGGAGCGGCCGGACGACGGCGCGAGCAGCGCGGCTGGTACTTCTACGACTGGGCGTGCTCCGTCTACTCGACGACCGTGCTCACCGTGTTCCTCGGGCCCTATCTGACCTCGGTCGCCGAATCTGCGGCGGGCGCGGACGGGTACGTCCATCCGCTGGGCATACCGGTGCGCGCCGGGTCGTTCTTCGCGTACTCGGTGTCGCTGTCGGTGATCGTGGCAGTGCTGGTGATGCCCCTGGTGGGCGCCGCCGCCGACCGCTCGGGGCGCAAGAAGCCGCTGCTGGCCGCCGCCGCGTACACCGGCGCCGCGGCTACGACCGGCATGTTCTTCCTGGACGGCGACCGCTACCTGCTGGGCGGCCTGCTGCTGGTCGTCGCCAACGCGGCGCAGTCGGTCGCGATGATGCTCTACAACTCCTACCTGCCCCAGATCGCCCCGCCCGAGGAGCGCGACGCGGTCTCCTCCCGCGGCTGGGCCTTCGGCTACGCGGCCGGGTCCCTGGTCCTGATCGCCAACCTGGTGCTCTACAGCGGCCACGACTCCTTCGGGCTGAGCGAGAGCGCGGCGGTACGCATCTGCCTGGCGTCGGCAGGCCTGTGGTGGGGCGCCTTCGCGCTCATACCGCTCCGGCGGCTGCGCGACCGGCGCGCGGTGGCCCGGGAGGCCGCGCTGCCCGGGTTCCGGCAGCTCGCGGCCACCGTCCGCGACATGCGCCGCCGCCCGCTGACGCTGGCCTTCCTGCTGGCGTACCTCGTCTACAACGACGGCATCCAGACGGTGATCTCCCAGGCCTCGGTCTACGGCTCCGAGGAACTGGACCTCGGGCAGTCCACGCTCATCGTGGCGGTCCTGCTGGTCCAGGTGCTGGCCGTGGTGGGCGCCCTGGCGCTGGGCCGACTGGCCCGGAGGTACGGGGCCCAGCGCACCATTCTCGGGTCGCTGGTCGCCTGGACGGTGACCCTCGCGGCCGGGTACTTCCTGCCGGCCGGGGCGCCGGCGTGGTTCTTCGTGCTGGCCGCCGGGATCGGGCTCGTCCTGGGCGGCAGCCAGGCGCTGTCCCGCTCCCTGTTCTCCCATCTGGTCCCGCCGGGCAAGGAGGCCGAGTACTTCTCGGCGTACGAGATGAGTGACCGCGGGATGAGCTGGCTGGGACCGCTGCTCTTCGGGCTCACCTACCAGCTGACGGGGAGCTACCGGGACGCGATCATCTCGCTGGTGGCGTTCTTCGTCATCGGGTTCGTACTGCTCGCACGGGTACCCGTGCGGCGCGCGATCGGCGACGCGGGCAATCCGGTACCCGAAAGGATTTAGCACTCGGCGCGAAAGGGCTGTAGTGTACGCGTTTGGCCTGCCAGGCGTACCGTTACTGCGCGTCAAAGGTGCCGAATCGCTATGCCACATCTGCCAGCAGAGGTGACAAACCGGACGTCGGCGGGTACTGCACTGGTTGCAAGGCTGCGGCTGCGACGGCGACGCAGGGCCCGGATCGGGAGTCGGAACGGGAATCTTTACCGCCGCCCGGACGTTGACCGGATGACGACGACAGCGACACCTGTCCTGTGGGCGACAAGCCCGGGAGGCACGATTCATGAGTGAGCGAGCTCTTCGCGGCACGCGCCTCGTGGTGACCAGCTACGAGACGGACCGCGGCATCGACCTGGCCCCGCGCCAGGCCGTGGAGTACGCATGCGAGAAGGGGCATCGATTCGAGATGCCCTTCTCGGTCGAGGCGGAGATCCCGCCAGAGTGGGAGTGCAAGGTCTGCGGGGCCCAGGCACTTCTGGTTGACGGCGACGGCCCTGAGGAGAAGAAGGCCAAGCCCGCGCGTACGCACTGGGACATGCTGATGGAGCGACGCACCCGCGAGGAGCTCGAAGAGGTCCTCGAGGAGCGGCTGGCCGTTCTGCGCTCCGGCGCTATGAACATCGCGGTCCATCCGCGTGACAGCCGCAAGAGTGCGTAGCGGGAAACCGTAGACGACACAACCGAAGAACCGCGGGTGCCGTACATGAGTCTCATGTACGGCACCCGCGGTTTTCCGGGCTCAGCGCGTCAGCGGCGGGCGGGGGTCCTGCGGGGTGTCGTCCGGGTCGTCCCGTATGACCTCGCCCTGGACCACCTTGCCGTCCGGGCGGTGCATCCGGGCCTGGCGGAAGGCGTCGCCCAGGCTGCCCGGGCCCGCGTCGCGGAGCCTGCGCTCGAACGTCCGCTGGGCGTATCGGCTGACCGCCTTCTGTACCGGGGGCAGCAGCATGAGAAGGCCGAGCGCGTCCGAGATCAGGCCGGGCAGGATCAGGAGCAGCCCGCCCAGCATCATCAGGCCGTTGCCCTCGCTGTTCGGGCGGGCGGCCTCGGGCGGCGTGCCAGACTGCTGCTGGTTGAGCGTCTCGGTGAGGTTGCGGAAGGCCCGGCGGCCGGCCGCCTTGATGACCACGGAGCCGAGGACCACGCCGGCGACCAGGAGCAGGAAGACCACGAAGCCGCTGGTCGCCCCCGCGACCACGACCAGCAGCCAGATCTCCAGCACGAGCCACGCGGCGACGCCCAGCGGCAGGAAGGTGCGCAGCCGGGAACGCGGGGGCCGGGCGGGGGACCTGGGGGTCTGAGCGCCAGTCGTCATGCTTCCAGTGTGCCTGGCCCCGGCTCAGTGCGGCATAAGGGGGCGGTCAGGCGTCGCCGTCGGGCACCTTCGCCGACTTCACCGACTCCGCCGGCTCTGTCGACTTGTCGCCGGGGCCCTCCGGTCCGCCGGACCCCGCGTCGGAGCGCTTGTCGCGGCCCAGGACCTTGCCGACCCTCTCCCCCACACCCCACGTGGTGACCCGCCACAGGGCCTCGACGAGGATGTCGCGGCTCATCTTCGAGTCGCCGAGTTCGCGCTCGACGAACGTGATCGGCACCTCGACGACGTGGTACCCGGCCTTGATCGCCCTACGGGCGAGGTCGACCTGGAAGCAGTAGCCCTGCGAGGCGACCTCCTCCAGGCCGAGTCCTTCGAGGGTCTCGCGGCGGAAGGCGCGGTAGCCGCCGGTGATGTCGCGCAGCGGCAGATCGAGCGCGAGCCGCGAGTACATGCTGCCGCCGCGCGAGATGATCTCGCGGGACTTGGGCCAGTTCACCACCCGGCCGCCGGGCACCCAGCGGGAGCCGAGCACCAGGTCGGCGCCCTTGAGGGCGGTCAGCAGCCGGGGCAGTTCCTCGGGCTGGTGGGAGCCGTCGGCGTCCATCTCGATCAGCACGCCGTAGCCGTGCTCCAGGCCCCAGCGGAAGCCCGCGAGGTAGGCCGCGCCCAGACCCTCCTTGCCCTTGCGGTGCATGACCTGGACGTGGTCGTCCGCGGCCGCCAGTTCGTCGGCGAGCTTGCCGGTGCCGTCGGGGCTGTTGTCGTCGGCCACGAGCACGTGTGCCTCGGGGACGGCCTCGCGCACGCGCGTGACGATCGCCTTGATGTTCTCCGCCTCGTTGTAGGTCGGGATGATCACCAGGGCCGTACCCAGGGGGCCGAACCGCCTCTCACGCTCCGCTGCCGCGGGCGTCCCGTCGCCGTCGTTCACCACTGCCCCTTCGTGTCCGTACACAGAGGACCACCATAATCGCCGCGGCCTGCGTCGACGTGACAGGACGGTCGTACGGTGGTGTCGTTTCCCCAGGAGCGGGGTAAGGATGGCCGATTCGGGTCGTTGTGCGACGGATGGGGGCCCGGCGCCCTTCGGGCCGGCCCGGGACCCGCCGGCTGCGGGTCGACCTGAGCCGTTGTCTACTGAGCGCCCGGGCCCCACCCGGGTCACACCTCCCGACCGGCCGGAACGTTCCCTCGTCGCGGTGCGGGCACTGAGCCTGGCTCCCAGTGGCGGTGCCCCGGTGCGGCACACCGTCCCTGACTCAGCGGCGCCGCGACGCGTATGCGGAAGATTCCCCGGTCGGGCGTCCGGTGGTGGACTCCGCCGAACCTACCGGCCCCCCGCCGCCGCCTGTCAACAGCCGTTCGACCTGCACCTTTTCCATCAATGCGCAGGTCAGCGCGGAGGCGACGCAGGTCGTGGCGGCGCGAAGATCATCGCCCCGTCGGCCGTGGAGATCACTCGCCCGGCCGTACGAAGACGGTCCGGCCGCCCACCACGGTACGCAGGCAGACGGGCAGGTCCCGGCCGGGGGTGAGGTCGGGCAGGCCGGGCGTGCCCGAGCGCGGGTCGGTCGACCAGCGCGCCACGCGGTCGTCGGGGGCCTGCACCACGAGGTCGCCGGTACGCCAGACCGCGTAGTCCGCGGGCACGCCTGGCACCAGCACGCCCGCGTCGTCGCGGCCGATCGCCCGCCAGCCGCCACGCGTGTGCGCCGTGAACGCCGCGCGGACGGAGACACGGTGCTCCGGCGTGCGGTGGAAGGCGGCGGCCCGGACGGTGCCCCACGGGTCGAGGGGGGTTACGGGGCTGTCGGAGCCGAAGGCGAGCGGCACCCCGGCGCGCAGCAGGGCCGCGTACGGGTTGAGCGTGCGGGCCCGCTCGGTGCCCAGGCGCTGGGCGTACATGCCGTCCTCGCCGCCCCAGAGCGCGTCGAAGGCGGGCTGGACGGAGGCGGTCAGGCCCAGTTCGGCGAAGGCCGCGACCGTCTCCGGCGTGAGCATCTCGGCGTGCTCGATCCGGTGGCGGGCGGCGCGGATCCGGGCAAGGCCCACCTTGTCGGCGGCGGCACGCACTCCCTCCACGACGGTGCTCACGGCGGCGTCGCCGATGGCGTGGAAGCCCGCCTGGAGGCCCGCCTCGGTGCACGCGACGACATGCGCGGCGACGGCGGCGGCGTCCAGGTGGGAGGTGCCGGTGTGACCGGTGTCGGCGTAGGGCTGGTGCAGGCAGGCGGTGTGCGAGCCGAGGGAGCCGTCGACGAAGAGGTCGCCGGCGGCCCCGACGGCGCCCAGCTCCCGCGCCCTGTCCACGTCCTGTTCGGCCCAGTAGCCGATCACCCGCGGTCCGGACTCCTCGGCGGACAGCCGTAGCAGGCCGGTCAGGTCGTCCTCGGAGGAGATGTCCGGGCCTGCGCATTCGTGAACGGTTCCGATACCGAGGGATGCGGCGTGCGCGAGGGCGGCGCGCTGGGCCCCGGCGCGCTGGGCCGGGGTGACGGCCCCGAGGGCGGCGGCGCGTACGGCGTGGTGGGCGTCGCCGGTGAGCGGGCCGTCCCCGCGGGGGAGGCGGCCGGGCGCCAGGTCGAGCATGGCTGTGGTGACGACGGCCGAGTGGACGTCGATACGGCTGAGGTAGAGGGGACGGCCACCGGTGGCCGCGTCCAGTTCGGCGCGCGTCGGGGGCTGTCCGTCGGGCCAGCGGGCGGCGTCCCAGCCGTGGCCGAGGAGCACGCGGTCGTCCGGGCAGGCGGCGGCGAAGTCCCGTACGAGGGCGAGGGCCGCCTCGCGGCTGGGGGCGCCGGTCAGGTCGAGGCCGGTGAGGGCGAGGCCCGTGGCGGTGGTGTGCACGTGTGCGTCGGTGAACGCGGGGGTGACGAGGGCGCCGTCCAGGTCGATCACCTCGTCGACCCCGTCCGCGAAGGCGTCCGCAGCGCCCTCCGAGCCGACCCAGGCGACCTGGCCGCGCTCGACGACCATGGCGGTCGCGAAGGGGTCGGCGGGACTGTGGACCTCGCCGCGGCGCAGCAGAACGGTCGAGGACGGGGTGGTGGACTCACTCATGGGCACCAGTCTCGCCCCTCACGGGCACCGCCCGGCAGCCGGGGCGGCCGGGCGGCGGACCGACCGCCCGGCCGGAGAGCCCGGGAAGCCGGGCAAGGCCGGAAGCCGGGCAACGCCGGGAAGCCGGGCAAGGCTCGCGCTTCCCGGCGGTGCCGGTCAGATTCGCGGCGGGCGGGACTCGTAGGGGGTCGAGAGGACCACGGTGGTGCGGGTGGAGACACCGGCGAGGGAGCGGACCCGCGCGAGCAGTTCCTCCAGCTCGTGGGGGGTGGCCACGCGGACCTTGAGGATGTAGTTCTCGTCGCCCGCGACGCTGTGGCAGGCCTCGATCTCGGGGACACCGGCGAGGCGGTCCGCGATGTCGTCGGGGGCGCTGGGGTCGAAGGGTTTCACCGAGATGAACGCGGTCATCGGCAGCCCGACGGCCTCCGGGTCGACGACCGCGGCGTAACCGCGGATGACGCCACGCTGTTCCAGCCGCCGCACCCGCTGGTGCACGGCCGACGTGGACAGGCCCGTGGCCTTGCCCAGGTCTGTGTAGCTCATCCGCCCGTCCTTGACGAGCAGCTGCACGATCTGTCGGTCCAGCTCCTCCATGGCGCAAGAACCTACAGTGCCGCTGATCTCCTCGGATAGCCGAGCAGTCCAGGTCATGCCCCGTTCGTGATGTGACGGGCCGTCGGGCCCCGGCCGGCCGGGGACAAACCCGCCGCACGGGGCATCTGCGAGCGGCATGTGACGAAGGCCACACTGGTTGAACGTTCTCCGTGATGTTCTCGTGATTACCCCGGAGGGGGGACGGGAAGTGCTTGCTGTGGTCGAGGCCGCAGTGCCGTCACGGCCCAGCCCGAGGGGGAGATCCCATGCAGAGTCTTAAGCGCCCTGGTCGTACCACGTCCAAGCGGCAGCAGCCGGTCCTCGAGCCCGTATCGGAGGGCGTCGAACCGGACGCCTTCGACGACGAGGAACTCGACGCCTACGACACCTTCGAGATGTACCGGGTGATCTGCCCGGACTGCGCGCAGCCCATCGCCCTGCTGGCGGACGAGGAGAAGCTGCCGGAGCACGCGCTGTGCGCCTCGCCGTGGAACCCGTTCGGGCTCACGGTCTGCGCCGGCACCGGCCGCCGGGCCACCGAGGCGCATCCGGCGGACGAATCGTTCCGGCCCCACGAGCAGGACACCGCCCTGCTGTTGACGCTCCCCCGGGGCCTCGACTGGCGCACCCAGCCCTTCTCCCACGTCGGCGGCCCGGGCTCGCGCCCGATGCGGGTGCCGACGATGCGGCGCGAAGCCGCCTGAGGCGACCGGGGCACCGACCCGCGTCACGATGCTCCGGGAGCCGTGACGCGGGCGGACGGCGGACCGCGTCCGGCAACCGGCACCTGCCCGTGGGCACTCACGAACTCACGCTCGAATAGGGCCGCCGGTGACCTGCCCGCGCCTCGCCGCGTTGCCCGGGTATGACCCCCACGTACTCGTCGGCCGGAAGTCGGCGCCGCGTGTTCGTACCGGTGCCCCCGGGACCGGTACCCCCGGCCCCGCAGATCCCGGACCCGCCGATCTACCGTGAGCTGATGCGGACCTGGGCCGACGGCGGCCGCACCCTGCCGGGGCGCCACGACCCCGAGTGGGTCAGGCTCGCGGAACCCCCGCGCGGACTCGGCGACTTCTTCGCCACGGGTGACTTCGTCACCACCGGCGACTTCCGGGTGGGCGGCGACTTCGCCGTCGCCGCCGATCTCACCGCTCCTCGGGACCCGCGAGGTGACGGGCGATGACCATGCGCTGGATCTGGTTGGTGCCCTCGACGATCTGCAGCACCTTGGCCTCGCGCATGTACCGCTCGGCCGGGAAGTCGGCGGTGTAGCCGTACCCGCCGAGGACCTGCACGGCGTCGGTGGTGACCCGCATCGCCGTGTCGGTGCAGTGCAGCTTGGCCATGGCGGCCTGCTTGGCGAACGGCAGTCCGGCGTCGCGCAGCCGGGCCGCCGTCAGGTACAGCGCACGGCCGGCCTCGATCTGCGTCGCCATGTCGGCGAGCATGAAGCGCAGCCCCTGGAAGTCGGCGATCGGCTTGCCGAACTGCCGCCGCCCGGCCGCGTAGGACACCGCCTCGTCCAGCGCCGCCTGGGCCACGCCGATCGCGCAGGCGGCGATGCCGAGCCGGCCCGAGTCGAGCGCGGACAGGGCGATCGCGAAGCCCTGCCCCTCGTCGCCGATGCGCCGGGCGTCGGGCACCCGCACCCCGTCGAGGTGGACCTGAGCGGTGGGAGAGCCCTTGAGCCCCATCTTCCTCTCCGGCACCGCGGCGCTCAGCCCCTCGGCGTCACCGGGCACCAGGAAGGCGGTGATGCCGCGCGGCCCGTCCTCACCCGTGCGGGCCATGACGGTGCAGAAGTCGGCGATGCCGCCGTGCGTGATCCACGCCTTGGTGCCGGTGATCACCCAGTCGTCGCCCTCCCGCACGGCCTTGGTGCGCAGGGAGGCGGCATCCGAGCCGGAGGCGGGCTCGGAGAGGCAGTAGGCGCCGAGCAGACCGCCGCCCAGCATCGCGGGCAGGTGCTCGGCCTGCTGCTCCTTGGTGCCGTGCGTGGCGAGCGCGTAGGAGGCGAGCGTGTGCACGCTGACGCCAAGACCGACGGTGAGCCGGGCCGCGGCCAGCTCCTCGAGGACCTGGAGGTAGACCTCGTACGGCTGCTCACCGCCGCCGAACTCGGCGTCGTAGGGCAGTCCGAGCAGTCCGGAGTCGGACAGGAGGGTGAAGACCTCGCGCGGGAAGCGTCCGGCGTCCTCCTCCTCGGCCACACTCGGGGCGATCTCATGCTGCGCGATGTCGCGGACGAGCGAGATCAGGTCCCGTGCCTCGTCCGTGGGCAGTTGCCGGTCCACCGGCTGCGGGGCGCGGTCGGGCATGGCGACGCTCTCCTCCCTGTCGGGCACATCGGCGGACGTGCGCCTTGGGTGGAGGCGGCGCCGCCGGGTCGTTGGGCCTGGCCGATGCTCGCACTCCCGGGTCGCGGAAGCGGCTGACCAGCGGCTGTGCGCTGTGAGTATGCCCGATCGGAGGCACGGAGTCACCAGTTAACGACCGCTTACTCAAAGAATTCGGAGAACGGCCGGGGCAGGGCCCACGGGGCCGGGAATCCGGCTCAGGGCATCGAGAATGGTCCGAACCATTGACCACACTGGTCTAGTCCTCCTACGGTGGCGAACCGAACGCCTTACCGCGTTCATGCCAATCGGCGCGCGTTCCCTCTTCCCCCCACGAGGAGACACCCGATGCACGTCCCGCACCTCCCCCGCGTCCGCCCCGTCCGGACGCTCCTCTCCGCCCTGTGCACCGCCGCCCTCGGCGCCGGGCTGCTGGCAGGCGCCGGTCCGGCCACGGCCACCGCGGCGGCGCCCGCCGGGCCGGCCGAGGCACCCGCCGCGCAGGCCGCGGCCGGGTCCAAGGTCGTCGGATACTTCACCGAATGGGGCGTCTACGACCGCAACTACCACGTCAAGAACATCGAGTCGTCGGGCTCCGCCGACAAACTCACCCACATCAACTACTCGTTCGGCAACGTCACCGGCGGAAAGTGCGCCATGGGCGACGCCTATGCGGCGACCGACCGGGCCTACACCGCGGCCGACTCCGTCGACGGCGTCGCCGACACGTGGGACCAGCCGCTGCGCGGCAACTTCAACCAGTTGCTCAAGCTGAAGGAGAAGCACCCGGACCTGAAGATCCTCTGGTCCTTCGGCGGCTGGACCTGGTCCGGCGGCTTCGCGCAGGCCGCGCAGAACCCCGAGGCGTTCGCCCAGTCCTGCTACGACCTGGTCGAGAACTCCAAGTGGGCCGACGTCTTCGACGGCATCGACATCGACTGGGAGTACCCCAACGCCTGCGGCCTGAGCTGCGACACCAGCGGCCGCGACGCCTTCCCGAAGCTGATGGGCGCCCTGCGGGCCAAGTTCGGCCAGGACTACCTGGTCACCGCGGCCATCACCGCCGACGCCACCTCCGGCGGCAAGATCGACGCCGCGGACTACGCGGGTGCCGCCCAGTACGTCGACTGGTACAACCCGATGACGTACGACTTCTTCGGCGCCTGGGACGCCACCGGGCCGACCGCCCCGCACTCGCCGCTGACCTCGTACTCCGGCATCCCGAAGGAGGACTTCCACACCTCGGCGACGATCGCGAAGCTCAAGGGTCTCGGCGTTCCGCCCTCGAAGCTCCTGCTCGGACTCGGCTTCTACGGCCGCGGCTGGACGGGCGTCACCCAGTCGGAGCCGGGCGGCACCGCGACCGGCCCCGCGAAGGGCACGTACGAGGACGGCATCGAGGACTACAAGGTGCTGAAGACCAGTTGCCCGGCGACCGGCACCGTGGGCGGCACCGCCTACGCCAAGTGCGGTGACGACTGGTGGAGTTACGACACTCCGCAGACCGTCGCCGGCAAGATGGCCTACAAGAACGAGCAGGGCCTGGGCGGCACCTTCTTCTGGGAGCTGAGCGGCGACACCGCGAACGGTGAGCTGATCAAGGCGATCGACTGAACCACCCGGCGCGCACGGGGGGCGGAGGGGCGGAGACCGGCTCGGGTCTCCGCCCCTCCGTCACGCGTCGTCGCACCGTGCCGCCGTCACGCGCCGCCGTCAGGCCTCGTCGCGGCGGGCCGGGGCCGGGGCCGGGCAGGCCGGGTCCAGTTCCTCGATGGCGCGCAGCGTGCCGCCCAGCGACCTCACCAGCAGTTCACGCATGGTCTCGCGGGGCAGTTCGGGCCGGCCGATCCAGTCCAGGGTGGCGCCCTCGACACTGCACACCCAGGCGAGCAGACCCATGCGGGCCAGCGGCCCGATGTCGGAGCGGCCGTACGCCCCTTCGGCGATGGTGACGACGATCGCCTCGCGCACCCCGTCGCGGATGCTGTGCACCTCGGCGTCGAAGCCGACGCCACCGCTGACGATCGTGCGGTAGGCGGCCTGGTTGTGCTCGGCGTAGCGCAGATAGCCGTCGATGGTGCGGTGGACGCGGTCCACCTGCGGCAGTTCGGTGCCGCGCGCCGCGGTGGTGACGAGGTCGGTGACGGAGTCCTGGACGATCGCCAGGTAGTAGCCCCGCTTGGACTGGAAGTAGTAGTAGATCAGCCCCTTGGCGACATGCGCCTGGCGGGCGATGTCGTCCATCGAGAGCGCGTCGTAGGACCTGTCGGCGAACAACCTCCGCCCGATGGCGATGAGTTCGGCGCGGCGTGCCGCCGAGCGCTCGGTGCCGCGCGCCCGGGGACGGGCGTCGGCACGTTGTTGACTGATATTCAATTTCGACCCTGGTCTCCTACGGGCGGCGGGACCTCCGCAGTATGGCAGGTCGGGTCGTGGGGCAGGTCACACGCGGGTCACGTCACAGCAGGCCCAGCTGAACCACGAGCATCGCGACCACCACGACGAGGGTCCAGCCCATGACGTGTTCGAGGATCTTCGGGCCGTCGTCCTTGGGGCCGCCGGTGCGGACGCGGGCGGCGGCTGCGGTGTGTGCGGTCATGGCTTCTCGCTGCTCTCGGGCTTCGGCTTGGGCGGAGTCCCCCCGCTCACGGTGTCCACCTTGCCACCGTGAGCGGCTTTTGCGGCCGAGAGCTTCGTCACAGCGGGGCCGGTCAGCGCACGCCCACCGCCGCGAGGGCCTTGCGCTGCCGCGGGCTGGGGTGGGCCGGGAAGTACAGGTAGCAGACGCCGCCGGTACCGGAGACGACCTTGCCGCCGGCGTTGTACCGCTTCGTCCTGAGCCAGATGTTCTCCCACTCGCGCCGCTTGTAGACGCGGCGGACGGCGTCGTTGTCGTCCGAGGCCGGGTCGTTGGCGATCACGTCGCCGTCTGCGGTGAAGCCGATCACGGTCATCAGGTGGCCGGAGGTGCCGTACCCGGACCCGGTCAGCTCCTCCTCCAGGAACGACTGGGACGTGATGGCCGGGATGCCGGCCGCGATCAGGGTCTCCAGGTCGGTGAGGGAGCCGAGGCGGGTCACCACGCCCTGCAGGCCCTTGAACGTGGCGGCGTAGGCGGCGTTGAAGGGCCAGTTGCCGCAGCCCTCGTACTGGTAGTCGTAGGTGTACCGGGCGGCGTGGCACACCTGCGGGTCGGCGTAGGAGGGGTCGACCCAGGCGAGCTGCTCCTCGGTGAGGCGGCCGCCCCAGTACTCGACGATCATCTGCGAGGAGGTCGGGCTGCACCAGGCCTCGCCGCCGTTGTCGTACTCGGGGTACTGGCCCTTGTGGATCTCCTGGGAGTGGCGCGGGACGCGCAGTTCCCCGGCGTGGCGCGGGGTGGAGGCCGGGACGGTGAAGCGGTCGGGGATGTCCGAGCCCATCGCGCCGAGCCGCCAGACGGTGGGCGTGGTGCGCGTGCCGGGGCGGCGGTGGAGGGTGAGCCGCAGCCGGTAGGAGGCCAGGCGCAGGCCGGTGGAGGCGTCGTCGATCGAGAAGGTGTCGGTCCAGATGCTGCTCCTGCCGTCGCTCTGGTCGTCGACCGAGGTCCGCCTGATGTCCTGGTCGCCGTCGCCGGCCGTCCAGCGGCCCATCACGTACCAGGGCGTGTCCGTGCCGTCGGAGTAGGTGCCCTTCAGCTCGACCTGGACCCAGGTGCCGCTCGGCGTGTGCGCGTTCCAGGAGGCGATGACCTCCGTCGAGGGCACCGCGAGCCGGTGGACGGGCGAGGTCCAGGTCGCGTACTCCCAGGAGGCGGTGGTGCCGGTGTGCGGGTCGGTGTAGTCGGTGGTGCCGGCCGGGGCGCCGATCACGACGCCGGGGCGGGCGCCCGCGACGGGACGGGCCCCCCGGGCGGTCCCGTGCCGCCAGTCCCCGAACGTGGTCCAGGCGTGGTAGTCGACCGGTCGCCGGGGGGTGGCGCGGCCGGGGCCGGTGCCGCGCCCGCCGCCGGAGTCCGCGGCGGTCGCGGCCCGGGCGGTGGCCGGGATCGCGCCGCCCGCCGTGGCGGCCGCCGCGACGGCCGCGGCCAGAAGGGTTCTGCGGGACGGCTGTTCGACTCTGCTCATGGGCGGGAGACCCCCAGGTGTCCGTGTCGGGCGGGTCCGTCGTTGCACGTTCGTGCGCCAACTATGGCCGCAGGCGCCGGCTCCTGCCAGCACTTCCACGCACGCCACGCCATCAATATTGGTGTCTACCAGTGGCGGGTACGGGGGTGCGGGTGCCGGGGCGCGGGGCGCCGGAGGCGCGGGTGGCTAGAGTGCGGGTGAACGTGTCCGCACCTCCTGCCCAGGGACCCGCCATCCTCGACCTGGCAACCCGGCTCCGCCGGCTTCCCCCCTCGTGCGGGCCCGTGCGCCTGATCGGCGTCGACGGACACGCCGGGTCGGGGAAGTCCACCTTCGCCGGGCGGCTGACGGCCGGGCTGGACGGTGCGCCGGTGCTGCGCCTCGACGACATCGCCAGCCACGACGAGCTGTTCGACTGGACCGCACGGCTGCTCGGCCAGGTGATCGAGCCCCTGCGGCGCGGTGAGACCGCGCACTACGCGCCGTACGACTGGCGAACCCGGCGCTTCGGGGCTGCGCGCCCCCTCGCGCCCGCTCCGGTGATCCTCGTCGAGGGTGTCGGCGCGGGCCGGGCGGCGCTGCGACCGCACCTGGCCGCACTGCTCTGGATGGATCTGCCCCGGGAGCAGGCGTGGGCACGCGGACGGGCGCGCGACGGAGCGGAACAGCGGGCGTTCTGGGACGGGTGGATCCCGGCCGAGCGCCGGCACTTCGCCGAGGACCCCTCGCGCCCCTTCGCGCACCTTCTGGTGCGACAGTGCGAACAGGGATACGAGGTGCTGCCGGGGCCCGCGGGAACCGCCACCGGAGCCCACTTCCTCACTCAGGGTGACGGGCCATAGGCGATGTGTTGAACGCGTGAAGATCACGCTCCGGCAACCCGCCGACGGACCCCAACTTGGCTTGACCCAGGGGCCGTACAGGTCTTACGTTCTGAATGTGCGGCAGTTCGAAGCCGCCGACAGACGCGAAGCCCCCGGTTGTTCCCCCGTGATCGGGGGCTTCGTTCTGCCCTGAGCACCATTTCCGGCTGCTCCGCGGCGCCGCGCGATCACACTCGGTCACCGTCTGGCCGTGCGCCCTCGTCGCTTCGACCTCGTGGAACGGCCCCTCCCGCACCCTTCGGAGGAAAGACCCCCGCGGGTACGATGCCCTCGGTGCGGGCTACCGGAGATTGCCGCACGCACCTGCAACTCCGGTCCGCGGCGGAGCCGTTGACCGAGACGGCCGACGAGTGACGGCTCGACGGCTTACCGACGGGGGCACGGTAGGTGGGGGACGTGATGGACTTCGGCGCGCAGGGCCCACAGGCCCCGGCCGAACTCGCCTGGCTGCGCGGCGTGGACGCCTACACCATGGGGGCCTACCCGCAGGCGGAGGAGGAGTTCCGGGCGGCGGTGCGGATCGATCCCGCGATGGCCGACGGATGGCTGGGACTGCACGCCCTGCGCGTCGACACCACCAACGCGCTCCTGCGAATGTTCCGCAACCGCGACCGCTTCGGCGAGCAGCGGGCCCGCCACCGCCGGACGCTCAACTCCTGGTACTGGCTGGGCTGGTGGGTGCAGCCCGTGCTGGAGAACCCCCGCGATCTGCTGCTGGCGCACGCCTCGCACTGGCTGGACGGGCGGCACGTACCGGAGCTGGACCGGGCCCTGGCCGGACTGCCGCCGGTGGACTCCGACCCCCAGGTCCGCTTCCTGCACGCCTGCCGTGCCTACCTCGTCAAGGACTGGGAACAGCTCGTCCGGCACACCGACCCGCTGCTCGGCGACCCCTTACTGGGCATCGAGGCCGGCCTGTTCAGCGGCATGGCCCGGGTCCGCCTGGAGATGTTCGGGCAGGCCCAGCCGCTGCTGTCGGCGGCCCTGATGCGGTGCCGCAGCGAGCAGCCGCAGCGCAAGGAGCTGCGCTACTGGCTGGCGCGGGCCCACGAGGGCACCGGGCGCAGCGCCGCCGCACTCCCGCTGTACCGGGCGGTGCACCGCGTCGACCCGGCCTTCATGGACACCTCGGCCCGGCTGGCGGCGATCGCCGAGAGCGACGGCTACGACGACCCGGCCGACCTCGCGGGGCTCGCGCAGGCCGGTGCGGCGACGGACGGCCTGGACGGGCTCGACCCCCTCTTCGGCATCGAGGAGCGCGGCGTCAAGCTCTCCGCGCCCGAGCCCCCGCTGTCCACCCCGCTGCCACCGCTCGGCGGAGCGTCGGTGCGCGAGAAGGCCGACGGGCCCGACCCGTCCCTGCCCACCGGGCCCACCGATCCGGCGTTGCTGGAGGAGGCGCTCGCGGAGCTGGAGCGGATGGTGGGCCTCGAACCGGTGAAGCGGCAGGTCAAGGCGCTGTCCGCGCAGCTGAACATGGCGCGGCTGCGGGCCGGGCAGGGCCTGCCGGTGCAGCCGCCCAAACGTCACTTCGTCTTCTCCGGTCCCTCCGGCACCGGCAAGACCACCGTGGCCCGCATCCTGGGCCGCGTCTTCTACGCCCTGGGGCTGCTCGGCGGCGACCACCTTGTGGAGGCGCAGCGGGCCGATCTGGTCGGTGAGTACCTGGGCCAGACCGCCGTGAAGGCCAACGAGCTGATCGACTCCGCGCTCGGGGGTGTCCTCTTCGTCGACGAGGCGTACTCCCTGTCCAACTCCGGGTACGGCAAGGGCGACGCGTACGGCGACGAGGCGCTGCAGGTGCTGTTGAAGCGGGCCGAGGACAACCGGGACCACCTGGTGGTGATCCTCGCCGGCTATCCGGAGGGCATGGACCGGCTGCTGGGCGCCAATCCCGGGCTGTCGTCGCGCTTCACGACCCGGGTGGACTTCCCGTCGTACCGGCCGCTGGAGCTGACCTCGATCGGGGAGGTGCTCGCGGCGGACAACGGGGATGTGTGGGACGAGGAGGCGCTGGACGAGCTGCGGTCGGTCGCGGGGCACGTGGTGGATCAGGGGTGGATCGACGAGTTGGGGAACGGGCGGTTTCTGCGGACGCTGTACGAGAAGAGCTGTGCGTACCGGGATCTGCGGTTGTCCATGTATCCGGGGGTGTTGAGCCGGGATGATCTGTCGACGTTGCGGTTGCCGGATCTGATGCAGGCGTATGGGGAGGTGCTGTCGGGGCGGGGGCCGGGGGGCCCGTCGGCCGTGTAGGTGCTGAGCCTCGGTGCGGGGTGGTGCGGTGCGCAGCCCGGCGTTGCGGGGTGCCGCTGCGCCCACCCGTGCCGCCCTGGGGGCACTTCCCAGGCCGTTCAGGCACTGGGGGAGGCACGACTGCCCGCAGCGGCGGCAGCGGCGGTCAGGTCGCCAGGGTTACCTCTCTGTCTCTGTGGGCCGGGTCTCTTACCTCGCCGACCAGGAGTTCCAGTACGTCCTCCAGGGCGACCAGGCCCAGTCCCCTGCCCGACGCGTCCGTGACCTGGGCCAGGTGGGTGGCCGCGCGGCGCATCACCGTGAGGGCGTCGTCCAGGGGGAGTTCGGGGCGCAGGGTGGTCATCGGGCGCCACAGGTGCTGGGGGACGGCGCGGTCGGACTCCTCCAGGTCGAGTACGTCCTTGACGTGCAGGTAGCCCATGAAGGCGCCCTGTTCCGCCGCGACCGGGAAGCGCGAGTACCCGGTGCGGGCGGTGAGCGCGACGATCTCCCCGGGCGTGACCGAGGGGCTGACCGTGATCAGGGACTCGCGTGACAGGAGTACGTCGGTCACCGGACGGGAGCCCAGTTCCAGGGCGTCCTCCAGGCGTTCCTGCTCCTCCGGGTCGAGCAGGCCGGCCTGGCCCGCGTCCTCCACCAGGCGGTTGAGCTGCTCGCTGGTGAAGACCGCCTCGACCTCGTCCTTGGGCTCGACGCGGAACAGCCGCAGGATGCCCTGCGCACAGGCACCGAGCGCGACGGTGATCGGCCGGCACAGGCGGGCGAAGGCGACCAGGCCGGGGCTGAGCCACAGCGCGGCCTTCTCGGGGGCGGCCATGGCGAGGTTCTTCGGGACCATCTCGCCGATGACGAGGTGGCAGAAGACCACGGCGGCCAGGGCGATGACGTAGCCGAGCGGGTGGATCATGCCGTGCGGCAGGTGGACCCACCCGAAGACCGGCTCCAGCAGGTGGGCGACGGTCGGCTCGGCGACCGCGCCGAGGGTCAGGGAGCAGACGGTGATGCCGAACTGGGCGGCGGCCATCATCTGCGGCAGCCGCTCCAGCCCGTACAGCACCTGTCGGGCGCGGGCGGTGCCGAGCGGTTCGATCTGGCTGCGGCGCACCGAGACGAGTGCGAACTCGGCGCCGACGAAGAAGCCGTTGGCGAGCACGAGCAGTGCGGCGAAGAGGAGTTGCAGGATGCTCATCGGGCCGCCTCCAGGACGGAGACCGGCGCGGTGCGCACCAGTCGTATCCGCTCGGCGCGGTAGTGACCGACCTGGCGGACGGAGAGCCGCCAGCCGGGCAGCTCCGCGCGGTCGCCGACGGCGGGGATGCGGCCGAGCAGGTCGGCGACGAGCCCGGCCACGGTCTCGTACGGCCCCTCGGGCGCCTGGAGGCCGACGCGGCGCAGGGCGTCCACGCGGCAGCTGCCGTCGACGTCCCAGGCGGGGCGGCCGTCCTCGGGCGGGGCGGGGGCGAGTTCGGGCACGTCGAGCCCGTCGTGTTCGTCGCGGACCTCACCGACGAGTTCCTCGACGATGTCCTCCAGGGTGACGACGCCGGCCGTGCCGCCGTACTCGTCGACGACGACCGCGATGGGCTGCTCGCTGCGCAGGCGGGTGAGCAGCGGCCGGACGGGCAGGGTCTCCGGGACCAGCAGCGCCGGGCGGGCGATCCGGCCGGCCGGGGTGCGCAGCCGGTCGCGCACGGGGACCGCCAGGGCGTCCTTGAGGTGGACCATGCCGACGATCTCGTCGATCTTCTCCCGGTAGACGGGGAAGCGCGACAGCCCGGTGGCGCGGGTCAGGTTGACCACGTCCTCGGCGGTGGCCGAGGAGTGCAGGGCGCTGACCTTCACGCGGGGGGTCATGACGTGCTGGGCGGTGAGTTCGCCGAGCGAGAGGGTCCGTACGAAGAGATCGGCGGTGTCCTGCTCCAGGGCGCCGGCCCGGGCGGAGTGCCGGGCCAGGGAGACCAGTTCGCCCGGGGTGCGGGCGGAGGCCAGTTCCTCGGCGGGTTCGATGCCCAGCATGCGGACCAGGCGGTTGGCCACGGTGTTGAGCGCGGCGATCACCGGGTGGAAGATCCGGGCGAAGGCGTGCTGGGGTCCGGCGACGAAGCGGGCGACCTGGAGCGGCTTGGACACCGCCCAGTTCTTGGGCACCAGTTCGCCGATCACCATCTGCACGGCGGAGGCCAGCAGCATGCCGACGACGACCGAGACACCGGAGACGGCGCCGTCGGGGACGCCGATCGCCGTGAAGGGCCCGTCGAGCAGTCGGGCGAGCGCCGGTTCGGCGAGCATGCCGACGACGAGGGAGGTGATGGTGATCCCGAGCTGGGTGCCGGAGAGCTGGAAGGACAGCTCCTTGAGGGACTCGACGACCCGGTGGGCGCGCCGGTCGCCCGCCGCGGCGGCCTGTTCGGCGTCGGGCCGTTCGACGGTCACCAGGCCGAACTCGGCCGCGACGAAGAAGCCGTTGGCGAGGATCAGCAGGAACGCGGCTGCCAGGAGCAGCAGGGGGGTGGTCATGATGCCGCCGCCTGTGGGGTGTCACAGCAGGGGGCGGCGCAGGTACTGCAGGACGGTCCGTCCATCGCCGGAGGGAGTCACTCCTCGGGTAGCAGGAACCCCGCGCACCGGGCGGAGCGACGGGGGCGAGGACGCGACGGCCGCGTCCTCGTTCCCAGATTAATCACGAAAAGGGTGCCCGCGGCAGGGGCGGCGGCGCTGCGTCAGTCACGCGGGGCCTCGGGGAGGGCACCGGAACGGGCCTCCACGAGGTCGCGCAGGGCGCGTGCGTCGGCGAGGGCACGCTGCCTGGCGATGCCCGGCTGGATGCCGAGCGCGGGCAGGCTGGTGCCGTCGCTGAGGTCGAGGAAGACCCAGGGGTCGCCGTGGCGGAGGTTGACCCGGAGGATCTCGGGCCACGCCAGGTGCCGCCTGGCGGTCAGGTTGACCACGGTGACGCCGCTGTCGTCGGCGACGACCTTGGGCCGGGCCAGCAGGAGCAGCACGCCGGCCAGGAGGAGGGCCGTCAGGACGAAGCTGCCGCGCTCTCCGGGGCCCAGGCCGCCCAGCAGCATCCCGAGCGCAGTGACGGTCGCGAAGGTCACGACCGCGAGGACGATCAGGACGGCACGGGTGCGCCCCGGACGGAAGGTGACGGGCAGGGCCGGCGGATCGTCCGGCGTGGTGTCGGGCATGGCGTGGCTCCGGGTGGTACTCCGAGGCGGTGGGCCGGTCAGAGGCGGCAGGCGTGGATGGCCGTCGTCAGGATGGCCCGGGCGCCGATCTCGTACAGGTCGTCCATGATCCGCTGGGCCTCCTTGGCGGGGACCATCGCGCGGACGGCGACCCAGCCCTCGTTGTGCAGCGGGGAGACGGTCGGGGACTCCAGGCCGGGGGTGAGTGCGACGGCCTTCTCCAGCTGCTCCACCCGGCAGTCGTAGTCCATCATCACGTACGTGCGGGCCACCAGGACGCCCTGGAGGCGGCGCAGGAACTGCTGGACCTTGGGCTCGGTGGTCTCGTCGGGCTCCGCGTCCGAGCTGGGGGCACCCCCGGACGAAGTCTGGGGGAGGATCACGATGGCCTCGGACTTCATGATGGGCTCGCCGAACACTTCCAGGCCCGCGTTGCGCAGGGAGGTGCCGGTCTCCACGACGTCCGCGATGACCTCGGCGACACCCAGTTCGATGGCGGTCTCGACGGCGCCGTCCAGGTGGACGACGGAGGCGTCGACGCCCCGGTCGGCCAGGTGGGCGGCGACGATGCCCTCGTAGGAGGTGGCGACGGTGCGGCCCTTGAGGTCGTCGATGCCGTGCGCCGTGCCGGGCTTGCCGGCGAAGCGGAAGGTGGAGCGGGCGAAGCCCAGCGGGAGGATCTCCTCGGCGTGGGCGCCGGAGTCGACCAGCAGGTCGCGGCCGGTGATGCCGATGTCGAGCTTGCCGGAGGAGACGTAGATCGCGATGTCGCGGGGGCGGAGGTAGAAGAACTCGACCTCGTTGGTCGGGTCGACGATCCGCAGTTCCTTGGACTCGCGGCGCTGCTGGTAGCCGGCCTCATGCAGCATCTCCCCCGCGGGGCCTGACAGGGAACCCTTGTTGGGGACGGCGATGCGCAGCATGAGGTCGGCTTCCTTTGCGTGAAGGGGTGGTGAAGGAGGAGAGCGGGGCTCTACAGGTGGGCGTAGACGTCGTCCAGGGAGATGCCGCGGGCGACCATCATGACCTGGACGTGGTACAGCAGCTGGGAGATCTCCTCGGCCGCCGCGTCCTTGCCCTCGTGCTCGGCGGCCATCCAGACCTCCGCGGCCTCCTCGACGACCTTCTTGCCGATGGCGTGGACGCCCTTGTCGACCAGTTCGGCGGTGCGGGAGGTGGCGGGATCGCCGTTGGCTGCCTTGTGCTGGAGCTCGGTGAACAGCTCCTCGAACGTCTTCTTGGACATGATGGCCCCCACTTTACGCGTGCCCCGACGGGCCTAGCGCCACGGTTCGGATACTGAGCGGAGCGTGGCCGCCGTGGCGACGGCCGCGGTCACGGCCTCGTGCCCCTTGTCCTCGTTGGAGCCCTCGATGCCGGCCCGGTCCAGGGCCTGCTCCTCGGTGTCGCAGGTGAGGACACCGAAGCCGACGGGGACGCCGGTCTCGACGGAGACCTGGACCAGGCCCTGGGTCACGCCCTGGCACACGTAGTCGAAGTGGGGGGTGCCGCCTCGGATGACGACGCCGAGGGCGACGATCGCGTCGTAGCCGCGGCCCGCGAGGACCTTGGCGACCACCGGGAGCTCGAAGCTGCCGGGGACCCTGAGCAGGGTCGGCTCGTCGATCCCCAGCTCGTGCAGGGCGCGCAGGGCGCCGTCCACCAGTCCGTCCATCACCTTGTCGTGCCACTGCGACGCGATCACGGCGACCCTGAGGTCCCCGACGTTGCGTACGGACAGTTCCGGTGCACCCTTGCCGCTCACGTGTCTCCTCGTATCGCTTCTTACTGGTTGCCGCAGGTGGACACGGGGGTCGTGTCCAGCCAGGGCAGGTCGTGTCCCATCCGGTCCCGCTTGGTGCGCAGGTAGCGGAGGTTGTGCTCCCCGGCCTGGACGGGCATCGGTTCGCGGCGCGTGACCGCGATGCCGTGCCGTTCCAGGGCGTCGCTCTTGTCCGGGTTGTTGGTCATCAGGCGGACGGCGCGCACGCCGAGGTCCGCGAGGATCTGGGCACCGGCGCCGTAGTCGCGGGCGTCGGCGGGCAGGCCGAGTTCGAGATTGGCGTCGAGGGTGTCGCGGCCGCGCTCCTGGAGTTCGTAGGCGCGCAGCTTGGACATCAGGCCGATGCCGCGTCCCTCGTGGCCGCGCAGGTAGACCACGACGCCCCGGCCCTCGGCCTGGATGCGGTCCAGGGAGGCGTCGAGCTGAGGGCCGCAGTCGCAGCGCTGGGAGCCGAAGACGTCGCCGGTGAGGCACTCGGAGTGGACGCGGACCAGGACGTCCTCGCCGTCGCCGAGGTCGCCGTGGACGAGGGCGATGTGCTCGACGCCGTCGACCGTGGAGCGGTAGCCGTACGCCGTGAACTCGCCGTGAGCGGTGGGGAGTCGGACCTCGGCCTCGCGGCGGACGGTGGGCTCCTCGCTGCGCCGGTGGGCGATGAGGTCCTCGATGGAGATGATCGTCAGGCCGTGCTTGCGGGCGAAGGGGATCAGCTCGGGCAGCCGCAGCATGCGCCCGTCCTCGCCGGCGATCTCCACGATGGCGCCGGCCGGGCGCAGGCCCGCGAGGCGGGCGAGGTCCACGGCGGCCTCGGTGTGGCCGTTGCGGACGAGCACGCCGCCGGGCCGGGCGCGCAGCGGGAAGACGTGCCCGGGGCGGACCAGGTCGGTGGGCTCGGCGGTGCCGCTCGCGAGGAGTTGGAGAGTGGTGGCGCGGTCGGAGGCGGAGATGCCGGTGCTGACGCCGTGCGCGGCGGTGGCGTCCACGGAGACGGTGAAGGCCGTCTTCATGGACTCGGTGTTGTCGTCGACCATCTGCGGGAGCCGGAGCCGGTCCAGTTCCTCGCCCTCCATGGGGGCGCAGATCAGGCCGCGGCACTCGCTCATCATGAAGGCGACGATCTCCTCGGTCGCCTTCTCGGCGGCGACGACGAGGTCGCCCTCGTTCTCGCGGTTCTCGTCGTCGACGACGACCACCGGGCGGCCGGCGGCGATGTCGGCGACGGCCTGCTCGACCGGGTCGAGGGAGAGGTCGTCGACGCCGTCGGGACTGTAGAGGATGGGTGCCGTGCTCATGCGGGCGCTCCTTCCGGGATGGGCCGGGCGGCGTTGCGCGAGCGCAGCCACCAGTCGCGCAGGCCCCACAGGACGAGCGCGCCGTAGAGGACGTAGACGAAGCCGGAGAAGGCGAAGCCGTTGGCGAAGTTCAGCGGGACGCCGACGAGGTCGACCAGCAGCCAGGCGAACCAGAACTCGACCATGCCGCGGGCCTGGGCGTACATGGCGACGACGGTGCCGACGAAGATGTACGCGTCCGGCCAGGGGTCCCAGGACAGGGTCGGGTAGGCGGTGAAGACGGCGCCCACCGCGAGGGTGCCGACGGCGGCCGCGGCGGCCAGGGCACCGCGTTCGCGCCAGGTGGCGAACCGTACGGCGACGGAGCCGTCCTGGGTCTGCCGCGAGCCGCGGTTCCACTGCCGAAAGCCCCAGGCGGCGACGGCCATGACGACGATCTGCTTGCCGGCGCTGCCGGAGAGGTGGGCGGTGGCGAAGGCCGCGAAGAGGACGAGCCCGGAGACGAACTGCACGGGCCAGGTCCAGATCGAGCGCCGCCAGCCGAGGGCGAGGCCGAGCAGACCGATCACGTTGCCGATCATGTCCGACCACTTGATGTGCTGGTCGAAGAGCGTGAACGCCTCGGAGTTGAGCCAGTTCACCGGGCGCCCCCCTGCGTGCCGAGGAGCCGCTCGACGTACTTCGCGATGACGTCGACCTCGAGGTTGACCGGGTCGCCGGGCTGCTTGATGCCCAGCGTGGTCAGCGCGAGGGTGGTGGGGATGAGGCTGACGGTGAAGAAGTCGGGGCCCGCGTCGACGACGGTGAGGCTGATGCCGTCGACGGTGATGGAGCCCTTCTCCACGACGTAGCGGGCGAGGTCGGCGGGCAGGGAGATCCTGACGAGCTCCCAGTGCTCGGAGGGCTTGCGTTCCAGGATCTCGCCGGTGCCGTCGACGTGGCCCTGCACGATGTGGCCGCCGAGCCGGGCGCCGACGGCGGTGGGGCGCTCCAGGTTGACCCGGGAGCCGACGGCGAGGACGCCGAGGCTGGAGCGGTTCAGGGTCTCGGCCATCACGTCGGCGGTGAACTCGTCGCCCTCGTGGTCGACGACCGTGAGGCAGACGCCGTTGACGGCGATGGAGTCGCCGTGCCGGGCTCCTTCGGTGACCGCGGGGCCGCGCAGACGGAAGCGACAGGCGTCGTCGAGGGTCTCGACGGCGGTGATCTCGCCCAGCTCTTCGACGATTCCGGTGAACACTTCCCGGGTCCTCCTGCCTCTTCGGGCACGGACTCCGGGGCTGTCGACGAACGACAGAAGGGACGGACGGGAACGCGGGAACGACGACGCCGGACGGGGCCCGTCCATGACGGACGCGCCCCAGAGATCGGCGGCTCGCACGTGTGCTCGCCCGCCGCGCACTGCCTCCCATCCGGACTTTAACCGTCGGTCCAGGAATTTCACCTGGTCAACCGGCCGCTGGAGGCGACCGGGTCGCGGACTGTAACCGCCGGTTCGGACTTTCACCGACCCCGGAGTGCGCTGCTTCTGGTACAGGGCCAGTGTGCCACGCCCGGCGACCGTCCATACGGACGGAGCGTGTGGAGTGGATCACAGAGCGCTCCTCCGTCGGGACTCCGCCGCGTCGCGCCGCTCCAACCCGGCCGCGGACCAGGGACGTTGAGATTGGTCCATACCTATTGACTCACTGGTCTAGTCCTCTCTAGGGTCTGCGCAACTTCCGTGGAGAGGAACCGACTGTGCCTTCCCCGTCACGCTCCAGATCCCGCCACAGAGCGGGGCCGGCCCTGTTCGCGGCGGCCGCCGCCGTCGCGGGCCTGCTGCTGGCCGGCCTCCCGGCGACCGCGTCGCAGGCCGCCGCCCAGGAGTCCTGTCGGCCCGACGGTCTCTACCAGACCCCCGGCGTCGACGTCCCCTACTGCTCGGTCTACGACGCGGACGGCAGGGAGAAGATGGGTGCCGACCACCCGCGCCGGGTGATCGGCTACTTCACCGGCTGGCGCACGGGCAAGGACGGCAGGCCGGCCTACCTGGCCTCGGACATCCCGTGGGACAAGATCACCCACATCAACTACGCCTTCGCGCACGTCGACGGCGGCAACAGGCTCTCCGTCGGTCCGGACGGCGAAAAGAACGCGGCGACCGGGATGACCTGGCCCGGGGTCGAGGGTGCCGAGATGGACCCGGACCTCCCCTACAAGGGCCACTTCAACCTGCTGGGCAAGTTCAAGAAGCAGCACCCGGACGTCAAGACGATGATCTCGGTGGGCGGCTGGGCCGAGACGGGCGGCTACTTCGCGGACGACGGCTCGCGCGTGGACTCCGGCGGCTTCTACTCCATGGCCACCAACGCCGACGGCTCGGTCAACCGGGCCGGCATCGACACCTTCGCCGACTCGGCGGTCGACTTCATCAGGAAGTACGGCTTCAACGGCGTCGACATCGACTACGAGTACCCGACCACGATGAAGGACGCGGGCAACCCGCTCGACTGGTCCTTGGCCAACGCCCGCCGGGCCGGGCTGGTCGAGGGCTACGCGGCGCTGATGAAGTCGATGCGCGAGAAGCTGGACCGCGCGGGCGCCGCGGACGGCAGGCACTACCTCCTCTCCGTGGCCGCGCCGTCCTCCGGGTACCTGCTGCGCGGCATGGAGACCTTCCAGGTCCAGAAGTACCTGGACTACGTCAACATCATGTCGTACGACCTGCACGGCGCCTGGAACGAGTACGTCGGCCCGAACGCCTCGCTCTTCGACGACGGCAAGGACGCCGAGCTGGCCGCCGCCAACGTCTACGGCAGCGCCCAGTACGGCGGCCTCGGCTACCTCAACACCGACTGGGCCTACCACTACTTCCGCGGCTCCATGCCGGCCGGCCGCATCAACATCGGCCTGCCGTACTACACCCGCGGCCACAAGAACGTGCAGGGCGGGACCGACGGTCTGTGGGGCAAGGCGTCCGCCTCCTCCTGCCCGGCGGGCTCCGGCCTGACCAAGTGCGGTGACGGCGCCGTCGGCATCGACAACCTCTGGCACGACCTCGACACCGACGGCGAGGAGTCCCCGGCGGGCTCCAATCCGATGTGGCACGCCAAGAACCTGGAGAAGGGCATCGTCGGCGACTACGTCACCGACTACGGCTTCCCGGCGGACACGGAGCTGACGGGCACGTACGCCCGCAAGTACGACTCCACGCTGGTCGCCCCCTGGCTGTGGAACGCCGAGAAGAAGGTCTTCCTCTCCACGGAGGACGAGCAGTCGGTCGGGGCCAAGGCCGACTACGTGGTGGACCGCGGCATCGGCGGCGCGATGGTCTGGGAGCTGGCCGGCGACTACGGCTGGAACGCCGCCAAGGGCCAGTACGAGATGGGCGACACCCTCACCTCGCTGATGTACGACACGTTCAAGTCGGCCGCTCCGTACGGCGCGAAGAAGTCCAACGCGGACCTGCCGACGGAGGCGGTGAACGTGGACGTGGAGTTCACCGACTTCAAGCTGGGCGACTCCAACTACCCGATCACGCCCAAGCTGCGGATCACGAACAACACGGAGTCCGCGCTGCCGGGCGGCACGGAGTTCCAGTTCGACTACGGGACCTCGGCCCCGGGCAACGCCTCCGACCAGTCCGGTTTCGGCACCAAGGTCATCAGCAGCGACCACACGGGCGGCAACGCGGGCGGTCTGAAGGGTGACTTCCACCGGGTGTCGCTGAAGCTGCCGGCGTGGCAGTCGCTGGCGCCGGGCGCGAGCGTCGACCTGTCCTTCAACTACTACCTGCCCGTGTCGACCCCGTCGAACTGGACGGTGACGATCGGCGGCAAGGCGTACGCCCTGGCCGGCGACCTCGCCCGGGGCACGACCGTGGTGGACCCGGGTCCCCAGACCCCGACCCCGACGCCCACGGATCCCGAGTCCCCGGAGCCGAGCCCCAGCCCGACGGGCGGCACCGGGCAGTGCACCGCACCGGCCTGGGACACGGCCTCGTCGTACGGCGGTGGCACCAGCGTCTCCCACCAGGGGCACACGTGGAAGTCCAAGTGGTGGACGAAGGGCGAGGAGCCCGGAACCACCGGTGAATGGGGTGTCTGGCAGGACCTCGGCGCCTGCTGACCCCACCCGAACGGACCCGGCGGCGGTGACGAAGGCCCTTGCCCGCCGCCGGGTTCCCCCAACGCACGCTGCCGGGCCCCGGCAAGGTGTCCGGACTCGCCGGCTGCACGCCGTGACGAACCCGGACACACTGGGCTTCGCAGGGCATCAGCCGGCCCGGCGGTGAGATTTCCGCCCCGGCGTTGTCACAATCCGAGGGTGCCGCGCGGTCCCAGCTGACGACAGGTGCTCCACCCGGGAGTCCCCACGTCCGACAGGGGCTGAACAGCATGACCACGATCCTGGTGACCGGCGGCACCGGCACACTCGGCCGGCTCGTCACCGAACGGCTGCGCGCCGACGGGCACGAGGTGCGGGTGCTCAGCCGGCACAGCGAGCCGTACGCCGTCGACCTGCGCGAGGGCGGCGGGGGCCTGGACACGGCGCTCGCGGGCGTCGACACGGTCGTGCACTGTGCGACCACGCAGCGCGGCGGCGACGAACAGTCGGCCGCGAACCTGATCGCGGCTGCGCGACGGGCCGGGGTGGCACACCTGGTCTACATCTCGATCGTCGGCGTCGACCGGGTGCCACTCGGCTACTACCGCACCAAGCTCGCCGTCGAGAAGCTGGTTGAGGAGTCGGGCCTCGGCTGGACGGTGCTGCGGGCGACCCAGTTCCACGACCTGGTGGTGCAGGTGCTCCAGACCCTGGCCAAGCTGCCGGTCGTGGTGCTGCCCGCACACGCCTCCGACCAGCCGGTGGAGGTGGCGGAGGTCGCGGACCGGCTCGCCGAACTGGCCCAGGGCGCGCCCGCCGGGCGGGTGCCGGACATGGGCGGCCCCGAGGTGCGCACCTTCGCGTCGCTGGCCCGCGCCTACCTGGGCGCGACGGGACGCCGTCGGGCCGTGGTGAACCTGCCGCTCGCGGGGAAGACTTACCGCGCGTTCCGCGAGGGCGGGCACCTCGCGCCGGACCACGCGGTCGGCGAGGGGACGTTCGAGGAGTACCTGGCGGTGCGGTTCGGCGGCGGGGAGGGCGGGCGGCGCGGATGAGCAGACGGGCGTGGCTGCGGGCGGGGCTGGGAGTGCTCGCGGGCGGCCAGGCGCTGCTGGGGCTGTGGGTCCTGCTGCTGCCCGGGCTGTTCTGGAAGTGGCCCTGGGTCTCGCACCTGCCGCCCTACAACGAGCATCTGCTCCGGGACTTCGGCGGGGCGAGCCTCGCCCTCGCCGTGGTGCTGTGCGCGGCGGTGGCCACGATGGAACGCCGCCTGGTGCTCACGTCCCTGGTGGCCTACCTGGTCTCCTCCGTCGCCCACCTCCTGTTCCACGCCCGGCACCTGAAGCCCTTGCCGGCGGCGAGCGCCGCGGGGTTCATGGCCCTGCTGGGGGCAGCGGTACTGCTCCCGGCGGTACTGGTGTGGCTGGCGGCGGACGGTTCGGCGTTCGGGGAGCCGGAGCCCACGGAACGACGGCCCGCTCCCTGAGAGAAGCCCGCCACAGGGCCGCGCGGGCGGGTGTGGCGCGTGACCCCGGGGACGACACGGCCACCCGGGGGCAGTCCCGGCCCGGGGGCGCGGCACAGGCCTCCGCTCGGGCAGCGCGCACGGGCCGGCCGGGTACCCGCGAGCCGCCAAGGCGGGGAGCCTCGGCGGGCTGCTCCGGTCACGCGTGTTCCCAGGCGGGGCCCGGCCGGCGGATGTCCCTGCCCTGGGCGTCTCCCGTCCCCGGTCGGGGGCGGCCGTGTCCGGGCGCGGTCGAGCACCCGTCGAAGCGCCGCAGGCTACCGCTCCGGCGGTGCGAAGAGGTCGTCCTGCGCACGGTCGCGGGCGGTCAGCAGGGCGCCGCGCAGTACCGCGCCGCCACCCAGGGTGCTGGGCCGTACCTCCGTGGCCAGCGGGGACATCCGGCCGAGGCGGTGCTGGACGCGGTCGGCGAGGGCATCGGCACCGGCCCGGCCGATCTCGCCGGCGAGGACCAGGCAGCCGGGGTCGAGGACGGAGACGACGGCGGCGGCACCGAGGACGACGCGGTCGGCGAGCGCGTCGAGGAACCGGTCGGCGGCCGGGTCCTTGCCGGACGCGGCCCGGCGTACCGCCTCCCGGACCAGGGTGGCGGCGTGCGGTTCGGGACCGGTGGCCGGTGCCGTCACGCCGTGCTCCGCCGCCAGGGCGGTCACCGCCGCGGCCCCCGCCACGGAGTGGAAGCCGCCGTCGCAGTCGGTGGCGGAGGGCAGGCCCGAGGTGCCCGGCACCGGCATGAAGCCGATCTCGCCGGCGCCCCCGGAGACGCCCCGGCGCAGGGTGCCGTCCAGGACGACGGCCGCGCCGATCCCGAGGCCGAGCCAGAGCAGGACGAAGGTGTCGCGGTCGCGGGCGGCGCCGTCGCGCTGCTCGGCCAGGGCGGCGAGGTTGGTCTCGTTCTCGACGCCGACCCGTGCCTCGGGGAACTTCTCCTGGAGCGCGGCCATCAGCCGGCGGTGCCACTCGGGCAGCCCGGTGGAGTCGCGCAGTTCGCCGCCACCGGGGTCGATCAGGCCGGGCGCGCCGATGCCGACGGTGTGCAGCCGGTCGGCGCCGGCCTCCTTCACCGCACGCTCGACCAGGTTCACCGCCTGCTCCACCGCGGGTCCCGTGCCGGAGTGGTCGTCGATGGGCACCGAGGCCTCGGCGAGGACCCGGCCGAGCAGGTCGGAGACGAGCACGGCGACGCCCTCGGTGCGCACGTCGAGGGCGGCGAGGTGGGCCCGTTCGGCGACGATGCCGTACAGCTTGGCGTTGGGCCCGCGGCGCTGCTCCCCGGACTCCCCCGCCACCTCGATCAGCCCGGAGGCGGTGAGGCGTTCGACGAGGTCGGCGACGGTGGGCCGGGACAGGCCGGTCAACTGCTTCAGCTGCCCTGCCGTCAACGGGCCCTCCTGCTGGAGCAGATGGAGGGCGAGCCGGTCGTTGATGGCCCGGGCGGTGCTCGGGGATGCGGGCATGCCGGGATCCTTCCAGATCGGTGGCGCGGGAGCGCACGCCGGTAATCCACTATCTATCAGGCAGGCTCCCTGATAGTTTACGCCGCGCGCTGCCGCACCGCCGCGCACCGAGGACACGGAGGGGTGGACCATGAGCACAGGGACCTACGGGCGACGCGAGGTGAAACACGCCCGGTACACGGTGGCGGCCGTGTTCGCCGTGCACGGCGCCGTCACCGGCTCCTTCGCGACCCGTGTGCCGTGGATCCAGGACCACGCCGCCGTGAGCGCGGGCCAGTTGGGGCTCGCGCTCGCCTTCCCCGCGCTCGGCGCCTCCCTCGCCATGCCGCTGGCCGGGCGCGTCACCCACCGCTTCGGCGCCCGTGTGGCCCTGCGCGGTCTGCTGGCGCTGTGGACGCTGGCCCTGGTCCTGCCCTCGCTCGCCCCGAACCTGCTCACCCTGTGCCTGGCCCTGTTCGTCTACGGCGGCACGGCGGGCATGTCGGACGTGGCGATGAACGCCCTGGGCGTGGAGATCGAGAACCGTCTCGACAAGTCGATCATGTCCGGGCTGCACGGCATGTGGAGCGCGGGCGCGCTGATCGGTTCGGCGGCCGGCACGCTCGCCGCCCACCTGGGCACCGACGCCCGGACGCACCACGTCCTGGCCGCCGCGGTGCTGACCGTGACGGGCCTGGTGGCCTGCACCTGGGTGCTGGACCTGCAGCCCGCCGAGGACGAGGACCCGCCGCCGCGGTTCGCGCTGCCGCCCAGGTCGGCGCTGCTGATCGGCGCGGTCGGCTTCTGCGCGGTGTTCGCCGAGGGCGCGAGCCTGGACTGGTCGGCGGTCTACCTGCGGGACGAGCTGGAGACCTCGGCCGGTCTGGCGGCGGCGTGCACGACGGGCTTCACGCTGACCATGGCGCTGACCCGGCTCGTCGGCGACAAGGTGGTGGACCGGTTCGGCGCGGTGCGCACCGTCCGGGTGAGCGGCGTGCTCGCCACCCTCGGCGGGCTGCTGGTCGTGGTCGGCGGCCACCCGGCGGTGGCGATGACCGGCTTCGCGCTGATGGGCCTCGGCATCGCCGTGGTCGTCCCGCTGTGCTTCGCCGCGGCCGGCCGGGCCGGCTCCAACCCGAGCCTGGCCATCGCGGGCGTCGCCACCATCACGTACACCTCGGGTCTGGTCGCGCCGGGCGCGATCGGCGGTCTCGCCCAGGCGACCAGCCTGGTGGTGTCGTTCGGTCTGGTGACCGTGCTGGCCTGCTGCCTCGTGGTGTTCGCGCGGGTGCTGCGGGCCGGGGACCGGAACCGCCCGACGATCAGTCCGCCGGCCGCAGGAGTGCCCGGCCGGCAGTCCTGAACGCCTCGCTCCACGGCGCCGGGCGCAGCGTCCGGGAGTCCAGCCGGACCAGCACCCGGGTGCCGCGGGCGTAGGTGGTGGCGCCGTCCGCCGAGCAGAACCGGAAGCCGTAGGTCAGCCCGGTGGTGCCCAGCCGGTCGAGCCACAGGTGGACGGCGTACACGCCCGGCCGGGTGACCGGCGCCTCGTAGCCGATGGTCAGTTCCCTGACCGCGTTGCAGGCGTCGCCGGCCGCCTCCCAGTCGCCCTCGAACCGGAAGCCGTGCCCGGCCCACAGCTCGGTCCAGGCCCGCTCGACCATCACGGGGTAGCGGGCGTTGTGCAGCAGCCCGAGCGCGTCCAGGTCGTCGAAGTGGACGGTGACGGGGACGAGCCGGCCGTGGGACAGGGCGGGCACGGTGGGGGCTTCGGCGGTCACGGGCGGGGCTCCTGGTCGTGCTCGACTGTGCCCGGGCAGGGCGGTTCCCCCTCATCCTAAGCGACCGCTCAGCACACTCCTTGAGGAAGGGGTGCAGGTCAACCGCACGGCCGGGCACCCCCGACAATGGTCCGGACAGTCCTCACGTACAGAGAAAGCGAAACCTCACCATGGACCTCGGAGTGCGCTGGAAACTGCACGGGGACGGCAAGGTGCCCGCCCCCGGAGCGGTGGTCCGCCCCGACGAACGGCTCTCGTGGCCCCGCACTGCCGGGCTCGGCGCCCAGCACGTGGTGGCCATGTTCGGGGCGTCCTTCGTGGCTCCGGTCCTGATGGGCCTCGACCCCAACCTCGCGATCATGATGTCGGGCGTGGCGACCGTCATCTTCCTGCTCGCCACCCGCGGCCGGGTGCCCAGCTACCTCGGCTGCTCGCTCTCCTTCGTAGGCGTCGCCGCGGTGATCCGGGCGCAGGGCGGCACCAGCGCCACGGTGACCGGCGCGGTCCTCGTCGTCGGCGTCGCGCTGTTCCTGGTGGGGCTCGCCGTGCAGCGGTTCGGGGCGCGGATCATCCACGCCGCGATGCCGCCGGTCGTCACCGGCGCGGTCGTGATGCTGATCGGCTTCAACCTGGCCCCGGTCACCGCCTCCACCTACTGGCCGCAGGACCAGTGGACGGCGCTGCTGGTGATGCTCTTCACCGGTCTGGCCGTGGTGTGCCTGCGCGGCTTCTGGTCCCGTATCGCGATCTTCCTGGGGCTGGTCTTCGGATACGTCCTGTCCTGGGCCCTCGACCGGACCTTCGGGAAGATCCACTCGGTGGACGGCAGCGGCAAGCTCACCGACCACTGGCGGCTGGACTTCTCCGCCGTCGGCCGGGCCGACTGGATCGGGCTGCCCTCCTTCCACGGGCCGAGCTTCGAATGGTCGGCGATCCTGGTCGCCCTCCCCGTCGTCATCGCGCTGATCGCCGAGAACGCGGGGCACGTCAAGGCGGTCGGCGAGATGACCGGCGACAACCTCGACGACAGGCTCGGCACGGCGATCTCGGCCGACGGCATCGGCTCGGTGCTCTCCACCGCGGTCGGCGGCCCGCCCAACACCACGTACTCCGAGAACATCGGCGTGATGGCCGCGACCCGGGTCTACTCGACGGCCGCCTACTGGGCCGCGGCGGGCTTCGCGCTGCTCTTCGGCCTCTGCCCGAAGTTCGGCGCGGTCGTGGCCGCTATTCCGGGCGGCGTGCTCGGCGGCATCACCGTCATCCTCTACGGCATGATCGGCCTGCTCGGCGCCCAGATCTGGATCAACGCCAAGGTGGACATGCGCAATCCGCTGAACCTGGTGCCGGCCGCAGCGGGCATCATCATCGGCGTCGGCAACGTCAGCATGGAGTTCACCGACACCTTCTCGCTCAGCGGCATCGCGCTCGGCACCCTGGTCGTCATCACCGGCTACCACGCGCTGCGCGCCTTCGCCCCGGCCCACCTCAAGACGCAGCAGCCGCTGCTGGACGAGGGCACGTCGTCGTACGACGCGAAGACCGGGGGCGGGGACGGCGGCGACGGGACTCAGCGCGCCAAGTCGTAGGCGTACGAGGGGGTGAACGTGCCCGGCTCGCCCTTGCACCCGTCCGACTCCCCGGGCAGCTTGACCCACAGGTAGGCGTCGACGCGCCCCATCCCGGTGCTCAGGGTCGGGGCGCGGCCGATCCTTCGGCCGGCCGGGTCGCACCACTCGCCGTCGGGCGGGGCGCCGTTGCCGTTGCGGCTGGTGTCGATGACGGCGCCGAGGCCTGCCGGACCGCCGAGGGCGTCGAGAACGGCGCGGTCGTAGGCGATCTCGTCGGCGGTCGCGTGGAAGTTGGAGACATTGCTGAAGACGCCGTCGGAGGAGGCGGCCGAGGCGGCGCCGGCCTGCTTGAGCCAGCCCGCCTGCTTGGCGGGCGCGTGCCAGCCGGAGTGGCCCGCGTCGTAGTAGACCCGGGCGCGGGGATCGGCGTCCTTCAGCACCCGGCCCGCCCGGGCGAGGGAGGCGAAGCGGTCGGCGCGCTCACCGGCGGACAGGCACTCGGACTGGGCGACCGAGTCGGGCTCCAGCACGACGATCACCTCGCCGGAGCCGAGCCCGGCGGCGAACCGGTCGATCCAGGCGTCGTAGGCGTCCAGGTCGGGCGCGCCGCCCTCGGAGTGGCCGCCGCAGTCGCGGTCGGGTATCGCGTACGGCACGAGCACCGGCACCCGGCCCTGGGCGGCGCCGGCCGAGGTGACCTCGCGGACCCTCGCCGTGATGGTGGCCGGGGTGTGGTCGGCGAACCAGACCGCCGCCGGGCGGTCGGCGATCCGCGACGCGATGACGTCCTGGCGCGGGTCGCCGGGGTGGGCCCTGACCCAGTCGAGGACCTGGGAGTCGGGGTGCCGGTAGAGGCGGGTGGCGGCGGGCGGGGGCTTCTCCTTCTCCGAGGTCCGCCCCGGCGAAGGGGCGGGGGCCGGCTTCCCGGTGGCCGGGGACGGCGACGGGGAGCGCGACGGCGCCGCCGACGGGGACGGGGACGCGGGCGGCGCGGCCGGCGGGGTGTCCGGCCGTACCAGGTGGGTCACCTGCGGGCGGGCGGCGTCGGCGCCGCCGCCGTCCTCGTCGCCGAGGGCGGTGAGCACGCCGGTCGCGGTGCCCACCGCGACGACGACGGACGCCGCAGCGACCATCGCGCCGCGGCCGGCGGCACGCCTGCGCCGCGTCCTGCGAGCGGCCAGACGCCGGGCACGAAGGCCTGACACGTGCGGTCCCCCTCCCCCGCGCGGCGGGCGCGTTCCCTCGTTCTGGGGAAGCCTCGGGCCCGCCGGCACTGCCGTCAGCCTAAAGCTGCGACGCTGCCGCCATGGCGCACTGCGAGCAAGTCCCGACGGCCGCCTTGACGGTGGACACCGTCCTGCTGCGAATGCGTGCCCTCGACACGGCGCTGCCGGCCCGGGACGGTCTGGCGGTGTTCAACCGCGTCTACCTGGCCGTCACGGAGGCGGTGGACCGGCACATCGACGGCGGCCGGTTCGCGGACGCCGGGGCCGCGACGGCGCTGGACGTGCGGTTCGCGGAGCGCTATCTGGCCGCCGTGGACGCGGCGGAGGAGGACCGCCGTCCGCCCGCCTGCTGGCGCCCCCTGTTCCAGTTCCGCCGCCATCCCGGGGTACGGCCGCTGCAGTTCGCGCTGGCGGGCATCAACGCGCACATCGGCCACGATCTGGCGCTGGCCGTGGTGGACACCTGTCGTACGCTCGGCTGCGAACCCGTCGACCTGGAGGACGAGTTCGACCGCGTGGGCGATCTCCTCGTCTCGCTGGAGGAGCGCGTCCGCGACGAGCTGATGCCGGGTCCCGACCTCCTGCAGATCGCCGACCCGCTGACCCATCTCCTCGGCGCCTGGAGCCTGGAGCGCGCCCGTGAGGCCACCTGGGCCGCGGCCCGCGCGCTGTGGGCCCTGCGCAGGCTGCCGGACGTCGCCGGGGAGTTCACCGACCGGCTGGACGCCGCGGTGGGCTTCGCGGGCCGCATGCTGCTCACCCCGCTGCCGGACTGACCGGGCCGGTGCGCGCGGCGCGCGCTCCCGGAACCCCCGTGCGATCGCTGTACGTTGAAGCCGTTGGGAACCACGGGCAACCCGTTGGGAACACGGTCGACCCGGTGGGGACCACGGGCAACATCGCACCCGACTGCGAAGGAGCACCCCGGCATGACGACCCGGCTCGGACTCGGCCTCCCCCAGATGCGGCAGTACGACATCGGCAAGGACGTCCCCGACGTGGCGCGCGCGGCGGAACGGATGGGCTACGAGAGCCTGTGGGTCTTCGAGCGCGCCCTGTTCCCCGAGCCCGCCACCCAGGGGCTGTACGGCATCGAGGGCCTGCCCTGGCCGGACACGTACCGGAGCGTGGCGGAGCCGCTGGTCACCCTCGCCCTCGCCGCCGCGGTCACCGAACGGGCCCGGCTGGGCACGAGCGTGCTGGTCGCCCCGCTGCACGTCCCCTTCCAGCTGGCCAAGACGCTGGCCTCGCTGGACGCGGCGAGCGGCGGCCGGGTGCTGGCGGGCTTCGGCACCGGCTGGTCCCACGACGAGTACGCGGCGGCGTCCGTCAGGCCGTTCGCCGAGCGCGGTGCCGCCCTGGACGAGCTGATGGGGGTGTGCCGCGCGGTGTGGGGCCCGGACCCGGTGGTGTACGACGGCGAGGTCACGAAGATCGCGTCCGCCGTGGTCGGCCCCAAGCCGGCCCGGCCCATCCCGGTCCTGCTGGCGGCGGGCGACAGCGGCCGGGCCCGGCGCCGCCTGGTCGACCACGCCGACGGCTGGCTGCCTACCGGCATCGGTGCCGAGACCGTCGCCGAGCAGTGGCGGCGGCTGCGGGACCTGGCCGCCGAGCGGGGCCGCACCAAGCCCATCCGGACGGTGCTGCGGGTCAACACCCGCTACAGCGCGGCGAACTACGAGGGGGCCGACCGCCGCCCCTTCCAGGGCGGCGTCGACCAGATCGTGGAGGACCTGGCCGCGCACGCCGAGATCGGATTCGACGTGATCCTCATCGACGTGCAGAGCACCACACGCGACGCGGAGGAACTCAAGGACGTCGCCGCCCAGGTGTACGAGAAGGCGAGGACGGCCGGTGTCTAGGCCCCTTCGCCCCGCGCCGAGAACCCCTAGTCCTCCGGAAGTTCCACCGGCGCGATCTCCTCGTACAGGTCGCCGGGGCCGGGATTGGTCGCGTCGGTCTCGCCGCCGAAGTGGTGCATGACACCCCAGACCGCGTTCAGCGCGGTCTGGACGGCTCCCTCGGCCCAGCCGGCCGTCCAGGAGATGTCGTCGCCGGCCAGGAAGATGCCCCGCTTGTCCTCCGGCAGCGCCTCCTGCATGAAGTGGGTGAACAGGCGCCGCTGGTAGCGGTAGTGGCCGGGCAGGTTGGCCTTGAACGCGCCCATGAAGTAGGGCTCGTTCTCCCAGGAGACCGTCACCGGGTTGCCGATGACGTGCTTCCTGATGTCGACCTTCGGGTAGATCTCGCCGAGTGACTTCAGCATGACCTCCATCCGCTCGTTCGCGGACAGCGGCAGCCACTTCAGGCTGTCGTCGCACCAGGTGTAGGAGAGGCAGATGACGGCGGGCTTGTCCGGGCCGTCGTCGAGGAGGTAGGTGCCGCGCGTCATCCGGTCGGTCAGCGTCATCGACATCGCGTCCCGGCCCGTGTGCTCGTCCTTGTCCAGCCAGAACGGCCGGTCGACGGGCACGAAGAGCTTGGAGCTCTCCATGTAGTGGGTCCGCTCGATCGCGGTCCAGTGGTCGATCGGGAAGAGCGAGTCGTCGCAGGCGATCTTCGAGAGCAGCATCCAGGACTGGGCGGTGAAGACCGCCGCCCGGTAGGTGCGGATGTCGCCGTCGGCGTCGGTCACGGTGATGCGGTTGCCGGCGGTGCGGTTCAGCCGGGTCACCGCCGGGCGGGGTTCGCCGTCCGCGTGCAGGGACTTCAGCGAGGTGCCGTACGGCCAGTGGACGATCTTCTCCGGCTCGCGTTCCCAGAGCCTGAGCGGAAGCTGCTGGGAGCCGCCGACGATGCCGCGGTGGTGGTCGTCGGCCTCGGTGTAGACGACGCGGAGGATCTCCAGGATGGAGTTGGGGAAGTCGGTGTCCCAGCCGCCGGTGCCGAAGCCGACCTGGCCGAAGATCTCGCGGTGCCGGAAGGACTTGAAGGCCTCGGAGTCGCACAGGAAGCCGTAGAAGGTCTGGTTGTCGAGCTTCTCGACCAGCTTCGCCCAGATCTCGCGGATGCGGGGGACGTCGCGCTCGCGCAGGGCGCGGTTCATGTCGGTGAAGTCGGCCCCCTCCTCAAGGCACTTCGCCCAGGCGTCGGCCACGTCCCGGTAGACCTGCGGCAGGTCGTCGAGGGTCTCGGCGTAGTGCGACTCGCCCTTGAGGTCGACGACGGTCGAGGGGGTCGCCTCGGCGAGCGGGTTGGGGAACGCCCGGGTCGTGAGGCCCACCAGGTCGATGTAGTGCTGCAGGGCGGTGGAGGACGGCGGGAAGCGCATCGCCCCCATCTCGGCGGTCAGCGAGGGGTCGCAGCCGTCGAAGCCGACGGTGCGCAGGCGGCCGCCGATCCGGTCGGCCTCGTAGACGACGGGCTTCAGGCCCATCTTCATCAGCTCGTAGGCGGCCACGATGCCGGACAGTCCGCCGCCGATCACGGCGACCTCGCTGCCGTGCTCGGTGGCGGGTATCTGGCCGAGTCCGGCGGGGTGGGCGAGGAAGTCGTCGTACGCGTACGGGAAGTCCGGCCCGAACATGGTGATCGGCGGCTGCTGCTCGTCTGCGTGCTCGATCGCGTTGGGCACGGTGGACGTCATGGGGTACGGACTCCTTGCACGGGTGGAACGAGGGGGGCGGGGCGCGGGGTCCGGGCTCAGGCGAGGGCGCCGTAGAGCCCGGGGCGCCGGTCCTCCAGGTACGGGTTGGCCTCGCGGGACGCGGTAAGGAAGGCCGGGTCGGCGTCGGCCAGGACCAGCTCCTCGACGCGCCCGGCCCTGGCGCGGGCGACGCCGTCGGGCCCCGCGAGGACGGACAGGCCGACGAACTCGAACTCGCCCTCCCGGCCGACGCGGTTGACGTACGCGACGTACATCTGGTTCTCGAAGGCCCGCACCGGCACGACGGACTCGGCGACGAACTGGAAGGGGTGCATCTGCGCGGTCGGGACCAGCAGCAGGTCGGTGCCGGCCAGGGCGTGGGCGCGGACGTTCTCCGGGAACTCCACGTCGTAGCAGATCATCAGGCCGACGGTGAGGCCGTTCAGCTCGGCCTGGACGACGGGCTGCTCGCCCGGCGTGAAGTGGTCGCGCTCGAAGCAGCCGAAGAGGTGGGTCTTGCGGTAGCCGGCGAGCCGGGTGCCGTCCGCGGCGACGAGCTGCACGGAGTTGAAGACGCGCTCGCCGTCCCGCTCGGGGTAGCCGTACGCGACGGCCAGGCCGTGGCGCCCGGCGATCTCCGCGACGGCGTCGGCCGAGTCGCCGTCGGCGGGCTCCGCGAGGACGCCGATGCCGTCGCCGACGGCGTAGCCGGTCAGGAACAGCTCGGAGGTGACGAGCAGCGCGGCGCCCGCGGCGGCGGCGCGGCCCGCGGCCTCGTCGAGGACCTTGAGGTTCTCTGCGACGGAACCGGGGCGGCCGGAGCTCTGGAGCAGGGCGGTGCGCATGCGTGATCCTCACCGGTCGGAGGGGGGGTTCGGGGGGCCAGATAGACGGTACGGTCGGCGGACTCGGCCGGACAAGACGGACCCGTTGCGCGCCGGTGAGCGGATCGTTGCGTGCGCCCGGCACGCCTCGGCGATTCGTTGCGCGGCCCGGTGGGCGCCCCCGTCCTCCCCGGGAAGCAGACCGGCCCCGTCCCTCCCCGCCGCACGGCGGAGACGGCACCGGCCCCGGGCCCGATGCGGCGCGGGCACGGCGCCGGAACAGTGGTGACCGTTCGGTTCACCGGTTTCGCATCCCTGGGAGACGACCCGCCATGAAACGCCGTACCGCGACCGCCACGCTCTGCGCCGCCCTGCTGCTCACCGCCGCCACCTCGGGCGCGGCCGTCGCCGACGGTCCCCACGGGGGCCCGCACGACGGTCCGCCGCCGAGGGAGGCCGCCGCGCTGACCGGCACGGCCAAGCTGTACCGGTCGGCCGGGGACGACATCACCTTCACCTTCGACGCCCATCTGGCGGCCGAGGACAACGAGGACCCCCTCAGGGCGACCGGGACCTTCGCGTTCAGCCACTACCTGAACGGTGCGGGGGCGCGGGCCGAGGCCGAGGTGGACTGCCTCCTGACCGGCGGCGACGTGGCCGTCGTCTCCGGCGTCATCACCGACTCCGACCTGCCCGGAGCGGTAGGGAAGCGGGTCGGCGTCACCGTCCACGACCTGGGCCGGCACGATCGCCTCGGCTACAGCTGGGCGGCGACGGGCAGCCCCGCGGAGGGCGGGGAGCTGCCCCGCTGCGTGGGGTCGGCGCCCTTCGAGAAGGTCAGGAAGGGGACCGGCGACTTCGACGTCGTGCCCTGGCAGCCGCGGCTGTAGTTCGGGCGGCGCCGGCCAGCACCGGCGCCGTCACGAGGTACGGCACCGCGGACAGCGCGAACGCGGTGCCGTGGCCCCACGCCGTGGCCGCCGCCGCGTAGGCGCCGTAGGTGGCGAGGTTGCCCAGCTCGGATCCGAGACCCGCGACCGAGGTCAGGGTGGCCCGCCCGGTGTCGTCGACGCGCTGCTGGAGGCGGGCGTCGGCCAGCACGGTCGCCAGCTGGAACCCGCCGAAGGCGAGCGCCACCAGGGCCAGGGCGGCCGGTGTGCCGGCCAGAGCGCCCGCGGCCAGGGCGAGTGCGGAACCGGTGAGCAGGGCGGCGAACCCGTTGCCGGACAGGCGTTCGGCGGTACCGGCCAGCAGGCTGCCGGCCGTGGCGCCGGCCCAGATCACCAGCAGCAGCCAGGGCACGGTCTCGGGCGCGACGCCGGTGTCGCGCGCCAGCAGCGGTGTGTACTCGTCGAGGGCTCCCCACACCGCGGTCACGGCCGGTACGAGCAGCAGGGCGCCGCGCACGGACCGGTCGGCGCGGGCGTCGGCGAGTCCCGCGCGCAGGGTCGCGGACCAGCGTTCGCCGCCGCCGGAGGGGGTTCGGTGCTCGGGGAACCGGGTGGCGACCACCGCACCGGCGAGACAGGCCAGCACGCTCGCCGCGCCCACCGCGCCGTAGCCGCCCCGGGCGAAGACCGGACCGGCCAGGCCCATGGCGCACATGGTCGCGGCGATGCCGACGGCTCGGGCCCGGCCCATGACGCGGGCGTACCGGTCGGCCGCACCGGCGCGGTCCAGTTCGTCGTAGACCAGCGCCTCCAGCGCGCCCGAGCCGAGCGCGCCGCCCGCACCCCACAGCACGAAGCCGAGCGCGAAGGCACCGTAGGAGGGCAGCAGCACCCACAGGGCGAAGCCGGCGGCGGTGAGCAGCGGCCCGAGGATCAGCAGCAGCCGACGGGATACGGCGTCGGCCCAGGCGCCGGAGGGCACCTCGAGCAGTACGCCGGTCAGCGACCACAGGGCGAACAGCGAGGCCGTCTGCCAGACGGACAGACCGGTGTCGCTGAACAGCAGCGCGTACACCGGGTACAGCAGGACGAACTCGTCGCAGAACGCGGAGGCGTACAGCGTGCGCACGAGCCGGCGGGTACCAGCGGGGGCGTGGGCACGCCCGGACGGGGTGGAGAGCGTCATGAGGCCTTCCCGAGGGGGCGGATCGGACACCGGAGGTACGGCGTCCGGGGCGGCCCTCGGGAGGAGGCGCTACGGGTGGCGCGGGTGGATCAATGTCGCCGGGTCATGACAGCGATGCTAGACGGCACCCGGCGCCCCGCCCACCGGATTACGTGGGCGAGCCCGACGAGAAGCGCCGCAGCAGCGGGGAGAGCACCAGCACGGACTTGGTGCGCTCCACGAACGGCTCCCCGGCGATGCGTTCCAGGACCCGCTCGAAGTGCCGCATGTCGGAGGCGAAGACCTGGGCGACCGCGTCCGCGTCCCCGGTGACGGTGGACGCGGCCACGACCTCCTGGTAGCGCTCCAGGCCCCGCTGGATGGTCTCCGGCGAGGTGTTGCGGCGGCAGAAGATCTCGACGAACCCCTCGGTCTCCCAGCTGAGCGCGGCGGGGTCGACCCGTACGGTGAAGCCGGTGATGGCTCCGCTGGCGCGCAGCCGGTCCACGCGCCGTTTCACGGCGGGCGCGGACAGGCCGACCGACTGCCCGATGTCCGCGTAGGAGCGGCGGGCGTCCTCGGCGAGGGCGTGCACGATGCGTTCGTCGAGATCGTTCAGCACTGCGGGTCGTTCACTTCACTTCTGGTGCGTCCGGACCTCGGAGGGGTCCGCTGTGGCGAGTCGGGAGCGGCGGTGGCCGTACACGAAGTAGAACACGAGCCCGACCGCCATCCAGACACCGAAGACCACCCAGGTGACGGTGGACAGGCTGCCCATCATCCAGACGCAGAGGCCGAAGCCGAGGGCGGGCAGGACCGGCGACAGCGGGACCCGGAAGGTGCGGCGCATGTCGGGACGGGTCCGGCGCAGCATCACGACGGCGACGTTGACGAGCGCGAAGGCGAAGAGCGTGCCGATGCTGGTGGCGTCGGCGAGCTGTCCGAGCGGAATGGCGGCGGCCAGGACGCCGCAGAACAGGGAGACGATCAGCGTGTTGGCGCGGGGCGCGCCGGTCTTCGGGTGGACCTTGGAGAACACCTTGGGCACCAGTCCGTCGCGGGACATGGCGAACAGGACGCGGGTCTGGCCGTAGAGGACGGTCAGGACGACGCTGGCGATGGCGACGACGGCGCAGAAGGCCAGCAGGGTGCCCCAGAAGCTCTGCCCGGTCACGTCGGTCATGATCTGGGCGAGGGATGCCTCGGAGTCCGTGAAGGTCCGCCAGGGCTTGGCGCCGACGGCGACGGCGGCGACCAGGACGTAGAGCACCGTGACGATGATCAGGGACAGCATGATCGCGCGAGGCAGGTCGCGCTGGGCGTTCTTGGCCTCCTCCCCCGCGGTGGAGGCGGCGTCGAAGCCGATGTAGGAGAAGAAGAGCGTCGCCCCGGCCGCGCTGACCCCGGCCATGCCGAGCGGCATGAAGTGCTCGTAGTTGCCGGAGCGGAAGCCCTGTACGCCGATCGCGCAGAACAGCACCAGCGCCGCGATCTTGACGACGACCATGATCGTGTTGGCGCGGGCGGACTCGCGGGCACCGCCGAGCAGGAAGGTCATGGCGAGCAGGACGACGGTCAGCGCGGGCAGGTTGAAGATGCCGCCGTCGCCGGGCGGTGCCGACAGGACCGCGGGGAGGGTGACGCCGATGGTGCCGTCGAGCAGCTCGTTCAGGTACTCGCCCCAGCCGACGGCGACGGCGGCCACCGACACGCCGTACTCCAGGACCAGACACCAGCCGCAGACCCAGGCGATCAGCTCGCCCATGGTGGCGTAGGCGTACGAGTACGAGGATCCGGCGACCGGGATGGTGCCGGCCAGTTCGGCGTAGGACAGGGCCGAGAAGAGCGCGGTGAGCCCGGCGATGACGAAGGAGAGCGTGACGGCCGGGCCGGCCTTGGGGACGGCCTCGCCGAGGACGACGAAGATGCCGGTGCCGAGGGTGGCGCCGATGCTGATCATCGTGAGCTGCCAGAGGCCGAGGGAGCGGCGGAGGCTGCCGCCCTCGCCCTGGCCGCCCTCGGCGACCAGGCGTTCCACGGGCTTGCGGCGCATGAGGCGCGCGGCGAGGCCCGGGGACGGTGGGCCGGCCGATGCGTCGTGGTGCGGGGGTGCGCCGTGGTCGATCACGCGGTGACTCCTCTTTCGCTGCCGGTCGCGCCGCCGGGGTGAGCGGACGGGCTCCCGGCGGGCGTCTGGAGCGGCGGGGGCCGGCGGGCACGCCGCTGAAGAGCGGGAACCCACCGAGCGGGGTCCCCGCCACGCCACGTACAGCGCAGAACACTACGAGGGGGGCGGTGCTCCGGTAATGCAGCAACCTTGCGCGTTCGAGCACGATCGTTGCGTTCGGCGGGGCGGGGCGGGGGTTCGTTGCGCGAGGCGTGCGGCGCGTTGCGTCCGGGACCGGCCGCGACGGATCGGACCTGGTCAGCGGCCGTACCGCCGCCACGGCTCCGGCGCCTGGCACGGCCGGTCGCCGGGTGCCGGTGGGTGGTCCGGTCGGTGGTCCGGTGGGTGGTCCGGTCGGTGGTCGTAGGGTCGGCCCGCGGCGGGACGCGCGTCGGCCGCGTCCGCCGCGTCGAAGCCGAGTTCGCCGGGCCGGCCGCGGCAGCGGTGGGCGGCCTTCCGGGCGTCGATCCAGCGTGTGCGCCTCGCGGGAGGGGGCGGACGGTCGGCTGACGCCCTAGGCGGCCCGACAGGTCGCGTCAGGCCTGCCTGACGTCAAGCCCGCCTGACGGGACCTGCCGGGATGCGGCGCCGGTCAGCTCCAGCTGGCGTGCAGCGGCTTGCCCTCGGCGTAGCCGGCGGCGCTCTGGATGCCGACGACGGCCTTCTCGGCGAACTCCTCGAGGGAGCCGGCGCCGGCGTAGGTGCAGGACGAGCGGACGCCCGCGATGATCGAGTCGATCAGGTCCTCGACGCCGGGACGGACCGGGTCGAGGAACATCCGGGAGGTGGAGATGCCCTCCTCGAACAGCGCCTTGCGGGCCCGGTCGTACGCGGACTCCTCGGAGGTGCGGTTGCGCACCGCGCGGGCGGAGGCCATCCCGAAGGACTCCTTGTAGGCACGGCCGCCGGCGTCGTGCTGGAGGTCGCCCGGGGACTCGTAGGTACCGGCGAACCAGGAGCCGACCATCACGTTGGACGCGCCGGCCGCGAGGGCCATGGCCACGTCGCGCGGGTGGCGGACACCGCCGTCGGCCCACACGTGCTTGCCGTACTTCCTGGCCTCGGCGGCGCACTCCAGGACTGCGGAGAACTGCGGCCGGCCCACGCCGGTCATCATGCGGGTGGTACACATGGCGCCGGGGCCGACGCCGACCTTGACGATGTCGGCGCCCGCCTCGATCAGATCGCGCACGCCCTCGGCGGAGACGATGTTGCCCGCGACGATCGGGACCCGCGGGTCGAGCTCGCGCACGACCTTGACGGCGCTGATCATCGACTCCTGGTGGCCGTGCGCGGTGTCGATGACGAGGGTGTCCACGCCCGCGTCCAGCAGCTGCTCGGCCTTGCCGGCCACGTCGCCGTTGATGCCGACGGCGGCGGCGACACGGAGCTTGCCGTCGGCGTCGACGGCCGGGGTGTACAGCGTGGCGCGCAGGGCGCCCTTGCGGGTGAGGATGCCGGCGAGGCGGCCGTCCTTGTCCACGGCGGGCGCGTAGCGCCGGTTGGCGGCGTCGAGGGTGTTGAAGGCCTCGCGGGGGTCCAGGTCGGCGTCGACGAGGATCAGGTCCTTGGACATGACCTCCTCGAGCTGGGTGAAGCGGTCCACGCCGGACAGGTCGGCGTCGGTGACCACGCCGACCGGCCTGTGGTCCTCGTCCACGACGACGCCCGCGTTGTGCGCGCGCTTGGGCAGCAGGGCCATCGCGTCGGCGACGGTCTGGTGCGGGGCCAGCACGATCGGGGTGTCCAGGACGTGGTGGCGGCTCTTCACCCAGGAGACGACGTCGGCGACGACCTCGATGGGGATGTCCTGCGGGATGACGACGAGGCCGCCGCGCCGGGCCACTGTCTCGGCCATCCGGCGGCCCGCGATGGCGGTCATGTTGGCGACGACCAGCGGGATCGTGGTGCCCGTGCCGTCCGGGGAGCCGAGGTCCACGCCCTGCCGGGAGCCCACGGCGGAGCGGCTCGGCACCATGAACACGTCGTCGTACGTCAGGTCGTACGAGGGCTGGATGTCATTCAGGAAACGCACGTGCTGCACATCCCAGTCGATCAGAGGTGGCCCCCGGACAGGTCAGCCAGGGGGAAAGAGCACGTACTTCATTCTCCCATGCCGGGTGGCCGATAATCCCCGGGCGGATCATCCAGGCTGGTCAGCGGCCTCCTTGGAGGAACCTCCAGGGCCGAGGGTGACGAAGAGACCCGGACCGCGGTCGGTGGCCTCGGCGAAGACCTCCTCGGCGACGGCCCACTCCTCGGGCCGCGCCTCCGCGTATGCCCGCCAGCCCTCCACGACGAGCACCAGACCCCGGTCGGCCGCGCTCTCGGGCCAGACGGAGGGGTCGGCGAGGGAGTCGGCGAGCGCGTCCCAGTTGCGGCCGAACCAGTCGGGCAGCGCCAGGTCACGGACGCAGCGGTCCATCAGGCCCGCCTTGTCCGTGACCCCGCCGAGGTCCAGCGTGACCACGAGCCGCCCCGCGGAGTCCTCGGTCATCCCGCGCCCTTCCGTCGCCCTCGCGTGTGGTGCCGTGCCTGGTGCCGTGCCGTCAGATCCCGTCCGGATCCGTCCTGTTGAGCGTCGACTTCGGTGCCGAGCCCGCCGTCATCAGGTAGTCCGCGGCCGACGTGTCCGTCACCAGGCTGGTGACCAGACCGGAGCGCAGCACCGCGTCGATGGCCGCAGCCTTGCGCTGTCCGCCCGCGATCGCGACGACCTCGGGGATACGGCGGAGCTGGTCGGCCTTGACGGTGATGCACCGCTCCCCCAGGTCCCGTCCGACCCGGCGGCCCTCGGCGTCGAAGAGGTGCGCGGACATCTCGGCGGCGACGCCGAGCGAGGCGTAGTGCGCGCGCTCCTCGTCGCTGAGCATGTCGTGCACCGTCGAGATGCCCGGCTCCCAGGAGCCGATGGAGACGCAGGCGACCGTGACCTTGTCGAAGTACTCGAAGGCGCGGGCGATCCCGGTCTGGTGGCGCAGCGCCTGCGCGGTGGCCGCGTCGGGCAGCAGCATCGGCGCGTAGATGGGGTGGGCGTCGCCGCCCGACACCTGGGCGGCGCGGCGGACGGCCTCCACCGAACCGCGCTCGGCGGTCCCGGCGTCGTACACGCCCGTCAGCTGCACCACGGTGCACGGCGGCAGCCGGTCCAGGGCCGCCGCCATGTGGATGGTGGACCGGCCCCAGGCCAGGCCCAGCACGTCGCCCTCGTTGACCAGCTCACCGAGCAGGTCGGCGGCCACCTCGCCCAGGTTCTCCGGGTCGGGTGTCTCCTCGGCGTCGGCCGGGGACTCCACCACGACGGCGTGCCGGAGCCCGTAGCGGGCCCGCAGGGCGTCCGAGCGCTCGGCGTCCAGCTCGGCCGGCACCCGGATCTCGATGCGTACAAGGTCCCGCTCGAGGGCGGTCTCGAGAACCCTGGCCACCTTGAAGCGGCTGACGCCGAACTCCTCCGCGATCTGGATCTTGGACTTGCCCTCGAGGTAGAAGCGGCGGGCCATGGCCGCCGCCTGGACCAGCTCAGCGGGTCCCATCCGCATGGCTGAACGGCCCGCCGACATACCCGACACGGCGATCTCCTCACTGCTGTTCACACTCTGGATACGCCGTTCATCCTTGCAGATTCGGCGCACTTGATCAGCCCTGGTGGGAGCCGTTCACTTTCTGTTCCTCAGTGGTCGCAGGACCAGGATGCCTTGGCGGTCGCCGCATCGGCCTGTGTGCGCAGTGCACGTACCGCCTCGGCCGGGTCTGACGCCCCGTACACGGCGGACCCCGCGACGAAGACGTCGGCGCCGGCGTCGGCGCACCGCTCGATCGTGGCCGCCGAGACACCGCCGTCGACCTGGAGCCACAGCTCCAGACCGTGCTTCTTGATCAGCTCACGGGTACGGCGGATCTTCGGAAGCATGATGTCGAGGAACGCCTGCCCACCGAATCCGGGTTCAACCGTCATGATCAGCAGCATGTCGAGTTCGGGGAGCAGGTCCTCGTACGGCTCGATCGGCGTCGCGGGCTTGAGCGCCATGGACGCGCGGGCGCCCTTGGCCCGGATCTCCCGGGCCAGCCGCACCGGCGCGGCGGCCGCCTCGGCGTGGAAGGTGACGGAACCGGCGCCCGCCTCCACGTACTGCGGCGCCCAGCGGTCGGGGGCGTCGATCATCAGGTGGCAGTCCAGCGGGGTGTCGGTCGCGCGGGCCAGGGACTCGACCACCGGAACGCCGAGCGTGAGGTTCGGGACGAAGTGGTTGTCCATGACGTCGACGTGGAGCCAGTCGGCTCCCTCGACCGCCTTGGCCTCGTCCGCGAGGCGGGCGAAGTCGGCGGACAGGATGCTGGGGTTGATCTGCGCGGCCATGTCCCCAAGCCTGCCATGCCCCGTGGGGGTGGGCGGGGACGGGTCCGGGTGGGCGGGACTGTTCGCCGACCGCGGGCCCGGTGGTGGGTTGCTCGCGCCCGCGCGGCGGAGCCGCACGGTGTCGCAGCCTCGCGCCCCTTCGGGGCGCGTCCCCTGGATGTGGGGCGCAGGGGCCCCCGGGTTCAGGCGGCGCCGCAGACCGGGAGGTTCTGGTATTTGCGGAGGCGGTCCAGTTCTCTCAGGCGGGTGTCCAGGTGGGTCGGGTCGGCGAAGTGACGCAGGACCGCCTGGTGGAAGGCGTCGCGGGTGGTGCGGGGCATGGCGTCGGAGGCGTCCCAGCAGCGGGTGCGGCCGGGTTCGCGCAGGATGGTTCCGATCTGCCGCTCCGTGGCGTCCTGCTCGGTGTCCGCCGCGGCGGCCCTGTTCGCCGTGTACTCCGGCAGCGCGGTGTCGGGGTCGGCGAGGTAGCGGATCAGCTGCTCGGCCTCGTCCGTCGGGTTCAGTACGGCCGCGAGGTCGCCGGAGACCTCCCAGGCGCCGGCGTTCGCCCCGGCCCCGGGCACGACCTCGGAGAAGTGGACGTAGTCGCCGCCCTCCTGCCGCCAGTGCCCGGCGCGGAAGGAACCCTGGTGCTCCAGGCGGCCCGCCGCGCAGTCGGCGTCGAACGCGGTGGTCAGCACCTGCTCGACACGGTCGGCGTCGCCCGCGCCCACCAGGCCCGCCCAGGTCGTCCAGGCCTTGCGCACGGCGTCGTCGGTCCAGGGCAGTCTGCCGTTGGCCCACTCCTCGTACACCCGCGGGCCGGCCTGCTGGAGCAGGATGTCCTCCACCCAGTCGGTGCCGGGCCAGCCCGAGGTCGCGCCGGACTCCAGGCCGGCGCACCACCGTGCGGGAGGGCCCACCGTCCTGGTCGTCGGCGCGGGTCCGGCGTACCACACCATGCTCTTCAGGCCGGTCTTCACGGGCAGCCAGTACGTGTGGGCGCCCTGCCCGGGCACGGTGACCTCGGGAGCCCAGAAGCGGTCGTAGTCCCCGGCGTCGAAGAGGCCGTCCAGGGGGTGGAGCCGGCCGTCGACGGCGTAGGCGAGCAGTTCGCCGGGGCCGGGCAGCACCGCCACGTCGGGCGGGTTGCCGGCCGCCATGTCGGCGGCCAGCACCTGGCTGAGCGCGGAGCTGCCCTGGTAGACGACGTCGATCCGGTACTTCTCCTCGAACGGCTCGACGACGCGCTCCTCGAACTGTTCGCGCTCCGTGCCGCTCCAGTTGGCGAGCAGGGTCACCGAGCCCTCCCAGTCGCGCGCCCAGCGCACCCCGGCGTACACACCGGCGCCGAGCAGGACCAGGCAGAGGCAGAGGATGCCGAGGGTGCGGGTGCCAGGGCGGCTCATCGCTGCCCCCGGAACCGGTACTCGGCGATCCGCGGCCACAGTCCCCACAGCGTCAGCGCCGCCACCACGGCCCCTCCCAGCGGTATCCAGTCCGACAGCGAGGCCCAGAACCCGGCGTCCGCGAGCGCGCCCTGCACCCCGTCGGCCACCTCGGGGACGGCGTCCGGGGCGGCCGGCGGCACCCGTACCCCGGCGACGGAGTCGGCCATCGCGCGGTGTGCCGTGAAGGTCTGCCAGGCCAGCACCGGCACGCCGACGGCGCACACCGCGGTGGCGGCCAGCAGCCGCAGCCGCAGTGGCCGCCGGAAGCGGCGCCGCAGGAACCGCTGGGTCTCCAGCAGCGCCCCGCACAGGGCCGCGTACAGCACGGCGACCGTGCACCAGCCGAGCCACAGCTGCCAGGGGAAGGCGGCCTGCCGCCGGGCCTCGGCCAGTTGTTCGCCGCGCAGGGCGTCGAGGCGGCTCATGATGTCGCCCTCGGTTCCGGCCTCGGCCTCCAGACCGAGGACCTTCTCGGCGTAGTGGAGGAAGGCCGCGCGCAGCGGCGATCCCTCCGGCTCTCGGCCCCGGCGCTCGACCCAGCCCGAGTAGACGGCGATCAGCCCGGTGACGGTCTGGACGTCGTGGCGGCCCGCCAGGCCGGTGACGTTCTCCGAGGCGGCCAGGGCGAGGCTCTGCTGGGCGACCGAGATCTGGGTGAGGAACTCGCCGCTGGTGTCGCCCTCGGCGCCGGTCTCGCGGACCACGGCGTTCGCCTGGCGCAGCGCGCTCCGCGCGGTGTCGACGGCGCGGATGCCGGGTGTGCTCGCGGTGGACAGGGGGACGGTGTCGTCGTGCACGCCCCGGTAGGCGAGGAAGAGCGCGAGGGTGGTCGCGGTCGACAGGACGAGCAGCACCCTGAGTCTGCGGACCAGGTCCCGGCCGGTGGTGCTCACGGCCGGGCCTCGAAGCGGTGGCCGCAGGACGGGCAGAACCGGGCGGCCGCCGGAGCCCTGTGCGAGCAGGCGGGGCAGCTCACGGTGGCTCCGCCGCCCGGCGTGGTGCCGGCCGCGCCGGAACCGGGGCCGGTTCCGGAGGCGGGGCCGTAGGTGCTGTGGCTGCTCGCGGTGATCAGGTGCTGGAAGTCGACGGCCGTCACGTCGGGGCGCAGCGCGACCCTGCCCTCCCGCGCGTCCTCGATCCGCACGAGCCGGGCCAGCCGGCCGAGCTGCTCGTCGGCGCCCATGGCGTGGGCGAGCTGCACGGCCCGGCCCAGCTGGTGCTCGGCCAGGTCGCGCTGGCCGCGGCGGTGGGCGTCGGTGGCGGCGGCGACTGCCTCGCCGAGCCGCTGGTGCTGCTCGAAGTGCTCGACCTGGGCGTCGGTGTGCCGGGACAGGGCGGGATCGTCGGTCCAGTGCACCAGGCAGGGCTGCGGGGGCGGCAGCCGGACCTCGTCGCCACCGGGTACGTCGACGGCGACCACGGCGAGCTGGAGGTCCTCGTGGCGGGGTCTGCCGGTCGGGTCGGCGGCCAGGCACAGCTGGTAGCGGCGTGTCTCGTCGCCCCAGGCGCGGGTGACGAACCGGCCGGTGCCGTCCTCGGCGGTCAGTTCCGCCTCGGTGGGGAAGACCTGTTTGAGGTAGCGCACGGTGCACCCGGGCATCGGGGTCACGGAGATCCCCAGCTCGGGGACGGTCTTGGTGAGCAGTCGGCTCATCAGCTGCTCGTACTCCCCGGGCAGGGCCTCCTCCTCGCGCACCGAGGAGGCGCTGCCGTGCAGCCGGCGGGTGATCCGCAGCAGTTCCCGGCCGTCCCAGCCGTCGCCGATGCCCCAGACGTCGCAGACGAAACGGCCCGCGCACTGCTCCAGCACCCGGGCGAGCGGCATCTGTTCGTCGTGCTGGTTCTTGCCGTCGGTGAGGAGCAGGACGTGACCGATGGGCGCGTCCTGCTCCGCCAGCAGCCGGCGGCTCAGGTCCAGCCAGGCGCCGATGCAGGTGCCGCCGCCCGCGACCATCTCGCGCACGGCCCGCGCCGCCCGCGCCCGGGTGCCGGCGGAGGCGCGGGCCATCCGCGGGGTGTCCGGGTACACCACGGTCGCCTGCTCGTTGCCCCGGACCACCGCGAACGGGGTGCCGTCGGGCAGCTTGCGGATCGCCGCGACCGCCGCCTGCTGGGCCGCGTGAAGCTTCTCCACCGGCCATGTCATCGAACTGGAGCAGTCCACGGCCAGTACCTGCGCCAGCACCGGGCCGTCCGGACCGCCGCCGCCCCCGGTGCCGTCCACGCGCACGCTGAGGATCGCGTGCATCTGCGGGTCGCCCGCCTCGCCGGCCAGGTACTTCCACTGACTGATCTCCAGTCCGGCGATCGCCTGCCCGGCCGCCCCGCCCGTCCCGGGCGCTCCCGTCTCCACGGTGTCCGTGCCCCCTCGCCACGTCGTCGTCCCGCCCACGTCGCTGCCGTGCGCGCCGTCACGCGCTCACGCCGTACGCCGCCACCCCCGCCCTCGCACCAGCTCCCGCAGCCCGGCGGGTGCCGGGAGCACCGCGTAGGCGGCGTCCAGCAGGTCGCCGCGCTCGTCGGCGCTGCCCGCCTGGCCGGCCAGGCGCCTGAGCGACCCGGACAGCAGCCTGCGCAGCGCGTCCTCGGTGTCCTCGGGGCCGAACAGCTCACCGGCGGGGAAGCCGCTCCCCCAGCCACCGGGCGGGCGGCAGGCGAGCGCGTGCTCGCGCACTTCGGTCTCCAGCCGGTCCCGGGACCCGCCGCCGTCCAGGTGCAGCCCCGCCAGCCGTTCGCCGGCCTCGCGCAGTTCGGCGGCGAGCGGCCCGGACCCGCCGGGCAGCCGGCCGGCCAGGACGCGCACCGCGGCGACGCGTGCGGCGTCGTAGTGCCGGGAGGTGGTCGGCACTGCGTCCAGTACCTCGACGGCCCGGCGGCGTCCGTCGCGGCGCAGCCGGACGCGGGCCAGTCCGAAGGCGGCGCTGCCCTGGGTGGGGTCGCGCCGCAGGACGGCCTCGTAGAACTCCTCGGCCTGCGCCTCACGGGCCCGCGCCACCTGCGCGTCCGCCGGGCGGGCCGCCCGCGGGGCGTACTCCCCCGCCTCCGGCCCCCGTGTGCCGGCCCCCTGCCCGCTCGGTCCCCGTACGTCCGGCTCCGGCGGGTCCGGCTCCGGTACCCCGGGCTCCCGCAACCGCTCGGCCAGGTACTCGGCGCAGTATCCGAGGGCCAGCTTGGGCGCCGCCTCGCCGGGCAGCGAGGCGTAGGTGGCGGCGAACTCGTCCTCCGCCTTGTCCACCGCGCCGCACGTGAGATGGACCAGGCCCCGGTGCCAGAAGATCCGCCAGTCGTGGTCGCCGCTCCAGGCCTTGGCCCGGGTCACCCACTCCTCGGCCCGCGCGGTGTTCCCGGCGTCCAGGTAGGCGCGGCACAACCAGAGCGCCGTCTCCACGGTGGAGAGCGCCGGGTCTTCCCGGGCCCGTTCGGCGATGCGGTCGGGGGTGTCCGCGGCGAGCCCGCCGAGCAGTACGGCGGCCGGGTCCGAGGGGTCGGGCAGGGGCACCGGCAGCGCGCGGGCCGCCGCCCGGGGCCCGGGTGCGCGGGCCGGCAGCTCCGGCGTCCCGGTGCCGGGGCGCCGCGTCCACCGGCACAGCGCCGGGACGGTGCCGAGCCCGGCGCCGAAGAGCGCCGCGGTCGGCTCGAACCGGGTGGAACGCTCGGGATACGGCTCCCGCCCGCCGAGCGCCTGGTCCTCGCGCAGCACCTCCCACAGCTGACGGGACATCTCGGCCGCGGACCGGAACCGGGCGGCGGGCTCGGGATGGGTGGCCCGGCGGATCAGCGCCTCGAAGGAGCGGGCGGCCAGTCCGGCGGGCCGGGTGGCCCGCTCCGCGAGCACTTTCAGGGTCCGGCCGACGGTGTACAGGTCGCTGTCGACGCCGAGCCCGCGCCGGTCGCGTTCGCGCTTGGGCGGGGAGTAGCCGTGGGTGTGGACGAGCGCGGAGGAGCGGTCGTCGGTCCGGCGGATGGCGCCCAGGTCTATGACCTTGATCTCGCGGCCGTAGTGGATGACGTTCTCGGGCTTCATGTCGCAGTAGAGCAGGCCCCGGTCGTGCAGGTACTCCAGGGCTCCGAGGATCTTGCAGCCGTAGGTGATGACGTGCCCGAACTCGAGGCCGCCGGCGCCGAACAGCCGGGTCAGGTCCTCCTCGGGGGCGAACCGGATCCAGGCCAGGGACCGGCCGCCGACGTACTCCATCACGATGTAGCCGGTCGGTTCGGCGTCGCCGGGCGCCCGGTGCTGGACGTGGGTGACGATGCGGACGATGTCGCGGTGGTGGAGGGTGGTGAGCGAGCGGCGTTCCTCGACCGCCGCCCGGCGGGCCACGGCGTCGCCGGTGTTGATCAGCCCCTTGAGGACGACGTGCAGGCCGGGCACGCGGGTGTCCTCGGCCAGGTAGACCCAGCCGTGGCCGCCGACCGCGAGGTAGCCGAGCACCTGGTAGTGACCGCCGACCCGGTCGCCGGGGCGCAGCTTCGGCCGGAACGAGTACTCCGTACCGCACTCCGGGCAGAACCCGTGGTCGGGTGCGGGGCCGCCGTCGTAGGAGACCCCGATGGTGCCGGCGCAGTTGTCGACGCCGCAGCGCCGGCCGCCGGTCGGGGGCCGGGCGACGGTGTCGGCGGCCTCGGAGGCGGCCGGGGAGGGCAGGTGCGGCAGGACGAGCAGACCGTCGCGGTCCAGTTCGCCGGTGGCGGGGGCGACAGGGGTCCGTTCGGGCTCCTGCGGTGCGTCGCCGGGGCCGTCCGTGTCGGGGTCCGTCGGGGTCGAGGGGGGTTCGGGGGCGAGGGCGCGGCGGAAGCAGGTGTCGCAGAACCCGGTGGCCATGATGTGGCCGCCTCGGCAGTCGGCTCTGACGCAGGCCGTGTCGCTCATGCCCGGAGCTCCTCGTGCGGCCGTGGGGTGGACCGGGGTGCCTTCGCCGTCATCCCGCGCCCCCTGCGCCGTGGTCGTCGACGCGCCGGGTGTAGGCGTCCACCGCCGCCTCCGCCGCCCGTACGTCGCAGGGTCGTGCCCGCAGCAGCGCGTGGGCCCGCAGGTAGAGCTCGTCCACCGCCGGGTCCTCCTCGCCCTGCAGGGAGTGCTGGTGCAGGACGTGATAGCCGCGCAGGCGTCCGGCGAGTTCGTCACGCCGGTCGCGAAGCCGGTCGAGTTCCGCGACGGCCGCCGCCAGCCGGGCGGCCGCCCGGTCGGCCAGCCGCTCGTACCGGCCGAGGTCGGAGGTGTGTCCGGGGGAGGGACCCGGGTCCCGGCCGTCGTCACCCTCCCGGTCCTCCTCGTCGGCGCGCAGCAGGCCGGCCAGGGCGGCGTGGGCGGCCACCAGGTCCGAGTCGAGGGGGCGCATCCCGTGCGGGAGCACGACCGCGAGACGTTCGTGCAGGTCCTGGGCGAGCGGCCCGGTGATGTCCCGCAGCCGCTCGACGAGCCGGGCGCGACGGTCCCGCGCGGGCCGGGCGAGCAGACGGTCACGGGCTTGGCGGTGGCAGTCGCCGGCCGTGCTGAACACCAGCAGCAGACGGCTGCCGCCGGCGCGCAGCACCTCCAGGAGGTCCAGCAGGGCCGGCGGGTCGGCCGCCTCGTCGACGCCGACGACGACCAGGTTGAGGGTGGCTTTCGAGGCGCGGACGCGGTCGAGCGGGGGGTCCTCCGGATGCTGCCACAGGCCCATGCGCTCGGCGATCCGCTCGGCGATCTCGGCGGCGCTCACCCCGCTCGCGTCCACCGCGAGGTCGTGGCCGCCGGCCGACGGCACGGTGCCGGGCGGGTCGAGGGACGCGCGGTCGACCGAGACCGCGGTGCGCAGTTCCCGGTCGGCGAGGGTGATGGCGCGGCGCAGCGTGGCGGCGCGCGCGGCGTCGCCGGGCCCGACGACGCTGATCTTCACCTGGCTGCCGTCGTCGCGCAGCCAGGCGGCGAGGCGCTGGGCGAACGGCTCGTCGAGCAGGTCCTGCGAGGCGCCGTCGTCGGTGGGGAGCAGCCGCTCGTCGACGGCCGTGGGCCCGACGATGTGCGGCTTGAGCCGGGGCAGGTGACGGGCGATGGTCTCGGCGGGGCTCATGAAGGAGAAGCGGTTGCCGTGCTGGTCCAGCTGACCGCTGAGCACCATACCGATGACCTCGCCGGTCCGGCTGTCGGCGACGCCCGCGCCGCTGCATCCCGGGCTGGCCAGTTCACCGGGGCTGACCGGGCTCAGCTGGACCTGTCCGTCGCGCCCGCAGCCGCCGACGACGGTGGAGCGGAACCAGATGCCGCCGTTGTGGGCGTAGGGGAAGCCGTACATGCGCACTTCGCGGCCGGGTGCGGACAGCCGGTGGAGCCGGACCGTCTCCTCCGTCGGCCGGGGCCGCTCCAGCCGCAGCAGCGCCACGTCCCCGCTGGGGTCGCCGTCGGCGTCCCGCGTCTCGGGCACGTAGGCGGTGCCGTCCACCCGGGCGGGAACCGCGGGCACGCTGTGGTCGGCGGCGCCGACGAACTCCGCCGTGAGCCGGTCCGCCGCGCGGTCCACGACATGCGCGCAGGTCAGTACCCGGTCCGGGGTCAGCAGAATGCCGGCTCCCGCGATCTCCCCGTCCGCTCCCCTGATCCGCACCGCCCAGCTCGGTGTCTTCATGGGCGAGGCGGCCGGATCTCCCCCGCCAGCAGCCATATGCGAACTATACGGGCGTCTGCTCCTGCCGCATACTGCTGCGACAAGAGTGAACGAGCTTTGTACGGAGGCGAGTTGACGAACGAACCGGGATTCGTGGGTCTGGCCGAGGTGATCGGCCGGATCCGGGGCGAACTGGAGGAGGCCCGCGCCGAGGCGGAGGGCCGGGACCTCGGTTTCGCGGTGGAGAACGTGAGCCTGACCTTCACCGTGCAGGTCCACCGCGCCGGCAGCGGCCGGGGCGGCGTCCGGATCGGTGTGGTGACGGCCGAACTGGGCGGCTCCGTCGACCACCAGACCACCCACCAGGTCCAGGTGGACCTCAAACCGGAGCTGGCAGGCGGGGAACGGGTGAAGGTGAACCGGCGTTAGCCGCCCCGAAGACCGAAGCCGGTCCCGGAGAGCGGAGCCCGTCCCCGGGGGGCGAACCCTGTTCCGGGGGCGACGCCGGTCACGGGAGCGGAGCCGGTCACGAGGTACGGCGCACCAGCGCCAGGTACATGGCGTCCGTGCCGTGCAGGTGCGGCCAGAGCTGGACGTCGGGGCCCTCGCCCAGGTCGGGGACGCCGGGCAGCAGCGGCCGGGCGTCGAGCAGCTCGGTGCCGGGGTGCTGCTTGAGGACGTCCGAGACGACGGCGCGGGTCTCGGCGAGGTGCGGCGAGCAGGTCGCGTAGGCGACGACGCCCCCGACCCGTACCGCCTCCAGGGCACTGCGCAGCAGCCCGCGCTGGAGCGGGGCGAAACCCTCCAGGTCCTCGGGACGGCGCCGCCAGCGCGCCTCGGGCCGGCGGCGCAGGGCACCGAGCCCCGTGCACGGCACGTCGACCAGGACCCGGTCGAAGCTCCCCGGCCGCCACGCCGGACGGGTCCCGTCGGCGGCGATCACCTGGTACGGCCCCGGGTTGCCGTCCAGCGCCCTGGCGACGAGCCCGGCGCGGTGCGGCTGCTTCTCGGAGGCGAGCAGGAAGGCGCCGCGTTCGGCGGCGAGTGCGCCGAGGAGCGCGGCCTTGCCGCCGGGGCCCGCGCAGCCGTCCAGCCAGCGCCGGTCCGGCCCGTCGAGCGGCGCGTTGGCGAGAGCGAGCGCGACCAGCTGGCTGCCCTCGTCCTGCACGCCGGCGCGGCCCTCCCGCACGGCCTCGACGGCCCCGGGTTCGCCGCCCTCGCTCAGGCGAACGGCGTAGGGCGACCAGCGCCCCGGTACGGCGGCCTCCTCGCCGAGCAGTTCCTCGGGGGTGGCCCGGCCCGGCCGCGCGACGAGGGTGACCTCGGGGCGTTCGTTGTCGGCGTCGAGCAGGTCCTCGATGCCGCTGCGGCCGCCGCCCAGCGAGTCCCACAGCGCGGAGACGACCCAGCGCGGATGCGAGTGCACGACGGCCAGGTGGTCCTCGGGGTCCTTGTCGTAGGGCGGGGCGACCCGCTCCAGCCAACCGTCGAGGTCGTCCCGCGCGACCTTGCGCAGCACGGCGTTGACGAACTTGGCCCGCCCGTCGCCGAGTACGACCCGTGCCAGCTCCACGGAGGCGGAGACGGCGGCGTGACTCGGGATGCGCGTCCCGAGCAGCTGGTGCACGCCCAGGCTGAGCACGTCGAGCACCGGCGGATCGACCTCGCGCAGCGGCCGGTCCACGCAGTCCGCGATGATCGCGTCGTACGTCCCCTGCCGGCGCAGCGTCCCGTAGACCAGCTCGGTCGCCAGCGCCGCGTCCCGGGCGTCGAACTTCTCGGGGCCCTCCTTCTCCCGCGCCTTGCGCAGCAACGGCGGCAGGACGAGGTTGGCGTACGCGTCCCGCTCGTCCACGGCCCGGAGCGCCTCGAAGGCGAGGATGCGGACGGGGTCCTTCTGGGGCCTGCGGTACGGCTTGCCGGGCTTGCGGGGACGGCGGGGCTGTTCGCTCACGAAAAAGGTGCTCCGGGTGTGGGGTGAAGTGCGCTCACCAGCGTACGCCGGGCCGGTGAACGGTGAAGCGGGGTACTCGGGCGGGGGTCAGCCGCCGAGTGCCTCGCCCTCGGTGATCCGCGCCCCGCGCGCCCAGTCCGCGGCCCGCATCGGCTTCTTGCCCTGGGCCTGCACCCACAGCAGCTCGACGGCGTGCGAGCCGGTGCCGACGTAGATGTTGTTCTTCCCGGCGGCGAGCCGGCCCGGGGCGAGGTCCGTGCGGTCGGGCAGCGGTACGGCCTGCACGAGCTTGAGCCGCTCGCCCCGGAAGGTGGTCCAGGCGCCGGGGGCCGGGGTGCAGCCGCGCACCACCCGGTCCACGCGCAGCGCGGGGGCGGTCCAGTCGACGCGGGCGTCCTCGACGGTGATCTTCGGTGCGAGGGTGACGCCCTCGGCCGGCTGCGGTACGGCCTTCAGGCTGCCGTCCTCGATGCCGTCCATGGTGGCCGCGAGCAGGCCGGCGCCGGCGAAGGCCAGCCGGGTCAGCAGGTCTCCGCTGGTGTCGGTGGGGCGGATGGTCTCGGTGACCGTCCCGTACACGGGTCCCGAGTCCAGGCCCTCCTCGATCAGGAAGGTGGACGCACCGGTGATCTCGTCGCCCGCCATCAGCGCGTGCTGCACGGGGGCCGCGCCGCGCCAGGCGGGCAGCAGCGAGAAGTGCAGGTTGACCCAGCCGCGGGCGGGCACGTCCAGGGCGACGCGGGGCAGCAGGGCACCGTAGGCGACCACTGGGCAGCAGTCCGGCGCGATCTCGCGCAGCCGCTCCAGGAACCCGGGGTCGCGCGGCTTCGCCGGCTTGAGCACCTCGATGCCCGCCTCCTCGGCCCGTTCGGCCACGGGCGAGGCGACCAGCCGGCGCCCGCGCCCGGCCGGAGCGTCGGGCCGCGTGACGACGGCGGCCACCTCGTGATGCCCGGAGGCGATCAGGGCGTCCAGGGCGGGAACGGCGACCTCGGGGGTACCGGCGAAGACGAGCTTCATGGGTGGGACGGGCCTCTCGGGGCGGGGATGTGTGCGGGCGACGCCCCAGTCTACGAGCCGTCAAACCAGGGGAAGCCGCCGACGGCGCGGCACCCCCACGGGAGAGCCCCGCCTCTCGACCGACTGGAAACGAGTGGTGCGCGGGTGGGAGACCCCCGAGGCCGAAGGCCGAGGGGGCGCACGACCAAACCCCCACGCCCCCGCCCCGTGACCAACTCCGCACCCGCACGTTGGTCAAGGAAGAGTTGACACACCGGGCCGCCCGCGCGGCCCGAATCCTTTCAACGCCGGTTCGAGAGGCTTGTTCATGGCCGACCACGCAACCCACGACGCCCAGGCTCGGGCCAGCCTGCACTTGCTGGTGCGGGACATCGAGCGGGTCCGCCGGCAGGTGGACGCACTGCGCACCCTCACCGCCCAGCTGGGCAACGTCTACCGCCCGCGCCGCTCCGGCCCCTCCACGGGCTTCGTCGTCTACGGACGCGCCCCCGCCCCGACCGTCCGTCTCGCCCAGGAGCTGCGGGACAGCGTCGAGACCCTGGTCACGGCCGCCGTGGACTTCGACCGTTCGCTCGGCTTCTCGTGGGACGCGGTGGGCTCCGCGCTGGGCGTGACCAAGCAGGCGGTGCACCGGCGCTACGGCTCCCGCCGCGCCGCGGCCCAGGCGGCGGCGACCGCCTCCGAGACCGGCGAGCACACGCCGGAGGCGTCGGGCACGCGTCCGGTCGACGTGGGCTCGGGGATCCCCCCGGTGCCGACGGTTCCGGCGGCTCGCTCGATGCCGACCCAGCCCACGTCGGGCAGCCCGTCCCTGCGCGACGAAGTCCGCCCGACCACCGCCTTCCCCGGCCCGCGCAACGGGTGACTCCGGGCGATCGGCCCGGAGAGGGGCCGATCCGCCGCCCCGGCCGTCCCGCACCGGCCGGAGCGGGACGTCACCCCGGCCCCGTCGCCCCGGCACCCCACCGGGAAGGCGGGGCCGCGGCACGTACGCCCCTCACCCGATGTCGGGCGGGTCGATCCGCACCCACACCGCCGGGTCGCTCCCCCGTGCCGTCCGCGCCGCCTGAGCGGCCTTCAGCGCGCCGGCCAGCGCGGCCCCGCGTCCCGGCGGCACCCGGACCAGTGCCCGCTCCCAGTGCTCCCCGGGCGGCGGCGCGCCCAGCCTTCGCGGCCGCCCTGCCGCCGTGACCGGCAGGGGCACGGGGCCCAGTACCTCCGCCTCCGGCGGCAGTTCGACCGCGCCGAGGAAGCCGGTGACCGCGTCCGGGGGTCCCGCCACGGCCGCCATCCGCGACACCGGCGGGAAGCCCAGCTCGGCCCGCTCGGCCAGCTCGCGCAGCGCGTGTCCGACCGGGTCCCAGCGCACCAGCGCCTGCACCGGCCGCAGCGTCGGCTCGGCGACCGCGACGACGGTGCCCCCGGCGCTCTGCGGACGTACCAGGGCGGCGGCGGCCAGCCAGCGCCGCAGCGCGTCCTCGCCGGCGCGCAGGTCGGGCCGGCCGAGCATCGCCCAGCCGTCGAGCAGCAGCGCCGCCGCGTAGCCGCCCTCGGCGACGGGTTCGGCACCCGGGGTGCTCACGATCAGCGCGGGGGCCTCGGACACGGTGTCCAGCACATGCTCGCGCCCGGAGGTGCGCACGGGCACGGCCGGAAAGGCCCGCCCCAGCTCCTCCGCGGTACGCCGGGCGCCCACGACCTGCGCGCGCAGCCGGAAGGCGCCGCACTCCGGGCAGTGCCAGTCGCCCTCCTCGCGCCCGCACCAGCCGCACCGCAGGGCGGAGGCCGACTCCTGCCCCTCCAGCGGACCCGAGCAGTGCCGGCAGCGCGCGGGCGTCCGGCACGCCGCGCAGGCCATTCGGGGTACGTAACCCCGCCGGGGCACCTGCACGAGCACCGGCCCGTGCCGCAGTCCGTCCCGGACGGCCTGCCAGGCGAGGGTGGGCAGTCGCGCGGCGCGGGCGGCCTCGTCCCGGGCCAGGTCCTGGTCCCCCACGGTCCGCACCAGCGGGACGGCGCCCCGCACCTGCTCGCGGGCGGCGACCAGGGGCCGGGCCCAGCCGGTCTCCACAAGCTGGGCGGCCTCCACGGTGCAGCTCCAGCCGCCCAGCAGGAAGGCGCACCGGTCCTGGGCGGCGCGCAGCAGCAGTACCTCGCGCGCGTGCGGCTGCGGCGCGTGCGGCTCGCTGTGGCTGTCGTCGCCGTCGTCCCACAGGGCGACCAGACCGAGGTCGCGCACCGGAGCGAACATGGCGGCCCTGGTCCCGATGACGGCCCGTACGGCGCCCCGGCGCACCGCGAGCCACTGCGCGTACCGCTTCTCGGGCCCGGCGTCGGCGGTGAGCACCGCGTGCCGTCCCTCGCCCAGGAGTGCGGTGAGCGCGACGTCGGCGCGGGCGACCGCCCGTCCGTCCGGCAGGACGACGAGGGCGCCCCGGCCGGAGGCCAGCGTGGCCGCGACGGCCCGCGCGAGTTCCTCGGTCCACTGCGGGCCGGGCAACGCGTTCCACACCGCGCGCGGTGCACCCCCGGTCGCGAGGGCCGTCACGAACGCGGCCCCCTGCTCGTACCGCGCCCACGACCCCGGCTCGGGCGCGGGCGGTGCGGGCAGCGGCTGCGGCGAGGCGCGCTTCTCGGCGCGCGCGTTGCGCGGGGGCACGGCGAGCTGGAGGACGTCCGCGACGCTGCCCGCGTACCGGTCGGCGACCGCCCGGACGAGTCCGAGCAGCTCCTCGTCGAGGATCCGCTCGGGCGAGACCACCTGGGCCAGCGCGGCCAGGGGCCCCGCGTAGTCGGACTCGGCGAGCCGCTCGACGAGGAAGCCGTCGATGAGCCCGCCGCCCTCGCGCCGCCCGTCCCGCACCCGGTTCCGTCCGGCCCCGAAGCGCACCCGCACCCGCACACCCGGCTGGGCCTCGGCGTCCAGTTCCTCGGGCACGGCGTAGTCGAAGTACCGGTCGAGGTGGAGCACGCCCTTGTCGACGAGGACCCGGGCGACCGGCAGCTCCTTGGCGAGCGCGGCCCCGCGCCAGGTGCGCGGCTTGGCGCGGGGTGTCTTCGCCTTGCGCACCGTCTCCCGGATGAGCGCGAGCTGCTCGGGCGGCGCGTCCTGCGTGCCGCCCTGCTCCGGTCCGTTCTCGCTGCTCACGCCTGCATTCTCGCAAAGGCCACTGACAACGGGGCCGGGGTCGGGCACATGTGAGGAGGCCCGGCGCCCCCATCGGGGACACCGGGCCTCCTCGCGTGCCGACGGGAGCGACGGCGCACCGGGCCTTACAGGCCGGAGGCCTCGCGCAGCGCGTCCACGCGGTCGGTGCGCTCCCAGGTGAAGTCCGGCAGCTCACGGCCGAAGTGGCCGTAGGCGGCGGTCTGGGCGTAGATCGGGCGGAGCAGGTCGAGGTCGCGGATGATGGCGGCCGGGCGCAGGTCGAAGACCTCGTCGATGGCCTTCTCGATCTTCTCGGGCTCGACCTTTGCGGTGCCGAAGGTCTCCACGAACAGGCCGACCGGCTCGGCCTTGCCGATGGCGTAGGCGACCTGCACCTCGCAGCGGGCGGCGAGGCCCGCGGCCACGACGTTCTTGGCGACCCAGCGCATCGCGTAGGCCGCGGAGCGGTCCACCTTCGACGGGTCCTTGCCCGAGAAGGCACCGCCGCCGTGGCGGGCCATTCCGCCGTACGTGTCGATGATGATCTTGCGGCCGGTCAGACCGGCGTCGCCCATCGGGCCGCCGATCTCGAATCGGCCGGTCGGGTTGACCAGGAGACGGTAGTTCTCCGTGTCGATCTTGATGCCGTCGTCGAGGAGCGCCTTCAGCTCCGGCTCGACGACGAACTCCTTGATGTCCGGGGCCAGCAGCGACTCCAGGTCGATGTCGCTCGCGTGCTGGGAGGAGACGACGACCGTGTCCAGGCGGACCGCCTTGTCACCGTCGTACTCGATGGTGACCTGGGTCTTGCCGTCCGGGCGCAGGTAGGGGATGGTGCCGTTCTTGCGGACCTCGGACAGGCGCTTGGACAGGCGGTGCGCCAGGAAGACCGGCAGCGGCATCAGCGTCGGCGTCTCGTCGGAGGCGTAGCCGAACATCAGGCCCTGGTCGCCGGCGCCCTGGCGGTCCAGCTCGTCGGCGTCGTCGCCTGCGGCGGTGCCCCCGACCCGGCTCTCGTACGCCGTGTCGACGCCCTGCGCGATGTCCGGGGACTGCGCCCCGATGGAGACCGAGACACCGCAGGAGGCTCCGTCGAAGCCCTTCTTGGAGGAGTCGTAGCCGATCTCGAGGATCTTGCCCCGGACCAGGTTGGCGATGTCCGCGTAGGCCTTGGTGGTGACCTCGCCGGCCACGTGCACCAGGCCGGTGGTGATCAGGGTTTCGACGGCGACCCGGGAGGTCGGGTCCTCACGCAGAAGCGCGTCGAGAATCGTGTCGCTGATCTGGTCAGCGATCTTGTCGGGGTGACCTTCGGTCACGGACTCCGAGGTGAACAGGCGACGGGACACAACGCTCCCTGGGGTTGCAGCGGCTGCTGGCTGATCATTTGTGGACGGCACGGGGAGCTGCACCCGGCGACGTCCGAGAACAGTTTATCGGTCGCACTCTGCCGCGGGCCCACCTGTCTCAGCTCTCGGGAGGGCTGTGACCTGCGGCACGGGCATTCTGCCCAGAAGAAAGCGCCCTTGGCCAGGGGCGCCACGCTCGAATGCGCCGTCTTCGCGGCTCCTTCGAGCAAATGGGTCATTCACTCCAGCCGCCGGGCGACGAGGTCCCAGACCGTGTCGGCCAGGGCTTCCTTGGGCCCGTGGGCGACCGGCGTCTCGCTGCCGTCGGCGCCCAGGACCACCGCCTCGTTCTCCTCGGAACCGAAGGTCTTGCGCTCTCCCACCTCGTTCACCACGAGGAGGTCGCAGCCCTTGCGCTTCAGCTTGGCCCGGCCGTTGGCCAGGACGTCGTCGGTCTCGGCGGCGAAGCCGACGACCACCTGCCCGGCGCGGGCCCGGGGCGCGGAGATCTCCGCGAGGATGTCCGGATTGCGCACCAGGGCGATCGGCGCGGGCTCCTCGCCGTCCTTCTTCTTGATCTTCCCGGTGGCGTAGGTCGCGGGCCGGAAGTCGGCCACCGCCGCGGCCATGACCACGGCGTCGGCGTCCGCCGCGGCGCACAGCATCGCCTCGCGCAGCTCCACCGCCGTGCCGACGGGCACCACGTCCACTCCGGCCGGGTCCGGCATCGTGGCGTTCGCCGCGACCAGCGTGACGCGGGCGCCGCGGGCGGCGGCGGTACGGGCGAGCGCGTAGCCCTGCTTGCCGGAGGAGCGGTTGCCGAGGAAGCGGACCGGGTCGAGGGGCTCCCGGGTGCCGCCGGCACTGACGACCACGTGCCGTCCGGCGAGGTCGGGCTCGCGCACCCCGCGGGCGAGGACGCGGCGGCAGACCTCGAAGATCTCGCCCGGGTCGGGCAGCCGGCCCTTGCCGGTGTCGACGCCGGTGAGGCGGCCGACGGCGGGTTCGATCACCACGGCGCCGCGGCGGCGCAGTGTCGCCACGTTCTCCTGGGTGGCCGGGTGCTCCCACATCTCGGTGTGCATGGCGGGAGCGAAGACGACCGGGCAGCGGGCCGTGAGCAGGGTGTTGGTGAGCAGGTCGTCGGCGAGGCCGTGGGCGGCCTTGGCGAGCATGTCGGCGGTGGCCGGGGCGACGACGACGAGGTCGGCGTGCTGGCCGATGCGCACGTGCGGGACCTCGTGGACGTCGTCCCACACCTCGGTGGAGACGGGGTTGCCGGACAGGGCGGACCAGGTGGCGGCGCCCACGAAGTGCAGCGCGGAGGCGGTGGGGACGACCCGGACCTCGTGTCCGGACTCGGTGAGTCTGCGCAGCAGCTCACACGCCTTGTACGCGGCGATGCCGCCGCTGACCCCCAGAACGACCTTGGGCTTGTCCACCGTCTCTCCCCGGTTCGGATAGCGCGCTCGGACGGCGCGTACGACCCATCACACACCACAGGCCCGACAGTCGGGCTGCCGGGCCTGTGGATAAGTCAGCGTGAGGCTGAAGATATTACCGCCGATGCTGCTGGTGCTACTGCGCCGGGCCCTCGATGGCCTCGGAGGTCAGCAGCCCCGCGTTGATCTCGCGCAGGGCGATCGAGAGCGGCTTCTCGTGGACGTGGGTGTCGACGAGCGGACCGACGTACTCGAGGAGGCCCTCGCCGAGCTGCGAGTAGTACGCGTTGATCTGGCGGGCCCGCTTGGCCGCGTAGATCACGAGGCTGTACTTCGAGTCCGTGGCCTCGAGGAGCTCGTCGATCGGCGGGTTGATGATGCCCTCGGGCGCGGAGATGGAAGAGGACACGCTCTACCTTCCGATGGATGGGAAAGATTCAGTCGGGACGATCACAGGACGACCAGTGACGATCACACGACGTTCGTCAAGGCTAGCAGCTCGCGCGCCACGTCCTCGACGGAGGTGTTCACCAGGGTCTGGTCGAACTCCGGCTCGGCCGCCAGCTCGACCCTGGCCGCGTCGAGGCGGCGCTCGATCACCTCCGGCGGTTCGGTGCCCCGGCCGGTGAGCCTGCGCACCAGCTCGTCCCAGGAGGGCGGGGCCAGGAACACCAGCCGGGCCTCGGGCATGGACTCGCGGACCTGCCGCGCGCCCTGGAGGTCGATCTCCAGGAGGACGGGCTCACCGGCCTCCAGGCGCTCCAGAACGGCCGTGCGCGGCGTGCCGTAGCGGTTGCCGGCGAACTCGGCCCACTCCAGCAGCTCGCCGTTGGCGATCAGCTTGTCCATCTCCTCGTCGCTGACGAAGAAGTAGTGGACGCCGTGCTGCTCGCCGGGGCGGGGCCTGCGGGTCGTCGCCGAGACCGACAGCCATACCTCGGGGTGTTCCTTGCGCATATGGGCGACGACCGTGCTCTTGCCGACCCCCGAGGGGCCGGAGAGCACGGTCAGCCGCGGACGTGCGTCCGGGGGTACGGGGGACGTCCCCCGGGGTGTTGCAGCCATGCAGCGATTATTCCAGCAATCCCGGAGTGGTCCGGACTCAGCTGCCGGTGCTGCCGAACTCGCGCTCCAGGGACGCGATCTGGTTGGACCCGAGACCGCGCACGCGGCGGCTCTCGGAGATGCCCAGTCGCTCCATGATCTGCTTGGCGCGGACTTTACCCACGCCCGGCAGGGACTCGAGGAGGGCGGAGACCTTCATCTTGCCGATGACGTCGTTCTCCTGACCCTGCTTGATGACCTCGTGGAGGGAGGCGCCGGAGTGCTTGAGTCGATTCTTGACCTCGGCCCGCTCCCGGCGAGCCGCGGCGGCCTTTTCGAGCGCGGCTGCGCGCTGTTCAGGGGTAAGGGGCGGAAGAGCCACGCCTACGTCACCTCGGATGTCGAACTGTCGGATACGGACCGGTGAGGAACCTAGTCGCCCCTCACCTGGTGAGCCACGAGCAACACGCTCGCCCGTTGACTCTCGACGGAGACTAGCGGTCAAGTCCGCCAGAGTCAGCGAGAACAGCGGAAAAGTCCTGGTCAGCCTCCGCCAGGCCGGACATTTAGGACATACTGCCTCTGATTTGAGGATGTATCCAGAGTCAGGACGCCGTGACCGCGGTCCGGATCTCCGCCGCGAAACGGTCGGCGGCCCTCCGCAACGCGACCGCATCCGGACCGTGACGAAGGACACCCCGGCTGACGTTGGGCACCACGTTGCGCACCGCCGCCCCGAACACGCCCGGCAGGTCCGCGGGCGTGGCTCCCTGGGCACCGATGCCCGGCGCCAGCAGCGGACCGTTGATGCCCAGGTCGTACGAGGACAGGTCGCCGAGCGTGGCGCCGACCACCGCGCCGAAGGACCCCATGGGCTCCTCGCCCGCGTTCTCGGCGGCCAGGTGGGCCAGCATCGTCGCCCCGACGCTGCGCCCGTCGCCACGCACCGCGTGCTGCACCTCGGCGCCCTCCGGGTTGGAGGTCAGGGCCAGCACGAACAGGCCCGCGCCGCTCTCGCGCGCCAGGTCGACGGCCGGCTTCAGGGAGCCGTAGCCGAGGTACGGGGAGACGGTCAGCGCGTCCGAGAACAGCGGCGCGTCCTTGTGCAGGAACGACTCGGCGTACGCGGCCATGGTCGAGCCGATGTCGCCGCGCTTGGCGTCCATGACGACCAGCGCACCGGCCGCGCGCGCCTCCTGGACCGACTTCTCCAGCACGGCGACGCCGCGCGAGCCGAAGCGCTCGAAGAAGGCGCTCTGCGGCTTGAGCACGGCGACCCGGTCGGCCACCGCCTCCACGACGGTGCGGCTGAAGCGCTCCAGACCGGCCACGTCGTCGTTCAGGCCCCACTCGGCGAGCAGGGAGGCGTGCGGGTCGATGCCGACGCACAGGGGCCCGCGCTCGTCCATCGCGCGGCGCAGCCGGGCACCGAAGGCTTCCGTCACCGTCATGCGTGCTTCCTCACGTCGGCGCCGACCGCGTCGGCGAGGGTGGCGTACGGGCTCTGCCGCAGGCGCGCGGCGAGCCCCTTGTGGATGCCTCGGGCCCAGAAGGGGCCCTCGTAGATGAACGCGCTGTAGCCCTGGACCAGCGTGGCGCCGGCCAGGATGCGCTCCCAGGCGTCCTCGGCCGTCCCGACGCCGCCGACGCCGACCAGGGTGATCCGGTCGCCCACGCGCGCGTACAGGCGGCGCAGCACCTCCAGGGAGCGCGTCTTGAGCGGGGCGCCGGACAGACCGCCGGTCTCCCCGGCCAGGTCGGGCGAGGAGGTCAGGCCGAGGCCCTCGCGCGCGATGGTGGTGTTGGTGGCGATGATGCCGTCCAGGCCCAGCTCCACGGCCAGGTCGGCGACCGCGTCCACGTCCTCGTCGGCGAGGTCGGGCGCGATCTTGACCAGGAGCGGGACACGCCGGGTGGTCACCGTGCGGTCGGCGGCCTCGCGGACCGCGCTCAGCAGCGGGCGCAGCGCCTCGGTCGCCTGGAGGTTGCGCAGGCCGGGCGTGTTGGGCGAGGAGACGTTGACGACGAGGTAGTCGGCGTGCGGGGCCAGCCGCTCGGCCGACTTCACGTAGTCACCGACGGCCTCCTCCTCGGCGACGACCTTGGTCTTGCCGATGTTGACGCCGACGACGGTCCGCAGGACGGGCGTACGGGAGGCCAGACGGGCCGCCACGGCCAGCGAGCCGTCGTTGTTGAAGCCCATGCGGTTGATCAGCGCGCGGTCGCCCACCAGGCGGAACAGTCGCTTCTTGGGGTTGCCGGGCTGCGGCTCGCCCGTGACCGTGCCGATCTCGACGTGGTCGAAGCCGAGCATCGCCATGCCGTCGATCGCGACCGCGTTCTTGTCGAAGCCCGCGGCGAGCCCGAAGGGGCCGTGCATGCGCAGGCCCAGGGCCTCGGTGCGCAGCTCCTTGTGGCGGGGCGCGAGCGCGGCGGCCGCGAAGGTGCGCAGGACGGGGACGCGGACGGCCAGGCGGATCCAGCGGAAGGCGAGGTGGTGGGCCCGCTCCGGGTCCATGCGGGAGAAGACGAGCTTGAAGAAGATCTTGTACATGTGTCCTCGTGAAGCCTCTGTGGCGACGGAGCCTCTGTGGTGCTCTGGGGCTCATGAAGAGGGGGACACCGTTTCCGGTGTCCCCCTCGGGGCTGCTAGTCGCGGGCCGCGGTCAGGAATTCGGCGTGTTCCTGGAGTGAGCGCACTCCCACGTCGCCGTGGTTCAGGGCATCGATGCCCTGTACCGCCGCCGCCAGCGCCTGGACCGTCGTCAGGCAGGGCACGGAGCGGGCCACGGCCGCCGTACGGATGTCGTAGCCGTCGAGGCGGCCGCCGGTGCCGTACGGCGTGTTGACGATCAGGTCGACCTCGCCGTCGTGGATGAGCTGGACGATGGTTTTCTCGCCGTTCGGTCCGGTGCCCTCGGACTGCTTGCGCACGACGGTGGCGTTGATGCCGTTGCGCTTGAGGACCTCGGCGGTGCCGGAGGTGGCCATCAGCTCGAAGCCGTGGGCGACCAGCTCGCGGGCCGGGAAGATCATCGAGCGCTTGTCGCGGTTGGCGACCGAGATGAAGGCGCGGCCCTTGGTCGGCAGCGGCCCGTAGGCGCCCGCCTGGGACTTGGCGTAGGCCGTGCCGAAGACGGAGTCGATGCCCATGACCTCGCCGGTGGAGCGCATCTCCGGGCCGAGGACCGTGTCGACGCCGCGGCCGTGGATGTCTCGGAAGCGGGACCACGGCATCACGGCCTCCTTGACGGAGATCGGCGCGTCCAGCGGCAGGGTGCCCCCGTCGCCGGTCGCCGGGAGCAGGCCCTCGGCGCGCAGCTCGGCGACGGTGGCGCCCAGCGAGATGCGGGCGGCGGCCTTGGCCAGCGGCACCGCGGTCGCCTTCGAGGTGAAGGGGACCGTGCGGGACGCGCGCGGGTTGGCCTCCAGGACGTAGAGGATGTCTCCGGCCAGCGCGAACTGGATGTTGATCAGGCCGCGCACGCCGACGCCCTTGGCGATGCCCTCGGTGGAGGTGCGCAGCCGCTTGATGTCGAAGCCGCCGAGCGTGATCGGGGGCAGGGCGCACGCCGAGTCGCCGGAGTGGATGCCGGCCTCCTCGATGTGCTCCATGACGCCGCCGAGGTACAGCTCCTCGCCGTCGTACAGCGCGTCGACGTCGATCTCGATCGCGTCGTCCAGGAAGCGGTCGACGAGGACCGGCCGGGACGGGCTGATCTCGGTCGACTCGGCGATGTACGCCTCAAGGCGGGTCTCGTCGTAGACGATCTCCATGCCGCGTCCGCCCAGGACGTAGGAGGGCCGCACCAGGACCGGGTAGCCGATCTCGTCGGCGATGGCCTTGGCCTCGCCGAAGGTGGTGGCGGTGCCGTGCTTGGGGGCCGGGAGACCGGCGTCGGCCAGGACCCGTCCGAAGGCGCCGCGGTCCTCGGCGGCGTGGATGGCCTCCGGGGAGGTGCCGACGATCGGCACGCCGTTGTCCTTCAGTGCCTGGGAGAGGCCGAGCGGGGTCTGCCCGCCGAGCTGGACGACGACGCCGGCGACCGGTCCGGCCTGCTGCTCGGCGTGGACGATCTCCAGGACGTCCTCCAGGGTGAGCGGCTCGAAGTAGAGCCGGTCGGAGGTGTCGTAGTCGGTGGAGACGGTCTCGGGGTTGCAGTTGACCATCACGGTCTCGTACCCGGCGTCGGACAGCGCGAAGGAGGCGTGGACGCAGGAGTAGTCGAACTCGATGCCCTGGCCGATGCGGTTGGGACCGGAGCCCAGGATGATCACCGCGGGCTTCTCGCGGGGCGCGACCTCGGTCTCCTCGTCGTAGGAGGAGTAGAAGTACGGCGTCCTCGCGGCGAACTCGGCGGCGCAGGTGTCGACCGTCTTGTAGACCGGGCGGACGCCGAGCGCGTGCCTCACCTGGCGGACCACGTCCTCGCCGAGGCCGCTGATCTCGGCGATCTGCTGGTCGGAGAAGCCGTGCCGCTTGGCCTCGGTGAGCAGGTCGGCGGTCAGCTCGCGGGCCTCGGCGATCTCGTCGGCGATCTCCTTGACGAGGAAGAGCTGGTCGACGAACCAGGGGTCGATCTTCGTGGCCTCGAAGACCTCCTCCTGGGTGGCGCCCGCGCGGATGGCCTGCATCACGGCGTTGATGCGGCCGTCGGTGGGCCGCACGGCCTCGCGCAGCAGCTCCTCCTTGTCGCCGGGCTCGCCGACGAAGGTGAACTGGCTGCCCTTCTTCTCCAGCGAGCGCAGCGCCTTCTGGAAGGCCTCGGTGAAGTTGCGGCCGATGGCCATGGCCTCGCCGACCGACTTCATGGTGGTGGTGAGGGTGGAGTCGGCGCTCGGGAACTTCTCGAAGGCGAAGCGCGGTGCCTTGACGACCACGTAGTCGAGCGTGGGCTCGAAGGAGGCCGGGGTCTCCTGCGTGATGTCGTTGGGGATCTCGTCGAGGGTGTAGCCGACGGCGAGCTTCGCGGCGATCTTGGCGATGGGGAAGCCGGTCGCCTTGGAGGCGAGCGCCGAGGAACGCGACACGCGCGGGTTCATCTCGATCACGATGACGCGGCCGTCGACCGGGTTCACCGCGAACTGGATGTTGCAGCCGCCGGTGTCGACGCCGACCTCGCGGATGATCGCGATGCCGACGTCGCGCAGCACCTGGTACTCGCGGTCGGTCAGCGTCATCGCGGGCGCCACGGTGATCGAGTCGCCGGTGTGCACGCCCATGGGGTCGAAGTTCTCGATGGAGCAGACGACCACGACGTTGTCGTTCTTGTCGCGCATCAGCTCCAGCTCGTACTCCTTCCAGCCGAGGATGGACTCCTCCAGGAGCACCTCGGTGGTCGGCGAGAGGGTGAGGCCCTGTCCGGCGATGCGGCGCAGTTCCTCCTCGTCGTGGGCGAAGCCGGAGCCGGCGCCGCCCATCGTGAAGGAGGGACGGACGACGACGGGGTAGCCGCCGAGCGCGTCGACGCCCTTGAGGACGTCGTCCATGGAGTGGCAGATGTGGGACCGGGCGGACTCGCCGTGGCCGATCTTCTTGCGGACCTCCTCGACGACCTCCTTGAACAGGTCGCGGTCCTCGCCCTTGTTGATGGCCTCGACGTTGGCGCCGATCAGTTCGACGCCGTACTTCTCCAGGACCCCGTTGCCGTGCAGCGAGATGGCGGTGTTGAGGGCCGTCTGGCCGCCCAGGGTGGGCAGGAGCGCGTCGGGGCGCTCCTTGGCGATGATCTTCTCGACGAACTCGGGGGTGATCGGCTCGACGTAGGTGGCGTCGGCGATCTCCGGGTCGGTCATGATCGTCGCCGGGTTGGAGTTCACCAGGACGACGCGCAGGCCCTCGGCCTTGAGGACGCGGCAGGCCTGGGTGCCGGAGTAGTCGAACTCGGCGGCCTGGCCGATGACGATCGGGCCGGAGCCGATGACCAGGACGGACTGGATATCGGTGCGCTTAGGCACGCTGGCCCTCCATCGAAGCGGTGCTCATCAAAGACGTGAAGCGGTCGAACAGGTAGGCGGCGTCGTGCGGGCCCGCTGCCGCTTCGGGGTGGTACTGGACGCTGAAGGCCGGCCGGTCGAGGAGCTGGAGGCCCTCCACCACGTTGTCGTTGAGGCAGACGTGGGAGACCTCGGCGCGGCCGTAGGGGGTCTCGGCGATCTTGTCGAGCGGAGCGTCGACGGCGAAGCCGTGGTTGTGCGCGGTGACCTCGACCTTGCCGGTCGTCCGGTCCTGCACCGGCTGGTTGATGCCGCGGTGGCCGTACTTCAGCTTGTACGTGCCGAAGCCGAGGGCGCGGCCCAGGATCTGGTTGCCGAAGCAGATGCCGAACAGCGGAGTGCCGCGCTCCAGGACCGCCCGCATCAGGGCGACCGGATGGTCGGCGGTGGACGGGTCGCCGGGGCCGTTGGAGAAGAACACGCCGTCGGGGCCGGCGGCGTAGACGTCCTCGACGGTGGCCGTGGCGGGCAGGACGTGCACCTCGATGCCGCGCTCGGCCATGCGGTGCGGGGTCATGCCCTTGATGCCGAGGTCGATCGCGGCGACGGTGAACTTCTTCTCGCCGATCGCCGGGACGACGTACGACTCGGTGGTGGCGACCTCGGCGGAGAGGTCGGCGCCGCTCATCTCGGGGGCCTGGCGGACCTCGGCGAGCATGGTGCCCTCGTCGGGCAGCGCGTTGCCGGAGAAGATGCCGACGCGCATGGCGCCGCGCTCGCGCAGGTGACGGGTGAGGGCGCGGGTGTCGATGCCGGAGATCCCGACGACGCCCTGGGCGGCCAGCTCCTCGTCGAGGGAGCGCGTGGAGCGCCAGTTGGAGGGCACGCGCGCGGGGTCGCGCACGACGTAGCCGGCGACCCAGATCTTCTTGGACTCCATGTCCTCGTCGTTGACCCCGGTGTTCCCGACGTGCGGGGCGGTCATGACGACGACCTGGCGGTGGTACGACGGGTCGGTGAGGGTCTCCTGGTAGCCGGTCATGCCGGTGGAGAACACGGCTTCGCCGAAGGTGGCCCCCACGGCCCCGTAGGCGCGGCCGCGGAAGATCCGGCCGTCCTCCAGGACGAGTACGGCGGGAGTCCGGTGGGCTCCCCTGGTGGAGGTCGTCATCGTGCGCCTTCCGTTTCCGTCTTGTTGATCATGTCGTTCAGGGTTTCGACCCACTCGTTGTGCTCGGCCGCGTGGTCGGAGCGGAAGCCGGAGTCGATCAGTCTGTCGCCGTGGGCCCAGGTGACGACCAGCAGGCCGCCCTCGGTGAGGACCTTGCCGGCGATGCCCTTGTCGAGCCGGGCCTCGCGCAGCGCGGCGACGGGGACGAAGAAGTCGGCGGCGCCGGGGCGTACGACGTCCAGTCCCGCGCCGGTCAGGGTCAGCTCGACCCTGCTGCGGGTGCCCAGGCCGTGCGCGACGATGCGGTCCAGCCACTGCCCGGCGGTGGTGGAGCCGTGGTAGCGGCCGCTGAGCACCAGTTTCGCCGCACCGGGCTCGTCGGGCGCGGCGGGGAGGGCGGGCAGGTCGCTCTGGAGGGTGCCGCGCCACTTCCAGCCCTCGCGCATCAGCCAGTACACGAGCGCGACGAACAGGCCGAGGCCCACGACCCAGCCGACTCGGGCGGCCCAGTCGGTCACTTCCGCCGATTCCTTCTCGGCGGCCAGCAGGATTACCGGTGCTACAGATGTCACGTGAGCTTCCCGTCGACGAGCGTGGCCTTGCCCCGCAGCCACGTGTGCGTCACACGGCCCGGCAGCTCACGACCCTCGTAGGGGGTGTTGCGGCTGCGCGAGGCGAAGCCCGCGGGGTCCACCCGGCCACGGTATGCCTCCTCGACCAGGGTGAGGTTGGCGGGCTCACCAGCCGAGACGGGACGGCCGTGTCCGGTGGCCTGTCCGATCTGCGCGGGCTTGAAGGACATGCGGTCGGCGACGCCGGCCCAGTCCAGCAGGCCCGTGTCCACCATGGTCGCCTGCACCACCGACAGCGCGGTCTCCAGGCCGACCATGCCCATGGCGGCGGCGGCCCACTCGCAGTCCTTGTCCTCGTGCGGGTGCGGGGCGTGGTCGGTGGCGACGATGTCGATGGTGCCGTCGGCGAGCGCCTCGCGCAGGGCCGTCACGTCACGCTCGGTGCGCAGCGGCGGGTTGACCTTGTAGACCGGGTTGTAGGACCGGACCAGCTCGTCGGTGAGGAGCAGGTGGTGCGGGGTGACCTCGGCGGTGACGTCGATGCCGCGGGACTTGGCCCAGCGGACGATCTCGACGGAGCCGGCGGTCGACAGGTGGCAGATGTGGACGCGGGAGCCGACGTGCTCGGCGAGCAGCACGTCCCGCGCGATGACCGACTCCTCGGCGACGGCGGGCCAGCCGCCGAGGCCCAGCTCGGCGGAGACGACGCCCTCGTTCATCTGGGCGCCCTCGGTGAGCCGGGGTTCCTGGGCGTGCTGGGCGACGACGCCGCCGAAGGCCTTCACGTACTCCAGGGCGCGGCGCATGATCACGGCGTCGTGGACGCACTTGCCGTCGTCGGAGAAGACGGTGACGCCGGCCGCGGACTCGTGCATGGCGCCCAGCTCGGCGAGCTTGGCGCCCTCCAGGCCGACGGTGACGGCGCCGATGGGCTGCACGTCGCAGTAGCCGGACTCCTGGCCGAGCCGCCAGACCTGCTCGACGACACCGGCGGTGTCGGCGACCGGGAAGGTGTTGGCCATGGCGAAGACGCTGGTGTAGCCGCCGCTCGCCGCGGCGCGGGTGCCGGTGAGGACGGTCTCGGAGTCCTCGCGGCCGGGCTCGCGCAGGTGGGTGTGGAGGTCGACCAGGCCGGGCAGCAGCACCTTGCCGCCGGCCTCGACCACCTCGGCGCCCTCGGCGGACAGGTCCGGGCCGACCGCCTCGATGACGGTGCCGTCGATCAGCACGTCCTGCGGCTCGCCGCCGAGCACCTTCGCACCGCGGATCAGGGTCTTGCTCATGTTCTTACTTCTCCTCGGTGGGTCGGGCGTGGGAGACGGCGGGCTCGGCGCCGCCGAGCAGCAGGTAGAGGACGGCCATCCGCACGGAGACGCCGTTGGTGACCTGCTCGACGACGGTGCAGCGGTCGGAGTCGGCGACCTCGGCGGTGATCTCCATGCCGCGGACCATCGGGCCGGGGTGCATCACGATGGCGTGGTCGGGCATCTTCGCCATGCGCTCGCCGTCGAGGCCGTAGCGGCGGGAGTACTCGCGCTCGGTGGGGAAGAAGGCGGCGTTCATGCGCTCGCGCTGTACGCGCAGCAGCATCACCGCGTCGGACTTGGTCAGGGTCGAGTCGAGGTCGTAGGAGACCTCGCAGGGCCAGGTCCCGACGCCGACCGGCAGCAGGGTGGGCGGGGCGACGAGGGTGACCTCGGCGCCGAGGGTGTGCAGCAGGTCGACGTTGGAGCGGGCGACGCGGCTGTGCAGGATGTCGCCGACCAGGGTGACGCGGCGGCCGTCGAGGTCCTTGCCGAGGCCGGCGTCGGGGCCGACCAGGCGGCGGCGCATGGTGAAGGCGTCCAGGAGGGCCTGGGTGGGGTGCTGGTGGGTGCCGTCGCCCGCGTTGATGACGTGGGCGTCGATCCAGCCGGAGGTGGCCAGGCGGTAGGGGGCGCCGGAGGCGCTGTGCCGGATGACGACGGCGTCGACGCCCATGGCCTCCAGGGTCTGGGCGGTGTCCTTGAGGGACTCGCCCTTGGAGACGCTGGAGCCCTTGGCGGTGAAGTTGATGACGTCTGCGGACAGGCGCTTCTCGGCGGCCTCGAAGGAGATCCGGGTCCGGGTGGAGTCCTCGAAGAAGAGGTTGACGACGGTACGGCCGCGCAGGGTCGGCAGTTTCTTGATCGGCCGGTCCGCGACCCTGGCCATCTCCTCGGCGGTGTCGAGGATCAGGACGGCGTCGTCGCGGGTGAGGTCGGCGGCCGAGATGAGATGACGCTGCATCTGTCAGGCTCCGTAGGGCGATTCATGCGGAAGAGCGGGATGATTCGGGCGGCCGGGCGCATGCGGGGGCGCGCCGAGCAGGCGTACGGCTCGGACGGGCGCGTACGCGGGTGTTACGGGCGGGCGCCCGGGGCGTCCGGCTTGGCACCGAGCAGCACGGTGTCGCGACCGTCCTCCTCGGCGAGCTGGACCTTGACCGTCTCCCGCAGCGACGTCGGGAGGTTCTTGCCGACGTAGTCGGCGCGGATGGGCAGTTCGCGGTGGCCGCGGTCGACGAGGACGGCGAGCTGCACCGCGCGCGGGCGGCCGATGTCGTTCAGCGCGTCGAGGGCGGCTCGGATGGTGCGGCCGGAGAAGAGCACGTCGTCGACGAGGACGACGAGCCGGCCGTCGATGCCGTCACCGGGGATCTCGGTGCGGGCGAGAGCGCGCGGCGGGTGCATGCGCAGGTCGTCGCGGTACATGGTGATGTCGAGCGAGCCGACCGGCATCTTGCGCTCGGTGATCTGCTCCAGCTTGTCGGCGAGCCGCCGGGCGAGGAAGACGCCGCGGGTCGGGATGCCGAGGAGCACCACGTCGTCGGCGCCCTTGGCGCGTTCGACGATCTCGTGGGCGATGCGGGTGAGCACCCGCGCGATGTCGGGCCCTTCCAGCACGGGCCGGGCCTCGGACTGGGCGACCGACTGCCGGCCGCTCTGCACGTCCTGCTTCTTGTCCTGCTGCTTGTCCATACGAAACGGACCCCCTTCTCCGCCTCACGGGACGGACCTTAAAGGACGTCGGATTTGCGCCACCTACGGTACCAGGCCCACAAAACCGGTCCGGCAGCCCCCTGACACTCCCCCCATCACCCGTCTGCCGCATCCCGACCACCCGTTCGGAGCAACGGAAGGCGAATATCACGGAAGAGCCGGTGCGGACCATTCGGCTTGACGCAGCAGAGTAACGCTGCGTAACCTCACAGTGAGTTACCAGCCGCGCGGCCGACAACAGAGCCTGCCGCGTCGACACCTTGTCCGGGGAGCCATATGTCCAGCGAATACGCCAAACAGCTCGGGGCCAAGCTCCGGGCCATCCGCACCCAGCAGGGCCTTTCCCTCCACGGTGTCGAGGAGAAGTCCCAGGGCCGCTGGAAGGCCGTGGTGGTCGGCTCGTACGAGCGCGGCGACCGTGCCGTGACCGTGCAGCGCCTCGCCGAGCTGGCGGATTTCTACGGCGTCCCCGTACAGGAGCTGCTGCCGGGCACCACCCCGGGCGGCGCCGCCGAGCCGCCGCCGAAGCTGGTCCTGGACCTGGAGCGGCTGGCCACCGTGCCGGCCGAGAAGGCGGGCCCGCTCCAGCGCTACGCGGCGACGATCCAGTCGCAGCGCGGTGACTACAACGGCAAGGTGCTCTCGATCCGCCAGGACGACCTGCGCACGCTCGCCGTCATCTACGACCAGTCGCCCTCGGTCCTGACCGAGCAGCTGATCAGCTGGGGCGTCCTGGACGCGGACGCGCGCCGCGCGGTGGCGTCCCACGAGGAACTCTGAGCCTCGATCACCTCAGCAGAAACGTGCCGCCGGGGTGGCCGGAACCGTTCATTCGGTCCCGGCCACCCCGGCGGCTTTTTGCACGTCGTAGGCTCAGCGCCGCGTAAGGGGCGCGGGGAACTGCGCGACCAGCCACAGACAACCCGCAGCCGCTCACGCCACCGCACCCCCACGACGCTGCGCCCCCGCACAACCTGCGGAGCTACTCGCGGCGCAGCGACGGCTTCAGGTCCTTCAGCCGACCCAGGAGGCCGTTGACGAACGAGGGTGAGTCGTCCGTCGAGAACTCCTTCGCCAGCTGCACCATCTCGTCCAGGACGACGGCGTCCGGGGTCTCGTCGACCCAGATCAGCTCGTACGCGCCCAGGCGCAGGATGTTGCGGTCGACGACCGGCATCCGGTCGAGCGTCCAGTCGACCGAGTACTGGGCGATCAGCTCGTCGATGCGTTCCGCTCGCGCGGCGTAGCCCTCGACCAGCTCCATCGTGTACTCGCTCACCGGCGGCTGCCGGGTGTCGGACCGGGAGTGCCGGACCCAGTCGGCGAGCACCGTCAGGACGTCGGCGCCGCGCTGGTCGCCCTCGAAGAGGATCTGGAAGGCGCGCTTGCGGGCCGTGTTGCGAGCAGCCACGGTTAGCTGTTCACCCGGCCGAGGTAGTCGCTCGTACGGGTGTCGACCTTGATCTTCTCACCGGTGGTGATGAAGAGCGGGACGCTGATCTGGTGACCGGTCTCCAGGATGGCCGGCTTGGTGCCGCCGGTGGAGCGGTCGCCCTGGACGCCCGGCTCGGTCTCCTGGATGGTCAGCTCGACGGCGGCCGGCAGCTCGACGAAGAGGACCTCGCCCTCGTGCTGCGCGACGGTGGCCTCGAAGCCCTCGACGAGGAAGTTGGCCGCGTCGCCGACGACCTTGCGGTCGATGTGCAGCTGGTCGTAGGTCTGCATGTCCATGAAGACGAAGTACTCGCCGTCCATGTACGAGAACTGCATGTCCCGCTTGTCGACGGTGGCCGTCTCGACCTTGACCCCGGCGTTGAAGGTCTTGTCGACGGTCTTGCCGGAGAGCACGTTCTTGAGCTTGGTGCGCACGAAGGCCGGGCCCTTGCCGGGCTTGACGTGCTGGAACTCGACGACGGACCAGAGCTGGCCGCCTTCGAGCTTGAGCACCAGGCCGTTCTTGAGGTCGTTCGTGGAAGCCACGGTTTGGGAATCTCCTGGACTGGACTGACGTGGACGACCTCGGGGTTGCGCGCACAGCGCGAGGCTAGAGCGCGAGCAGCTCCTTGGTCGTGATGGTGAGTAGCTCGGGTCCGCCGTCCGCCTCGGGGCGCACGACGAGCGTGTCATCGATCCGGACCCCGCCCCGGCCCGGGAGGTGGACTCCCGGTTCGACGGTGACCGGCACACAAGCGTCCAGTTTACCCATGGCCGCGGGGGCCAACTGCGGGTCCTCGTCGATTTCGAGTCCGACACCGTGACCGGTGAGCGCCGGAAGGTTCTCCGCGTACCCCGCCGAGTCCAGTGCCTGGCGAGTGGCGCGGTCCACATCACGGCAGGCCGCACCGGGTGCGAGGGCCTCACGTCCGGCTCGCTGGGCGGAGAAGACGAGGTCGTACAACTCGATCTGCCAGTCGGCCGGCGAGGTGCCGATGACGAACGTACGGCCGATCTCACAGCGGTATCCCCGGTACGTCGCGCCCAGGCACACGGAGAGGAAGTCGCCCTCCTCCACCCTCCGGTCGGTGGGCCGGTGGCCGCGGCGCCCCGAGTTCGGGCCGGTACCGACGGAGGTGGGGAAGGCCGGGCCGTCGGCGCCGTGGTCGACGAGGCGGCGTTCCAGCTCCAGGGCCAGGTGCCGCTCGGTGCGGCCGACCAGGATGGACTCCAGGAGTTCGCCGAGTGCCTGGTCGGCGATCTCGGCGCCGATGCGCAGGCAGGAGATCTCCTCCTCGTCCTTGACGACCCGGAGCTGCTCGACGGCCTGGCCGAGGTCGGTCAGGCGCAGCGCGGGGGCGACCGAGGACATGGCCCGGTGCCGGACCACGGTGAGGTGGTGGTCCTCCGTGGCGAGGGACTCGGCGCCCTGGTCCGCGGCGAGTCCGGTGGCCGTGACGGCCGGATCACCGCCGGGTCCGGGCAGCGTGCGCACGGGCAGCGCCTCGTCGGGACGGCCCTGTGCGGGCCGGTCGTCCGGCGGGCCCGAGCAGACCAACAGGTCCTCGGTCCTGCCGAGCAGCAGCACGGCGCCGTGCGGGGCGGCGCCGGCGAGATAGCGCACGTTGGCGGGCCGGGAGACGAGCGCCGCCGCGCTGCCGCCCGCGTTGCAGCGTTCCCGTAGGCGCGTCCGGCGGGCCGCGTAGACCTCTGACATGAGCCGAGCGTATGGCTCCGCCGGTTGGTGTGCCGCTCGGGTGGGCCGAGTGGGCGGGGCCGGGGACCGCGGGGTGCGCCTGTAGGGGTGGGGCCTTGGATTGTGTGGCGGCCTACCGCCGGTGGGGGCTTGTCGCGCCGTTCCCCGCTCCCCTTCGGGGCGCTTTCCTCCCCGGCGCTTACCAGTTCGGGGGGCTCGCTATGGAGCGGGAGAGGACCTCGTCGAGGAGCTGGGCGGTTTCCGGGATGTCGAGTTGGGAGTTGTCGATGATGGGGAGGCCGGAGCCGTACCAGCCGGCCATGCGGCCGTGGATGCGGGCGACCTCCTCGTCGGTGAGGCGCCGGTTGCCGCTGCGTTCGGCGTTGCGCTCCAGGACGATGTCCAGGCCCGGCAGGAGGACGACCGGAAGCAGGCCGGGGCCGACGTGCCGCTTCCAGCCGCCGAGGCCGACGACCGGGCGGTCCGGGAAGACCGCGTCGTCGAGGATGCAGGAGATGCCGTTGGCGAGGAAGTTGCGCGCGGAGAAGCCGCAGGTGCGGCGGGCGAGGCGGTACTGGGCCTCCGAGTGCTCGTTCCACCCGGTCTGGGGGTCGGCGAAGCCGGAGCGGACCCATTCGCGGACGTCGTCGAGGCTGATGTGCGCGGTCGGGACCCGCCGGTGGTCCGCCCAGTACTTGGCGACGCTGGTCTTGCCGGCGCCCGCGGGGCCGATGAGCAGCACGGCCAGGGTGGTCGTGGTGGGGTCGGGCGCGGCGGCCGTGGCGGGGGGCACGCTGGGCACGGCCACCGGGCCGCCGGGGGGCAGCGGCACATGGCCCGTGGTCTCCGGCGCGGGCGCGGCGGGGGCCGGCCGGGGCGGCCCCGCGGCGGGAGCCGGCTGACGCGGGGCCGGGCCGGGGGCCGGGTGCGCGGCCGGGGACTGGAGCGGTGCCATGGGGTGCCCCGGTGCCGGAGGCGGGACGGGGGCGGGTCCCTGGGGCGGACCAGGGTGGTGTGCGGCCGGGGACCAGCCGAGGGCCGGTCCGTGCCCCGGCTGGTGGGGCGGCGGCAGCGGAGAACCCACTGGGTGCTGCATCCGGTGCCACTCCGTCTCGTACAGGCAGGCGATGGGCGCTGGCGGCGGGAAGGGGGCCCGCCGTCCTGCTACCGAACGGTACCGCCCCCGGCCGTCGTTTGGTGAACGGCCGGGGGCGGTCCGAAGTGCCCGTCCGGCAGGGCGAATCGGGCGGAAGGGAACACCGGGGTACTACTCGCCCACCTCGCCGTAGGCGGCGAGGAGGACGGCCGGGTCGGGGCCCTCCAGCACGGTGGGCTTGGCCAGGCCGTCCAGGACGATGAAGCGCAGCAGGTCGCCGCGGGACTTCTTGTCGACCTTCATGTTCTCGACCAGCTTGGGCCACTGGTCGTAGCGGTAGTGCAGTGGGAGGCCGACCGCTTCGAGGATGCTGCGATGGCGGTCGGCGGTGGCGTCGTCCAGCCGTCCGGCCAGGCGTCCCAGTTCGGCGGCGAAGTGCATGCCCACGGAGACGGCGGCGCCGTGACGCCACTTGTAGCGCTCGTTCTTCTCGATGGCGTGGCCGAGGGTGTGGCCGTAGTTGAGGATTTCCCTGACACCCGCTTCCCTCAGGTCGGAGGAGACCACCTCGGCCTTGACCTTGATGGAGCGCACGATCAGCTCGGCGGTGTGCGGCCCGGTGGGGGTGCGTGCGGCCTCGGGGTCGGACTCGATCAGGTCGAGGATCGCCGGGTCGGCGATGAAGCCGGCCTTGATGACCTCGGCCAGTCCGGAGACGTAGTCGTTGACCGCGAGCGAGTCCAGTGCGGCCAGGTCGCACAGCACACCGGCGGGCGGGTGGAAGGAGCCGACCAGGTTCTTGCCCTCGGCGGTGTTGATGCCGGTCTTGCCGCCGACGGCCGCGTCCACCATGGCCAGCACGGTGGTGGGCACGGCGATCCAGCGCACCCCGCGCAGCCAGGTCGCGGCCACGAATCCGGCCAGGTCGGTGCTGGCACCGCCGCCCACCCCGACGATGACGTCGGTGCGGGTGAACCCGGACTGGCCGAGCGCCTTCCAGCAGTACGCGGCGACCTCGGCGGTCTTGGCCTCCTCCGCGTTGGGCACCTGGATGGCGATCGCCTCGTAGCCCTGCTCGGCGAGGTCGGCGCGCAGGGCGTCACCGGTCTCGGCGAGCGCCTCGGGGTGGATCACCGCGACCCGCTTGGCCATTGCGCCGATCAGGCCGCCCAGCTCACCCAGGAGCTGACGGCCCACCAGGACCTCGTAGGGGTCGGACCCGGCGGTGCCGCCGACCTGGATCTTCGTCACATCGTTCACCACAGCGTCCTCCGGCCGGGGGTCCGGGAGTTGCCCCCCGGGAGATACGGTCAACTCCACTGCGTCCAGGACGGCTTGGGCGACTTGTTCCGGATTGCGGCCGTCCGTGGCCACGACGGCCGCGGCAACCTCCTCGTAGAGGTGGCGGCGGGCCTCCATGAGCTCGCGCCACTGCTTGCGCGGGTTGACCGCCAGCAGCGGGCGCGCCGCGTTCAGGCCGGTGCGCTTGACTGCCTCCTCGACGTCCATCGAGAGGTAGACGACGCGTTGAGCGGCGAGCAGCACGCGTGTGTCCGCGTCGAGGACCGCGCCGCCACCGAGGGCGAGGACCCCGCCGTGCTCGACGAGCGCGCTCCGCACGGCCTCCTTCTCCAGGTCACGGAAGGCGGCCTCGCCCTCGTCCACGAAGATCTCGGCGATGGCCCGCCCCTGGGCGGTGACGATGTCCTCGTCGGTGTCGCGGTAGCCGACGCCGAGCCGCTCGGCGAGCAGCTGCCCGACGGTGGACTTGCCGACGCCCATCGGGCCGACGAGGACGACCAGCGGTGCCCCGGTCACCGGATGGCCAGGTTGTCGAGGTACGAAGACACGTTGCGGCGGGTCTCGGCGACCGAGTCACCGCCGAACTTCTCCGCGACGGCGTCGGCGAGCACGAGGGCCACCATGGCCTCGGCGACGATTCCGGCGGCCGGCACGGCGGACACGTCGGAGCGCTGGTGGTGGGCCTGAGCGGCCTCGCCGGTGGTCACGTCCACGGTCTTCAGGGCGCGCGGCACGGTGGCGATCGGCTTCATCGCGGCGCGCACCCGCAGCAGTTCACCGGTGGTCAGGCCGCCCTCGGTGCCGCCGGAGCGCCCGGAGACCCGGCGGATGCCGTCGGGCGTGCTCACGATCTCGTCGTGGGCCCGGGAACCGGGCACGCGGGCCAGTTCGAAGCCGTCGCCGATCTCGACGCCCTTGATCGCCTGGATGCCCATGAGCGCGCCCGCGAGCCGCGCGTCGAGCTTGCGGTCCCAGTGGACGTGGGAACCGAGGCCCACCGGCACGCCGTAGGCCAGGATCTCGACGACCCCGCCGAGGGTGTCGCCGTCCTTGTGGGCCTGGTCGATCTCGGCGACCATGGCCTCCGACGCGTCCGCGTCCAGGCAGCGCACCGGGTCGGCGTCCAGCCGCTCGACGTCGTCCGGCGTCGGGTACACACCCTGGGGCGCCTTCGCCGAGGCCAGTTCGACGACGTGGCTGACGATCTCGATGCCGGCCGTCTCCTTCAGGTACGAGCGGGCCACCGCGCCCAGCGCCACCCGGGCCGCCGTCTCGCGGGCGGAGGCGCGCTCCAGGACCGGCCGGGCCTCGTCGAAGCCGTACTTCTGCATGCCGGCGAGGTCCGCGTGGCCGGGGCGCGGCCGGGTCAGCGGGGCGTTGCGCGCGAGGCCGGCCAGCACCTCCGGGTCGACCGGGTCGGCCGCCATGACCTGTTCCCACTTGGGCCACTCGGTGTTGCCGACCATGACGGCGACCGGGGAGCCCATCGTCAGACCGTGCCGGACACCGCCGAGGAAGGTGACCTCGTCGCGCTCGAACTTCATGCGCGCACCGCGGCCGTAGCCGAGCCGCCGCCTCGCCAGGTGGTCCGCCACCATGTCGGTGGTGATCGGCACGCCGGCGGGCAGTCCCTCCAGCGTCGCGACGAGTGCGGGACCGTGGGACTCCCCCGCGGTCAGCCAGCGCAACCTGCTCAACGGTGCTCCTCAATACTCGCGCCCCGGTATGCCCCGTGTACGCGCCTTGTCCGCGTACACGATGGTCCGACCGGGTGCGCGGCCCCGGCCCGCCGCCTCCGATCCTCCCACGTCCGGTCGCCGGACCCGGCCGCCGGTCCATCTGCCGGACGCGCGGACGGACGCGCGGGAGGCCCGCACGGCGTCAGGCGGGACGGTTGCCCTGCTGCTGCGAGGGGGCGTAGGAACCGAGGAAGTCCGCGCCGCTCTCCTGCCGCTGTGCCGGGGCGTAGGGGCCCAGGAAGTCGGCGCCGCGCTCCCCCGACTGTGACGGCGCACCGGGGCCCGGACGGCCGGTGACGGTGCCCCGGCCGTACTGCACCGCACCCGGCGGCGCCTGCCCCGCGCGGCTCGCGCGCCGCCGGGAGATCCCGCGCTTCGCCTTGACCACCCAGCTCGCGACGACGGCGAGCACGATCAGGGCGAGCACCGTGATCTGCACCCAGTCCGGCAGGAAGCCCAGGACTGCCTCGAAGATCTGGCTCTTGGCCGAGGCCAGCGGCACACCTGTGTACATGGATCGTCTTCCCCTCCCGTCCCGCCCCCTGCGGAACCGGAGGGATACTAGCGATCCGCGAGCGCCCGCTCCCCCACTTTTCGCATGGCGGCCAGCGGGGCGGGAGCACGGCCGGTCATCTGCTCCACCTGGAGCACCGCCTGGTGGAGCAGCAGGTCGAGGCCGCTGACGACGGCACCGCCGTACGCCGACCAGCGGGCGGCGAGCGCGGTGGGCCAGGGGTCGTAGAGCACGTCGAAGAGGGTGGCCGGCATCTCGGGCACGGCGGCGGTGAGCGCGTCGGTGGCGCCGGCCGGTGTGGTGGCCACGACCAGCGGGGCGTGCAGAGCCTCCTCGGCGTCCGCCCAGTCGGCGATGCGCACGTCGACGTCCAGCCGCTGGGCCCAGCCCCGCATCTCGGCGGCGCGCGCGGCGCTGCGCACGTAGACGGCGACCTCGCCGGTGCAGACCCGGGCCAGCGCGGCCAGCGCGGAGGACGCGGTGGCGCCGGCGCCGAGGACCGCGGCGGTCTCGACCTTCTCGATGCCGTGTTCGCGCAGGGCGGCGACGATGCCGGGGATGTCGGTGTTGTCGCCGGTCCTGCGGCCGTCGCCGGTGAAGACGACGGTGTTCACCGCGTCCACGGAGGCTGCCGTCTCGCTGACCGAGTCGAGCAGCGGGATCACCGCCCGCTTGAGCGGCATGGTCAGCGACAGCCCCGCCCACTCGGGCCCCAGCTGCGCGAAGAACCCCGGCAATGCCGCCTCGTCGACGTCGAAGCGCTCGTAAGTCCAGTCTCCGAGACCCAGCTCCGTGTAGGCGGCGCGGTGCAGCGCCGGGGAGAGGGAGTGGGCGATCGGGGAGCCGAGCACGGCGGCCCGGTGCCGGTCAGTTGCCGGAGCTGGCATCGAACTTGTCCTTCAGCTTCAGGAACTCGTCGTGGGTCTTGGCGAACTCGGTCTTCTTCACACCGTCGGTGGCCACGAAGTAGATCCAGCCGTCCTTCGTGGGATTGAGGGCCGCCTGCAGGGCCTCTTCGCCGGGGTTGCCGATGGGTCCGGGCGGCAGACCCCGGTGGTAGTACGTGTTGTACGGGTCCGGGTTGCTGTTGATCTCGGACTCAGCAATGTTGATCTTGCTCTGGCGCATCAGGTAGTTGAACGACGAGTCGAACTGGAGCTTCTGGTTCGTCTCGGTGTTGGACTCCTTGAGCCGGTTGTAGATGACCTCGGCCATCTTGCGGAAGTCCTCGTGTGTCTTGCCCTCCGCCTGCACCAGGCTCGCGGCGGTGAGCAGCTCCCACGGGCCCTCGAGACCGAGGCCCTCCGCCTTCTCCTTGAGGCCGATCTTCTCGTACTGCTCGCCGGCACGTGCCACCATCTGCTTGAGCACGTCCTTCGGCTTCTGCCCCTTGGCCACCGAGTAGCTGGACGGGTAGAGGAAGCCCTCCAGCGGGTCCTTGACGTCCTTGTGGTTCAGCGCCCATTCGGGCAGGCCGAGATCCTTGTACTCGGACTTGGCGACCTTGGCGGTGGTACCCGCCTTCACCTCGAGGCGCTTGTCGATGAGCTCGTAGATGCTGGCGTTCCGCCAGCCCTCGGCGATGATCAGGTTGCTGCGGCTCTTCGGGCTGAGCATGAGCTCGACCGCGCTGTCGGCCGACATCTCCTTCTGCAGCGTGTACACGCCGTCCTGGATGCTCTTGCCCTGGGGGTTGCTCTGCTGGGCGGCGATGAAGGCGTCGACGCTCTTCACCACTCCCTGCCGTTTGAGTTCCTGGCCGATCGTGGAGCCACCCGCGCCCTTGGGGATGGTGACGGTCACCTGCTCGCCGTTGCCGTCGCCCGCGAAGTCCGGCGCCGCGCCGAAACGATCCTGGTAGAACTGGTAGCCGAAATACCCGACACCCGCCACGCCGCCGCCGAGCACCAGGCAGACGACCAGGCAGGCGCATCCGCTGCGGCGCTTCTTGGGCTTTCCGCCACCCCGGGTCCTGCGGTCCTCGCGGCCGCCACGGCCGTCGCCCGCCGCGTCATCGTCGTCGTCGGCGTCCCCGCCGGCGAAGAAGGCGTGCTCCCCCTCGTCGGGCCCGGGGTCCCAGTCGGTGCGCTGCGGCTCGGGCTCGGCGCGCCGCCGGGCGGGCGGCTCCGGCGGCGGGTACGCCTCGGGGGTTCCGTAGAAGTCGGGCTGTTCGGCGCCGTAGCCGCCGGCCTGCTGTCCGTAGGGGTCGGACGGGTCGGCCGGGTACTGCGCCTGGGGGTGCGCGCCGCCGCCCCAGCCGTTGTCGTGCCCCTGCTGCGGCTGGGCCTGGGGCGCGTACTGCTGGTCGTACTGCTGCTGACCGTACTGGTGCTGGTCGTACTGCTGCTGGTTGTACGGGTGGCCGTACTGGTCGTACTGCTGCTCGGGGTGCTGGTGGCCGTACTGCTGGTCGTACTGCGGCTGCCCCCCGCCGTACGACTGCTGGCCGCCGTTGCTCCAGTCGCCGTAACCCTGCTGCGCCTGCTGCTCCGGATACTGCTGCGGCTGGCCGCCGTAGGGGGACTGCTGACCCGCATGGGCCTGCTGTCCGCCCCATCCGCCGTCCCCGTACAACGGGTCCTCCGGATGCCACGGTTCGGAGCCTGGGCCCCGGCCATACTCAGTCATCGATCCCCTAGAGCCGCGAGGCGACGGGGGGCGCGACCTGTGCCGAAGGGCCCGCTTCCGTTCCGCCTCTTGCTGTGCGGTGGCTGTTCGAATGCCTCCGCATCGCGCGGAACGTTACCGTACCGCGATCAGATGACCACTTCGACGCCCTCGCCGGGGGGCCTGCCTGACACCCGTTCGGATTCCAGGGCCTGCTGGAGGATGATCACAGCGGCGGCCTGGTCGATGACCGACCGGCCCTTCTTGGACTTCACCCCCGAGGCGCGCAGTCCCTGACTCGCGGTGACCGTCGTCATCCGCTCGTCGACGAGCCGGACCGGGACCGGGGCGATGCCTCGGGCCAGTTCCTGCGTGAAGCGTCTGACCTTGGCCGCGGCCGGGCCCTCGCCCCCCTTGAGGGAGCGGGGGAGGCCGACGACGACCTCGATGGGCTCGTACTCCGCGACCAACTGCCTCAGGCGCCGGTGCGCCGCGGGCACGTCGCGGCCGGGGACGGTCTCCACCGGGGTGGCGAGGATGCCGTCGGGGTCGCAGGACGCGACCCCGATACGGGCGTCGCCGACGTCGATCGCCAGGCGGCGGCCGCGGCGCATCGCCGGGCCGTCCGTCCGGTCTTCGGGCGGTGTGCTCACTTGGCGGAGTCCGCCACGAGCCGCTCGACGGCGTCGGCCGCGTCGCCGATGGCGGCCGGGTTCTGGCCACCGCCCTGCGCGACGTCCGGCTTGCCGCCACCGCCGCCGCCCAGGGTCTTGGCGGCGGCGCGCACCAGGTCACCGGCCTTGAGACCGCGCTCGCGGGCGGCGTCGTTGGTGGCGATGACCGTGAGGGGCTTGCCGCCCACCGTGGTGAACAGGGCCACGACCGCGGCCCGGCCACCCTGGATGCGGCCGCGCACGTCGAGGACCAGCTTGCGCAGGTCGTCGGCGGTGGTGCCGTCGGGGACCTGACCGGTCACGAGGGCCACACCGCGCACGTCCTTGGCGGAGTCGGCGAGCGAGCCGGCGGCCTGGAGGACCTTCTCGGCGCGGAACTTCTCGATCTCCTTCTCGGCGTCCTTCAGCTTGCCGAGCATCGCGGAGACCTTCTCCGGCAGCTCCTCCGGACGGCCCTTGATCAGCTCCTGGAGCTGGGCGACGACCGTGTGCTCGCGGGCGAGGAAGCTGTAGGCGTCCACACCGACCAGGGCCTCGATGCGGCGCACGCCGGAGCCGATGGAGGACTCGCCGAGCAGCTTGACCAGGCCGAGCTGGGCGGTGTTGTGCACGTGGGTGCCGCCGCACAGCTCCTTGGAGAAGTCGCCGATGGTGACGACGCGCACGCGCTCGCCGTACTTCTCGCCGAACTCGGCGATGGCGCCCTGCTTCTTGGCCTCGTCGATGCCCATGACGTCGGCGCGGACGTCGAGGTCGCGGGCGAGCACCTCGTTGATCTTCTGCTCGACGTCGGTCATCACGGCCGTCGGCACCGCGGAGGGCGAGCCGAAGTCGAAGCGGAAGCGGCCGGGCTGGTTCTCGGAGCCGGCCTGCGCGGCCGTCGGACCGAGGGCGTCGCGCAGCGCCTGGTGGGTGAGGTGGGTCGCCGAGTGGGCGCGGGCGATGGCCTTGCGGCGCCGGTCGTCGATGGAGGCCTGCGCCTTGGCGCCGACGGTGACCTCGCCGACCTGGACGACGCCCTTGTGGACGTACACGCCCGGCACCGGCTTCTGGCAGTCGCGGATCTCGATGACGGCGCCGGTGTCGACCCGGATCCGGCCGGTGTCGCCGATCTGGCCGCCGCCCTCGGCGTAGAACGGGGTGCGGTCCAGGACGATCTCGACCTCGTCGCCCTCGGTGGCGGCCGGGGAGGAGGCGCCGTCGACGAGGATGCCGACGATCGTGGACTCGCTCTCGGTGTCGGTGTAGCCGACGAAGTCGGTGGCGCCGGCCTTGTCGGCGATCTCCCGGTAGGCACCGGCACCGGCGTGGCCGGTCTTCTTGGCCTGGGCGTCGGCCTTGGCGCGCTCCCGCTGCTCCTTCATCAGGCGCCGGAAGCCGTCCTCGTCCACGGACAGCCCCTGCTCGGCGGCCATCTCCAGGGTGAGGTCGATCGGGAAGCCCCAGGTGTCGTGGAGCAGGAACGCCTTGTCGCCGGCGAGGACGGTGCCGCCGGAGGCCTTGGTGTCGCTGACGGCGGTGTCGAGGATGTTGGTGCCGGCCTTGAGCGTCTTGAGGAAGGCGTTCTCCTCGGCGAGGGCGACCTTCTCGATCCGCTCGCGGTCGGTGACCAGCTCGGGGTACTGCTGCCCCATCATGCCGATCACGACGTCGATGAGGTCCTTGACGACCGGACCGGTGGCGCCGAGGAGCCGCATGTTGCGGATGGCGCGGCGCATGATGCGGCGCAGCACGTAGCCGCGGCCCTCGTTGCCGGGGGTGACGCCGTCGCCGATGAGCATCACGGAGGTGCGCATGTGGTCGGTGACCACGCGCAGGGAGACGTCCGAGGCCTGGGCGTCGCCGTAGGCCACGCCGGTCAGTTCGGTGGCCTTCTTGATGACGGCCATGGAGGTGTCGATCTCGTACATGTTCTGCACGCCCTGCAGAATCATGGCGAGCCGTTCCAGGCCGAGGCCGGTGTCGATGTTCTTGCTCGGCAGCTCGCCGAGGATCTCGAACTCCTCCTTGCCGATGCCCTCGCCCCGCTCGTACTGCATGAAGACGAGGTTCCAGATCTCCACGTACCGCTCGTCGTTGACGGCGGGGCCGCCCTCGGCGCCGAACTCGGGGCCGCGGTCGTAGTTGATCTCGGAGCAGGGGCCGCAGGGGCCGGGGACGCCCATGGACCAGTAGTTGTCCTTCTTGCCGAGGCGCTGGATGCGCTCGGAGGGGACGCCCACGACGTCGTGCCAGATGCGCTCGGCCTCGTCGTCGTCCTTGTACACGGTGATCCACAGGCGCTCGGGGTCGAGGCCGTAACCGCCCTTGTCCTGGGGGCTGGTGAGCAGCTCCCAGGCGTACTTGATGGCGCCTTCCTTGAAGTAGTCGCCGAAGGAGAAGTTGCCGCACATCTGGAAGAACGTGCCGTGGCGGGTGGTCTTGCCGACCTCTTCGATGTCCGGCGTGCGCACGCACTTCTGGACGCTGGTGGCACGGTCGAAGGGCGGCTTGACCTCACCCAGGAAGTAGGGCTTGAAGGGCACCATGCCGGCCGGGACGAGGAGCAGAGTCGGGTCGTCCGCGATGAGCGACGCCGAAGGGACGACGGTGTGACCGCGCTCCTCGAAGAAGCTCAACCAGCGGCGACGAATCTCGGCCGACTCCATCAGTGGTCCTCATTCCGGTTGTACGAGTACGTCGTGTACGTGCTGTCGTCGACGACGGACTTCGGGTCCTTGCTGTTCTCGATGGCGGCGTGGCGCCGCAGTGCGGGCAGTTCACGGTCGACGGGGGCGTTCAGGCCCAGCGCGTCGTCCAGTTCGGCCTCCCGCTGGGCCATGTTGTCGCGGACGTCGAGCGCGAAGCCCACCGCGCGGTCCCTGACCCGGCCGCCCACGTCGAGCGCCTTGTTCGCCGCGGTGGCGGCGAGGCTGTCGGGGGTGAGCTGCTTGAGCTTGCGGTTGACCTTGGTGGTGGCCCACACACCGGCGGCCACGCCGGTGCCGAACCAGAACGTACGGCGGAACATCGCTCGGTCAGCCCTTCTTCCGCTTCGTCCGCCGCGCGGCCGGGAGCGTACGGCCCACGATCACGGTGCGCCGTGCCTGGCCGGCCGGGGCGGACATGTCCTCCTTGCGACCGCCGAGTGCCCGGCGCACGCCGTATCCGAACGCCGCGACCTTGACCAGCGGGCCGCCGAAGGTGGAGGCCACGGTGGTGGACAGCGCGGAGGCGTTCGAGGTGACCTCCTGGACGTCGGAGGCGATCGCGTCGACCCGGTCGATCTGGGTCTGCGCGCTGCGCACCGCCGCCGAGGCGTCGGCCAGCAGCGGGACGGCCTGGTCGGTCACGTCCGCCACGAGTTTGGTGGTCGTCCTGAGCGTCCGGGCCAGCCTCGCCAGTGCGACGGCGAGGAAGGAGACCAGGATCGCCCAGAAGACGGCCACCAGGATCCCGGCCACCTCGCCACCGGACACTGTGTGCACCCGCTCCCTGGAATACGCGCCTGAACATCGGGAAAGTCGTGCGCCGAGCCTATCGCGCCGGGCGCGGGGCTCCGTACCGGATTCCCCGTCGCGCGCGGCGCGCTCCGGCCGAGTCGCACGAAGCGATTGTACGGAGTGAATACGGTTCAGTACGCTCCGTGTTTCATGCGAGACCTTCGGCGCGACGGCGTCCCGCACGGCAATCTACCGCTGGAACTCGACGCCTTCGTGGGGAGGGCGACGGAGCTCGCGGAGCTGGCCGGGGCTCTGGACTCGGCACGGCTGGTGACCGTCACCGGCGCCGGTGGCGTCGGCAAGTCCCGGCTGGCCGCGCGGGCCGCCGGACGCCGCACGCCCCGGGACGGGGTGTGGCGGGTGCAACTGGCACCGGTGCGGGACGAGGAGTTCGTCGACTACGCGGTCGTGGAGGCGCTGGGCCTGACCGACCACACGACCCGGCTGCCGCGCGAGACCCTGCTCGCGCACCTGGCCGAGCGGGAGCTGCTGCTGCTTCTGGACGGGGTCGAGCACCTGGTGGACGCCTGCGCGTCGCTCGTGACCGACCTGCTGGGCCGCGCCCCGGGGCTCAGGGTGCTGGCGGTCGGGCGCAGGCCGCTGGACGTGGCCGGGGAGCGCCTGGTTCCGCTGGCGCCGCTGGGCACGGAGGAGGCGGTGGAGCTGCTGACGGTCCGGGCCGGGCAGCGCAGCGGTGTCCGCGGGTGCGCCGTCGACCCGGACACGGACCGGGTCGAGGTGCGCGAGCTGTGCCGGCGCCTCGACGGGATCCCGCTTGCGGTCGAACTGGCGGCGGGACGCCTGGGCGCGCTCTCCCCGGCCCAGGTGCTGCGCCGCCTCGACGACCGTTTCCGGCTGCTGGCGGGCGGCGACCGCACCGCGCTGCCCCGGCACCGGACGCTGCGCACGGCGATCGGCTGGAGCCACGAGCTGTGCACGCCGCCCGAGCGGCTGCTGTGGGCACGGCTCTCGGTGTTCGCCGGGCCGTTCGACCTGGAGGCCGCCGAGTACGTGTGCAGCGGGGACGGGCTGGCGGCCGACGAGGTGCTCGACGTGCTCTCCGCGCTGCTCACGCAGTCGGTACTGGCCCGGGAGGAGTCCCCGGCGGGGGTGCGCTACCGGATGCTCGACACGGTACGGGCGTACGGCGCCGACTGGCTGACGGCGACGGGGGACGCGGACCGGCTGCGGCGGCGGCACCGGGACTGGTACGTGGGCCTGGCGACCTGGTGCGAGCTGGAGTGGTTCTCCCCGCGCCAGGGCGAGGTCGCGGCGCGGGTGGACGCCGATCTGCCGAATCTGCGCAGTGCCCTGGAGCACTGCCTGGACGAGCCGGACGGCGCGCACCTGGGCCAGTACCTGGCGGGCGCCCTGTGGTTCCACTGGGTCGGCTGCGGACGGCTGTCGGAGGGGCGGCACTGGCTGGAGCAGGCGGTGCGGCTGGACGCGGAGCCGACGGCGGGCGAGCAGTCCCGGCTGAAAGCGCTGTGGGTGCTCGCCTACGTGGCGATCCTGCAGGGCGACTCGGTGCCCGCGCTGGCTGCGCTCCAGGAGTGCCGCGAGGAGGCGGAGCGCTCGGCGAACCCGACGGCGGTGGCGTACGCGGAGCACCGCACCGGCTGTCTGGCGCTGGTGACGGACGACCTGCCGCGTGCGGAGACGCTGTTGCGGTCCGCCCTGCACCGCTACCGGGAGATCGGCGAGCTGAACAGCAACGTGCTGATGGGTCAGGTGGAGCTGGCGATGGCCCGGGCGTTCCAGGGCGATCTGCCGGACGCGGTGCGCCTGTGCGAGGACGTGCGCCAGGTGTGCGAGGACCACGGGGAGCGCTGGGCCCGGGGGTACGCCCTGTACGTGTTGGCGTACGCGGCCTGGAGCGAGGAGGATCCCGTGCGCGCCCGCGAGCTGCTGGCCGACTGTCTGGGCGGTGCGCACCGCTTCCGCGACCAACTGGGCTCGGTGCTGGCGGTGGAACTGCTGGCCCTGGTCACGGTGGCGGAGGGCGACGCGGCGGAGGCGGCGGTGCTCCAGGGCGCGGCGGGGCGGATGTGGCCGTCGGTGGGGCTGCCGCTGTTCGGCTCGGCCCACTACAACGCGCCGCACGAGCTGTGCGAGGCGGCGGCCCGGGAGCAGCTGGGCGACGAGCGGTACGAGGAGTGCGTGCGGCACGGGGCGCGGCTGGGCCGCCGGGAGGTGGTGGCGCGGGCGCTGCGCAGGCCCGGGATGCCCGCCTCGCTGCCGGCCCCGCGTTCGGCGGCCGGGGGGCGGGCCGCGACGGGCGCCGGCACGGCGAAGCCCGCCGCCTCGCCCACCGGGAAGGGCGGGGAGACGGCGGGCTGAGGTACCGCTGGTACTGCGCCGGGGCCGGGATCAGCGGGCGTAGTACTCGACGACGAGCTGCTCGTCGCAGATCACCGGGATCTCCTTGCGGTTCGGCTCACGGTCCAGGCGGAACGCCAGGGCCTTGAGGTTCACCTGGAGGTAGCGCGGGGTCTCGCCGTCGGGGGCGAAGCCACCCTCGCGGGCGATGGTGAAGAGGGTCTTCTCCTTGGAGCGCTCGCGCACCTGCACGACGTCGTCCGGGCGGACGCGGAAGGACGGCTTGTCGACCTTCTGGCCGTTGACCTGGATGTGGCCGTGGACGACCATCTGGCGGGCCTGGTAGATCGTGCGGGCGATGCCCGAACGCAGGACCAGCGCGTCGAGACGGCGCTCGAGCTCGATGACCAGGGCCTCGCCGGTCTTCATGTTGGTCTTGGAGGCACGCTCGTAGGCGCGCACGAGCTGGCGCTCGCTGAGGTCGTACTGCGCGCGCAGACGCTGCTTCTCGAGCAGACGGACCTTGTAGTCCGAGTTCTGCTTGCGGCCGCGGCCGTGCTCGCCCGGCGGGTAGGGGCGGGCCTCGAAGTACTTGACGGCCTTCGGGGTCAGCGCGATGCCGAGGGCACGCGACTTCTTGACCTTGGGGCGGGGCTGGTTCGCCACTGTCTGTGTCTCTTTTCTGGATTTCCGGCTTGTCAGGGTTGTGGGAGGTCGCAATCCGCAGCCGGGGAAACCCGCCGGGTCCGCTGACGGACCTGTCGGGCAGCCGCTCCCCTGGTCTGGGCACATACGTGCAGCACGCGAGTGGCCCACCGACCGCTCCCGGAAGCCGGGTGGTGGTGGGCTGCCCGCGACACCGATCGACGGTGCGCGACGCTCCTGGAACCCCGGAGGGTTCCGGCCGGTTGTCCCGTTCTGACGGCACGGGACTCGGCGCTCCGGCCGAGTGTACAGGCCGCTCAGGACGGCTTGCGACCGAGGTGCCCGCGGGTCCACTCCACGGCGTCCGCGTACCGGGCCTCGGCGCCGTGCCGGGTCGGCGTGTAGTACGTCCGGTCCTTCAGCCCGTCCGGGGCGTACTGCTGGGCGGCGATGCCCTCGGGCAGGTCGTGCGGGTACACGTAGCCCTGGCCGTGTCCCAGCTTGCCCGCGCCCTTGTAGTGGCTGTCGCGCAGGTGCGCGGGGACCGGTCCGGCGTGCCCCTTGCGCACGTCGTCCAGGGCGGCGCCGATGGCGGTGGTCGCGGCGTTGGACTTGGGGGCCAGCGCCAGGGCGATGGTGGCGTGGCTGAGGGTGAGGGAGGCCTCGGGGAAGCCGATCATGGCGACGGCCTGGGCGGCGGCGACGGCGATCTGCAGGGCGTTGGGATCGGCCAGGCCGATGTCCTCGCTGGCGGAGATCATCAGGCGCCGGGCGATGAAGCGGGGGTCCTCGCCGGCCTCGATCATCCGGGCCAGGTAGTGCAGGGCGGCGTCCACGTCGGAGCCGCGGATGGACTTGATCAGGGCGCTGGCGACGTCGTAGTGCTGGTCGCCGTCGCGGTCGTACTTCACCGCGGCCCGGTCGACCGTCTCCTCCAGCGTGGTCAGGCCGATCTCCGCCTCGCCCTTGTCGAGCGCGGCCCCTGCGGCGGCCTCCAGGGCGGTCAGCGCGCGGCGGGCGTCGCCGCCGGCGATGCGCAGCAGGTGCTCCTCGGTGTCCTCGGGGAGGGCGAGGGCGCCGCCCAGGCCGCGCTCGTCGCCCAGGGCGCGGCGGAGCAGGTCGCGGAGGTCGTCGTCGGTGAGCGGTTCGAGGGTGAGCAGGAGGGAGCGGGAGAGCAGCGGGGAGATCACCGAGAAGTACGGGTTCTCGGTGGTGGCGGCGATCAGGGTGACCCAGCGGTTCTCGACGGCCGGGAGCAGGGAGTCCTGCTGGGCCTTGCTGAAGCGGTGGATCTCGTCGAGGAAGAGGACGGTCTCCTTGCCGTATCCGCCGACCGCGCGGCGCGCGCCGTCGATGACCGCGCGGACCTCCTTGACACCCGCGGTGATCGCCGACAGCTCCACGAACCGCTTGTTGGTGGCCTTGGAGACGACGTACGCCAGGGTGGTCTTTCCGGTGCCCGGCGGGCCCCAGAGGATGACCGAGGACGGCCCCGCGGGACCGGACGCGCCCTCGCCGACCAGGCGGCGCAGGGGGGATCCGGGTTTGAGCAGGTGCTGCTGGCCGACGACCTCGTCGAGGGTGCGCGGGCGCATCCGCACGGCGAGGGGGCTGCCGGTCGGGTCCTTCTCCTGGCGTTCTTCGGCTGCGGCGGTGAACAGGTCGGGCTCCACGCCCTGAACCCTAAATGACCGCACCGACAACGCGGCGGGCCCGGTGGGCCCGCCGGCGCGGAAGGACGGGTCAGCTGGTCCAGAAGTCCCACCAGCGGGTGAGGATCATCATGCCGATGATGCCGATGTGCAGCACCGGCAGGACCCAGGTGAACTCGCCGAAGAAACCGCGCAGCCAGCCCGGCGCGGGCAGGAAGCCCTTGCGGACGTTGAAGGAGGTCACGTACCAGAACATCAGGATCGTGGCGACCCAGGCCAGGCAGCACCACAGGCACAGCGAGTTGATCCGGTACAGGGACTGGAACTGCAGCCAGGAGACGAACGCCACACCGAACAGACAGCCGGCGTTGAAGGTGAGCCAGTACCAGCGCGGGAAGGTGGCGCGGGCGAGCAGGCTCATGCCGACGCAGATCACGATGCCGTAGGCGACGAGGCCGAGCATCGGGTTGGGGAAGCCGAAGACGGAGGCCTGGTCGCTCTCCATGATGTTGCCGCAGGAGACGACGGGGTTGAGGCTGCAGCCGGGAGTGAAGGTGGTGCCGGCGACCTTGGCCTCGAGGATCTTCTGCTTGTCGATCGTGATGACCCAGGCGGCGAGCAGGCCGGCCGCACCCGTGATCACCAGCAGCAGCGCGAGGGCCCGGCTGCCGCCCTCGGTGCGCGGGATGCGGGCGCCGGCGTCCGGCGCGGACTCTGCCACGGTGGAGACGTCCTTCACTGTCGTCTTGCTCATCACGCCGATTCCGTCACTGGAGAGTGGTACCTGCTTCGGGCAGGGGCCATTGTGCCGCACAAGCCTGTAGGGGCACCGTTCGATGAGCCTATGAACGGGCCGGCGATCACCCGGGAGCGGCGCGTTTTGGCCATCACCCGTTCCCCAGGGGCACACGCGAGCGAAACGCGTGCCCCTGACGGGTGCCGGCGTGCTAGCCGAGCCTCGACTCCAGCTCCGCCACGATCTCGTTGACGCCGATCGCGGTCTGCTCTCCGGACTCCATGTCCTTGAGCTGGACGACGCCCTCGGCCAGGTCGCGTTCGCCGAGCACCAGGGTGTAGCGGGCGCCGGAGCGGTTGGCCGCCTTCATCGCCGCCTTGAGCCCCTTGCCGCCGTAGGAGAAGTCGGCCGCGACGCCGTTCTTGCGCAGCTCGGTGACCTTGGCGAACAGGATCCTCCGGGCCTCCTCGCCCAGCGGGACCGCGAAGACCGAGGTCGCGGACGGGATGTCCGGTTCGATGCCCTCCGCCTCCAGGGCGAGGACGGTGCGGTCGACGCCGAGGGCCCAGCCGACCGAGGGCAGGGAGGGGCCGCCGATCATCTCGGACAGGCCGTCGTAGCGGCCGCCGCCGCCCACCGCGGACTGGGAGCCGAGGCCGTCGTGGACGAACTCGAAGGTCGTGCGCGTGTAGTAGTCCAGGCCGCGCACCAGCTTCGGGTCGTCCTCGAAGACCACACCCGCGGCCGTGATCAGCTCGCGCACCTCCTCGTGGTACGCCTTGCAGGCGTCGCACAGGTAGTCGCGCAGCAGCGGTGCGTCGGTGAGCTGCTTCTGCACGTCCGGGCGCTTGTCGTCCAGGACGCGCAGCGGGTTGATCTCCGCGCGGCGCAGGGTCTCCTCGTCGAGGTCGAGCCCCCGCAGGAAGTCCTGGAGCGCGGCCCGGTAGACGGGACGGCACTCCTTGTCGCCCAGCGAGTTGAGCAGGATGCGGAAGTTCTGCAGGCCCAGCGCGCGGTACGACTGGTCGGCCAGGATGATCAGTTCGGCGTCCAGGGCCGGGTCCTCGGCGCCGATCGCCTCGGCGCCGACCTGCGAGAAGTGGCGGTAACGGCCCTTCTGGGGGCGCTCGTAGCGGTACTGCGAGCCCGAGTACCAGACCTTCACCGGCAGGTTGCCCGCCTTGTGCAGGTTGGCCTCCAGGACGGCGCGCAGCACGGGAGCGGTGGTCTCCGGGCGCAGGGCGAGGCGGTCGCCGCCCTTGGTCTCGAAGACGTACATCTCCTTGGTCACGATGTCGGTGGACTCACCGACGCCGCGTGCGAACAGCTCGACGTTCTCGAAGCCGGGTGTCTCGATGTAGCCGTAGCCGGAGTTGCGCAGCGGGGCGGCGATGGCCTCGCGGACCGCCAGGAACTTCGCGGAGTCGGGCGGCAGCAGGTCGTACGTGCCCTTGGGGGCCTTGAAGGTGCTCACGGAAGGTCTCGTCACATTCCTCGTCGGGGCGCCTCGGGGGCGCCCTGGCCGGCTGCCACCTGCCGCAAGTACGGGTTGGTGGCGCGTTCCTGGCCGATGGTCGTCTGGGGGCCGTGTCCGGACAGCACCACGGTCGAGTCGTCGAGCGGCAGGCACACGCGTGCCAGGGACTCGAGCATGTCGTCCATGGAGCCGCCGGGGAAGTCGGTGCGTCCGACGGAGCCGGCGAACAGCAGGTCGCCCGAGAACATGACCGGCGGGATGTCCGCCGCCTCGGGCAGGCCGAAGGTCACCGACCCCTTGGTATGGCCCGGCGCGTGCGCGACCGACAGGTTCAGGCCCGCCAGCTCCAGCTGCGCGCCGTCGGTCAGCTCCTTGACGTCGTCCGGCTCCCCCACGGTCAGCTCGCCCATGAGCGGCATGCCGATGCTGCGGCCGATCCCCTTCTCGGGGTCGCTCATCATGAAGCGGTCCTCGGGGTGGATCCAGGCCGGCACGTCGTGGGCGCCGCACACCGGGACGACCGAGGCCACGTGGTCGATGTGGCCGTGGGTGAGGACGACGGCGACGGGCTTGAGCCGATGCTTGCGGATCGCTTCCTCGACTCCGGGGGCCGCCTGGTGGCCCGGGTCGATGATCACGCACTCCTCACCGGCGGCGGGGGCGACGAGGTAGCAGTTCGTCCCCCAGGCCCCGGCGGGGAACCCGGCAATGAGCACGATCGTCCTTCGTTTGGGTCGGTACGGGTGGGCTTGCGAACGGATCGCGCCCATGGTCAGAGCCTACCGGCGGTGCCGATTCCTCAGCGAACCCATATACGGTACGGGGCTACACGCCCACGGTCGGCTCATCGCACCCACGCGTACCGGTCGGCACACGAAGACGCATGAGGAGAGAACCCGGTGGTCACCCAGGAGCAGCGGCGGCGTCAGCTCGCCCGGGAGAAGTTCTTGCGGCAGCAGCAGCGACGCACCTCCGCGCGACGCAAGGCGCGCATGCGCAACGCCGCGATAGCGTCGGTGCTCGGCGTGATTCTGATCGGCAGTGTCGCGCTGTACACGACCGGAGTGGTCCTGGGGGACGACGACGACAGCAAGACGAACGCGGGCGCGGAGGTCACGCCGAGCGCCTCGGCGCCCAGCAAGGCTCCGGACCCGTGCGACAAGCCCGCCGAGGGCAAGGTCAAGACGCAGACCTGGAAGAAGGAACCTGCGATGACCGTCGACGAGTCGGCGAAGTACACGATGAAGCTGGCGACCACGTGCGGCGACATCGACATCGCGCTGAAGGCGAAGGCCGCACCGCACACCGTCAACTCGTTCGACTTCCTGGCCGGGAAGGGCTACTTCGACCACACCAAGTGCCACCGGCTCACCACCGAGGGCATCTACGTGCTCCAGTGCGGCGACCCCACGGCCCAGGGCAACGGCGGCCCCGGCTACAACATCCCGGACGAGAACCTGAAGGACAAGAGCCTCAAGGACAACGTGTACCCGGCGGGCACGGTGGCGATGGCGAACACGGGCCAGCCGGACTCGGGCGGCAGCCAGTTCTTCCTCGTGTACCAGGACAGTCAGCTGCCGCCCAGCTACACGCCGTTCGGCACCGTCTCCAAGGAGGGCATGACGGTACTGAAGAAGATCGCCTCCGCGGGGGCCCAGCCCGCGGACCCCACGACCGGCAACACCGCCCCCAACGCGACGATCGTGATCGACAAGGCCACGGTCACGAAATCCTGACCCTCATCAGCGAAAGTTCGACTCGCGCGGGTGCGGACAGGCCCCCCGCCGGTCGCCTATGTTGGCCGTGACGAAACTGTGGACGATGCCCGGGGGTAGCGAAGCCCTCCGCAGGCATCATGTGGAGGAGGCGCTGTGAGCAGCGACCCGTGGGGCCGCGTCGACGAGACGGGGACCGTGTACGTGCGTACGGCCGACGGCGAGAAGGTCGTCGGTTCCTGGCAGGCAGGCTCCCCCGAGGAGGCGCTGGCCTACTTCGAACGCAAGTACGAAGGCCTGGTTGTCGAGATCGGCCTCCTCGAGAAGCGCGTGAAGACCACCGACCTGTCGGCCAAGGACGCCCAGACCGCCGTCGACCACCTGCGCGAGCAGGTGGACGCGCACCACGCGGTCGGCGACCTGGACGCGCTGCGGGCCCGGCTGGACAAGCTCGTCGCGCTCGTGGAGACCCGGCGCGAGGAGCGCAAGGCCCAGCGGGCCAAGCAGTCCGACGAGGCGCGTGGTGCCAAGGAGGCGCTGGTCGCCGAGGCGGAGGAGCTGGCGCGCTCGGACCAGTGGCGGGCGGCCGGTGAGCGGCTGCGGTCCCTGGTCGACACCTGGAAGGGCCTGCCGCGCCTGGACCGCAAGTCCGACGACGAGCTGTGGCACCGCTTCTCGCACGCGCGCTCGGCGTTCTCCAAGCGCCGCAAGCAGCACTTCGCGCAGCTCGACGCCCAGCGCGAGGAGGCCCGCCGGACCAAGGAGCGGCTGGTCTCCGAGGCCGAGGCGCTGTCGAACTCGACGGACTGGGGGCCGACGGCCGCGCGCTACCGCGACCTGATGTCCGAGTGGAAGGCCGCGGGCCGCGCCCAGCGCGAGCACGAGGACGACCTGTGGAACCGCTTCCGCGGCGCCCAGGACGTGTTCTTCGCCGCCCGCAGCTCGGTCTTCGCGGAGCGGGACGCCGAGCAGACGGAGAACCTGAAGCTCAAGGAGGAGCTGGCCGGGGAGGCCGAGAAGCTCGTCCCGGTCACCGACCTCAAGGCGGCCCGCGCCGCGTTCCGTTCGGTCAACGAGCGCTGGGAGGCCATCGGCCACGTGCCGCGGGACGCCCGGCCGAAGGTCGAGGGGCGGATGCACGCGGTCGAGCGGGCCCTCCAGGAGGCCGAGGAGGCCGAGTGGCGCCGGACCAACCCGGAGGCACGCGCGCGTGCCGAGGGTCTGACCGGTCAGCTCCAGGCCGCCGTCGACAAGCTGCGCTCCCAGATCGAGCAGGCCCGCTCCCAGGGCAACGACGCCAAGGCCGACAAGCTCGCACGCGAGCTGGAGGGCCGCCAGGCGCTCCTCGACCAGGCGCTCAAGGGACTGCACGAGTTCGGCGGCTGACGGTCGCCGGCCGCACAGGAGAGGGGCCCCCGTACGCGATGTACGGGGGCCCCTCTCCTGTGTGCGCCGCTGCGGCCCGCTACGACGGCCTGCGCGCCGAGGTCACCCGGTACACGTCGTAGACGCCCTCCACGCCGCGTACGGCCTTCAGGACGTGCCCGAGGTGCTTGGGGTCGCCCATCTCGAAGGTGAAGCGGGAGGTGGCGACGCGGTCGCGGGAGGTCTGGACGGCCGCCGAGAGGATGTTGACGTGCTGGTCGGACAGGACGCGGGTGACGTCCGAGAGGAGCCTGGAGCGGTCCAGGGCCTCGACCTGGATGGCGACCAGGAAGACCGAGGACTGCGTGGGCGCCCACTCGACCTCGAGGATTCGCTCCGGCTCGCGTGACAACGAGTCCACGTTCACGCAGTCGCTGCGGTGGACGGAGACACCGCTGCCGCGGGTGACGAAGCCGATGATCGGGTCGCCGGGGACGGGCGTACAACAGCGGGCCAGCTTGACCCACACGTCCTCGACGCCCTTGACGACGACGCCCGGATCCGCGCTGGTCCGGCGTTTGCGGCCGCGGCCGCGGGCCGGCGGGACCGACTCGTCGATCTCCTCGGTGGCCGCCTCCTCGCCGCCGAGCGCCTGGACCAGCTTCTGCACGATGTTCTGCGCGGAGACGTGGCCCTCGCCGATCGCCGCGTACAGCGCGGAGATGTCGGAGTAGCGCATCTCGTGTGCGAGCGTGACCAGCGAGTCGCCGGTGAGGATGCGCTGGATCGGCAGGTTCTGCTTGCGCATCGCGCGGACGATGGCGTCCTTGCCCTGCTCGATCGCCTCGTCCCGGCGCTCCTTGGAGAACCAGGCGCGGATCTTGTTGCGGGCGCGCGGCGACTTCACGAAGCCCAGCCAGTCGCGGGAGGGGCCCGCGCCGGCCGCCTTGGAGGTGAAGACCTCGACCAGGTCGCCGTTGTCCAGGGTCGACTCCAGCGGCACCAGCCGCCCGTTGACCCGTGCCCCTATGGTGCGGTGGCCGACCTCGGTGTGGACGGCGTAGGCGAAGTCCACGGGGGTGGCGCCGGCCGGGAGCGCTATGACGTCGCCCTTGGGGGTGAAGACGAAGACCTCGTTGCGGGAGAGGTCGAAGCGCAGGGACTCCAGGAACTCGCCGGGGTCCTCGGTCTCCTTCTGCCAGTCGAGCAGCTGGCGCAGCCACGCCATGTCGTTGAGGTGGTCGTCCTTGCTCTTGCCGGACGACCTGGGGGCGTCGGTGCGCACCTTGGAGGCGCCCGCGACGGCCTCCTGCTTGTACTTCCAGTGCGCGGCGATGCCGTACTCCGCGCGGCGGTGCATGTCGAAGGTGCGGATCTGCAGCTCGACCGGCTTGCCCCCGGGCCCGATGACCGTCGTGTGCAGCGACTGGTACATGTTGAACTTGGGCATCGCGATGTAGTCCTTGAACCGCCCCGGAACCGGGTTCCAGCGGGCGTGGACCGTGCCGAGCGCCGCGTAGCAGTCGCGGACGGTGTCCACCAGGACGCGGATGCCCACCAGGTCGTAGATCTCCGCGAAGTCCCGGCCGCGGACGATCATCTTCTGGTAGACGCTGTAGTAGTGCTTGGGGCGGCCGGTGACGGTCGCCTTGATGCGGGCCGCGCGCAGATCCTGCTGGACCTCGTCGGTGACCACGGCGAGGTACTCGTCGCGCTTGGGGGCGCGCTCGGCGACCAGGCGGACGATCTCGTCGTACATCTTGGGGTAGAGGATCGCGAAGGCGAGGTCCTCCAGCTCCCACTTGATGGTGTTCATGCCCAGCCGGTGGGCGAGCGGCGCGTAGATCTCCAGGGTCTCGCGCGCCTTCTTCTCCTGCTTCTCGCGCTTGAGGTAGCGCATGGTGCGCATGTTGTGCAGGCGGTCGGCGAGCTTGATGACCAGGACACGCGGGTCCTTGGCCATGGCGACGACCATCTTGCGCACGGTCTCGGCCTGCGCGGCCTCGCCGAACTTGACCTTGTCCAGCTTGGTGACGCCGTCGACGAGCAGGGTGACCACGTCGCCGAAGTCGCGGCGCAGGTCCTCCAGGCCGTACTCGGTGTCCTCGACGGTGTCGTGCAGCAGCCCGGCCATCAGCGTGGCCGGGTCCATGCCCAGTTCGGCGAGGATGGTGGTGACGGCGAGCGGGTGCGTGATGTACGGGTCGCCACTCTTGCGCTTCTGGCCGCGGTGCCAGCGTTCGGCGACCTGGTAGGCGCGCTCGATCTGGCGCAGGGTCGCCGTCTCGATCTTGGGGTCGTTGCCGCGCACTATCCGCAGCAGCGGCTCCAGGACCGGGTTGTACGGGTTGGCACGCTGGACGCCGAGGCGGGCGAGGCGGGCGCGGACGCGGTTGGAGGAGCCGGAGCGGGCCGGCTGCCCCGCGGGGGTGCGGACCACGGGCGCGTTCTGCGGGCGCTCGGCGGGCAGCGGCTTGGGCCGCGGCTGCTGCTCGGCCGGCTTGTCGACCGGCGCGGACGGGGCATGCTGGATCGGCCCGCGCGTGTCGTTCTTCGCCTGGGGCGCGCTCGGCGCGGGCTTCGCCGCGGACGCCGAGGCGGACTCGGGCTTTGCGGCGGTCAGTGGCTGGGCCTCGTCTGGCAAGAGGACTCCTCGTGCGCGATCCGGGTCCCCCGGTCAGGCTCCGGATACCCCATGGTAGCGATCCTGCCCTCCGGGATCGCCTTCTGGCCGATGTGAGGGCTGTCAACCCGTGCAACGCCTGAGGCGGGCGCCGGATTCCTCCGGGCCCGCCCCAGGTGTGCGGTTCGCGTGGTTCAGACCGTGAGCAGCGCCTTCAGCGGCGCCCCGGCCAGGGCCGGCTCCAGACGGGCGCGCCCGCCGAGGAAGCCCAGCTCCATCAGGACGGCGAGGCCCGCGACCTCGGCACCGGCCCGGCGGATCAGCTCCAGCGAGGCCTCGGCGGTGCCCCCGGTGGCGAGGACGTCGTCGACGACCAGCACGCGGTCGCCCGCGGTGAGGTCCTCGGCGTGCACCTCGATCTCGGCGGAGCCGTACTCCAGGTCGTACGCCTGGCTGAGCGTGGCTCCGGGGAGCTTGCCGGCCTTGCGTACGGGGATGAAGCCGAGGCCCGCCCGCAGGGCCGCCGGGGCGCCCAGGATGAAGCCGCGGGCCTCCAGACCGACGACCTTGGTGGCGCCGGTGTGTCCGGCGACCGCGGCGAGCGCGTCGGTCAGGGCGGCGAACGCCGCCGGGTCCGCGAGGAGCGGGGTGATGTCCTTGAACACCACGCCCGGCTCCGGGTGGTCGGCCACGTCCCGGATGCGGCTGAGGAGCAGCTCCGTGATGTCGGTCGTTCCGGTCATCGGCGCTTCCCCGAGGGCCGGCCGCGTCCCCTGCCACGGGACGCGGGCTGGTTGCGGGGCCCGACGACCGCGGGTGCCGCGTCGTCGGCCTCGTCGTCCGCGTACGGGGCCTCGTCCCCGGCGGCCGGTGCCTGCTCGCCCTTGGCCGACGCCTGGGCGCGCTTGGCGAGGACCCGCTTCTTGAGGGCCTTCATCTGCGGCTCGGCCTCCTTGAGGTCGGCGACGAGCGGCGTGGCGATGAAGATCGACGAGTAGGCACCCGCGGCGAGACCGACGAACAGCGACAGCGAGATGTCGTTGAGCATGCCGGCGCCGAGGACACCGCCGCCGATGAACAGCAGGCCCGCCACCGGCAGCAGCGCGACCACCGTGGTGTTGATGGAACGGACCAGGGTGCTGTTGATCGAGCGGTTGGCGATCTCCGCGTAGGTCCAGCGGGTCTGCTTGGTGATGTCCTTCGTCTGCTCCTTGAGGCTGTCGAAGACGACGACCGTGTCGTAGAGCGAGTAACCGAGGATCGTCAGCAGACCGATCACGGTGCCCGGTGTGACCTCGAAGCCGACGAGGGCGTAGATGCCCACCGTGATGGTGATGTCGTGGATCAGGGCGACGAAGGCGGCCACCGCCATCCGCCACTCGAAGGCGATCGCCAGGTAGATCACCACGAGGACCATGAAGATCCCCAGGCCCTGCCAGGCCTTGCTCGCGATCTGGTCACCCCAGCTGGGGCCGACCAGGTCGGCGTTGATCTTCTCCGCCGGGACGTCCAGGTTCTTGGAGAGGTCCTCCTTGATCTGGTCCGACTGCTGGGTGTCGGTGCCCGCGATCTGGATGCGGAGGCTGCCGTCGCCGAGCTTCTGGACGATCGCGTCGTGGCCGGAGGCCTCCTCCGCCCAGGTCTCGGTCTGGGCGACCGAGGCGCTCATGTTCTTCGGGGTGGTGAAGACCGCGCCGCCCTGGAACTCGATGCCCATGTGCAGACCGCGCACCGCCAGGCCGACGATGGCCGTGATGGTGATGAGGATCGAGATGCCGTACCAGATCTTGCGGTTCTTGACGAAGTCGTAGCCGACCTCGCCGTGGTGCAGTCGGGCGCCGAGTGTGCCGAGCTTCGACATCTCTCACGCCTCCTTCGGGTCGACAGGGCCGGCGGCAGGACGGGACGGACGGCGGGTGCGGCGCAGCGGAGGCTTGGCACCCAGGGCCTTGGGGTCGAGGCCGGACCACTTGTGACCGCTCGCGAAGAACTTGCGCCGGGCCATCAGCGTCAGCAGCGGCTTGGTGAAGAGGAAGACCACCACCACGTCGAGCAGGGTCGTCAGACCCAGTGTGAACGCGAAGCCCTGCACCTTGCCGACCGTGACGATGAAGAGCACCGCCGCGGCGAGGAAGGACACGAAGTCGGAGACGAGGACGGTGCGCCGGGCACGCGGCCAGGCCCGCTCGACGGCGGGACGCAGCGTGCGGCCTTCCCGGATCTCGTCGCGGACGCGTTCGAAGTACACGATGAACGAGTCCGCCGTGATGCCGATGGCGACGATGGCACCGCACACGGCCGGCAGGTTCAGCGCGAAGCCGATGGTCGGGCCGAGCAGCGCCATGATCACGTACGTGAGACCGGCCGAGACCAGCAGCGAGCACACGGCGATGAACGACAGGCCGCGGTAGTAGAACAGCAGGTAGAGCACGACCAGGGCGAGGCCGATGGCGCCCGCGATCAGACCGGCCTTGAGCTGCTCACCGCCGAGCGCGGCGGTGACGGTGGTGACGCTGTCCTCCTTGAAGGTCAGCGGCAGCGCGCCGTAGGACAGCATGTTGGAGAGGCTCTGGGCCTCCTCCTGGTCGAAGCTGCCGGAGATCTCCGCGTTGCCGCCGGTGAGCTCCTGGCTGACGTACGGGTCGGAGACGACCTCGTTGTCCAGGACGATGGCGAACTGGTTCTGCGGGGACTGCTTCTGGGCCAGCTGTCCGGTGATGTCCGCGAACTTCTTGCTGCCCTTGTCCGTGAACTTCATCGTCACGGTCCAGCCGGCGGCGGTCTGCGTGTTGTAGACGGCGTCGGCCTTGTCGACCTCGGTGCCGTCGACCGCGGCGGGGCCGAGGACGTACTTCTGCCACTGGCCCTGCGAGTTCTGGCCGCAGGCCAGCGTCGAGTCGCCCGGCTTGGCACCCTTGCCGGCCTTGGCGCGGGCGTTCTTGTCGGTGCAGTCCAGGGCCGCGTACTGCTGCTGCAGCTTGGCGGCCTCGTCGTCGCCGGAGGCGCTGGCGCTCGGGGACGGGGAGGCGCCGTCGGAGCTCTTCCCGGACGGGCTGGGGTCGGCCTTCAGGGCGTCGCCGACGGCGCGGCCCTGGGTGGTGGCGCTGGCCGACGCGGGGTCCGACGGGGTGCCGCTGCTCGGCTTGTCGCCGTCGGTGGCCTTCTCGCCGTCGGTGGCCTTGTCGGTCGCCTTGTCCGTGGCCTTGTCGGTCGCCTTGTCCGGGGCGCCGCCGGTCTCGCTCGGCGAGGGGCTGCCGGTCGCGTCGGCGCCGGAGAGTTCGGTGGCGAGAACCGGACGGAAGTACAGCTTGGCGGTGGTGCCGACCTGCTGCCGGGCTTCCTTCGAGTTCGTCCCCTTGGGGATGTTGACGATGATGTTCCGGTCGCCCTGGGTCTGGACCTCGGCCTCGGAAACACCCAGACCATTGACACGGCGGTTCATGATCTCGACCGCGGTGTCCATGTTGGTCTTGTTGATCGCGGACTCCTGGCCCGCCTCCGGCACGGCCCGGAGCGTGATGCTCGTGCCGCCCGCCAGGTCGATGCCGAGACGCGGAGTCGTGTGTCCGGAGGCGAACATGCCTCCGGTGAGCGCCACGATGGCGATCAGGATCAGGGCCAGCGAGCGCCCGGGCTTACTCTGAGCGCTCGCATTCTTTCCCTTTTTAGGTGCTACCACCTTTGCGTACTCCCTCTCGGGCCGCTTCGCGCCCAGAAGGCGTCACCGGCGGCCATCACATGGTGTCCGGATCCGTGCGAGCCGCGCGTCACGCGGGGTGCGCGGGAACCCGTCCCGCGCACCCCGGGGCACGGCTTACTTCGCCTCGGAACCGCCGTCGGACTTCCTCGCCTGCTCGTCCGTCTTCGCCTCGGCGGGTGCGGCGTCGACCGTCGGCTCGTCGGCCGGCTCGTCGTCCGGCTCTTCGGCCTTCTTGCCGAGGTCGACGGACTTGTCGTCGGAGGCGGCGTCGGCGGGGGCGTCGGTCTCGGTGAGGGAGGAGGCGTCGTCGGGGACGACGTCCGCGTCGGACTTCAGGTCGTGCTCGATGCCGTGCACGATGCGGTTGTACTCGTCGTCGGTGAGGACGGCGCCGATGCTGTTCTTGGCGAAGAGCAGCTCGACCCCGGGACCGGCGTCGAGGAGGACCGTGTCGTCGTTGACCTCCTTGACCGTGGCGTACATGCCCCCGATGGTGCGGACCCCGGAACCGGGTTGCATCTCGTTCCGCATGTTGGCGGCCTGCTGCTGCTTCTTCTTCGCCGACCGGGTCATCAGGAACATGGCCCCGATGAGCACGATGAACGGGAGGAGGGTCACGAGACTCACGGGTCGGTACTTCCTTCACACGACCGCGATGGTGAGCGGCCTGATGGTTGGGGGTGTGTACGCCGCCGACAAGGGCGGCATCGGCGGAGTCTAGGCGAGTCCGCGCGCATGGAACAACGCCCAGCATGGCACCGGGGTTCCTGCTCCGGCGAATGTGCCCCGCGTGAGCGGGTCGTCACGCCCCGAACAAGTCCTGTTGTCCGTTTCCTGAACTCTGCGAACGCGGCGGGGTGAGGCCGAGATGGGCCCATGCGGCCGGAGTGGCCACCCGCCCGCGTGGGGTGCGGGCGAGCAGACCCTCCCGTACGAGGAAGGGTTCGGCGACCTCTTCCACTGTCTCACGCTCCTCCCCCACGGCGACGGCGAGCGTGGACAGGCCGACCGGCCCGCCGCCGAACAGCTTGAGGAGGGCCTCCAGGACTCCGCGGTCGAGACGGTCCAGGCCCCGGGCGTCGACCTCGTAGACGGCGAGGGCCGCCGCGGCGATCTCCTGGGTGATCAGGCCGTCGGCCTTGACCTGGGCGTAGTCGCGGACCCGGCGCAGCAGGCGGTTGGCGATGCGGGGGGTGCCGCGGGAGCGGCCGGCGATCTCGGCGGCGCCGGTGGTGTCGATCCCGACGTCGAGGAGGCCGGCGGAGCGGTGGATCACGCGTTCCAGTTCGGCCGGTCCGTAGAACTCCATGTGGGCGGTGAAACCGAAGCGGTCGCGCAGCGGCGGCGGCAGCAGTCCCGCTCGCGTGGTGGCGCCGACCAGGGTGAACGGGGGCAGCTCCAGGGGGATGGCGGTGGCACCCGGCCCCTTGCCGACGATGACGTCGACACGGAAGTCCTCCATCGCCATGTAGAGCATCTCCTCGGCCGGCCGGGACATGCGGTGGATCTCGTCGAGGAAGAGGACCTCGCCCTCCTGGAGGGAGGAGAGGATCGCAGCGAGGTCGCCGGCGTGCTGGATGGCGGGGCCCGAGGTGATGCGGATGGGCGCTTCCATCTCGGCCGCGATGATCATGGAGAGGGTGGTCTTGCCGAGGCCGGGGGCACCGGACAGCAGCACGTGGTCGGCGGTGGCCCCGCGCGCGCGTGCGGCGCGCAGCACCAGGTCGAGCTGCTCGCGGACCTTCTCCTGGCCGATGAACTCGCCGAGGTCCTTGGGTCGCAGGGCGGCCTCCACGGCCTGGTCCTCGCCGTCGGCGACAGCACCCACCAACCGCTCGGCGGCGGCCTCCGCGTCGGTCGTGTCGTCCCAGTTCACTTCGTTCTCCTTGCCGTGGCGCACCGGGTGGGTGGTGGCGGGCGTGGTCAGCGGGCGCGGTTCAGCGTCTGCAGGGCCGCCTTGAGCAGCGCGCCCACCTGCGGGGTGCCCCCGGCGGCCTCCGCCTGCGGCGCCACGGCGGAGACGGCCTCGTCTGCCTCGCGGGTGGCGTACCCGAGGCCGATGAGGGCGGCGTGCAGCTGGTCGCGCCAGCCGGTGCTGACCGGGGCGCCGACGGCGGGGGCGCCGATCGGTTCGCCGAGCCGGTCCTTCAGCTCCAGGAGCAGCTTCTGCGCGCCCTTCTTGCCGATGCCGGGGACGGCGGTGAGCGCCTTCTCGTCTCCGGTGGAGACGGCTCTGCGCAGGGCGTCGGGCTGGTGCACGGCGAGCATGGCCTGGGCGAGGCGGGGGCCGACGCCGCTGGCGGTCTGGAGCAGCTCGAAGACCTGGCGCTCGTCGTCGTCGGCGAAGCCGTAGAGGGTGAGCGAGTCCTCGCGGACGACGAGGGAGGTGGCGAGCCTGGCGGGCTTGCCCAGCCGCAGGGTGGAGAGCGTGTTCGGCGTGCACTGGACGGCCATGCCGACGCCGCCGACCTCGACCACCGCTGCGTCGGGGGCGAGGGCGGCGACGGTGCCGCTGACGAAGGCGATCATGCGGGGCGGCCTTTCGACGGGTGGGGGGTCTGCGGGCGGCGCGCGCCCTGGGAGGCGTGCCGGGCGACGGCCTGCTGGAGGCGGTTCTGCGCGGGGGCGCGCCAGATGTGACAGATGGCGAGGGCGAGGGCGTCGGCGGCGTCGGCCGGTTTCGGCGGGGCGTCGAGCCGCAGCAGGCGGGTGACCATGGCACCGACCTGTGCCTTGTCGGCGCGCCCGCTGCCGGTGACGGCGGCCTTGACCTCGCTGGGGGTGTGCAGGGCGACGGGGATGCCGCGCCGGGAGGCGCACAGGATGGCGACGGCGCTTGCCTGGGCGGTGCCCATGACGGTGCGGACGTTGTGCTGGCTGAAGACGCGCTCCACGGCGACGAACTCCGGCCGGTGTTCGTCCAGCCACCGCTCGATGCCCTGCTCGACGGCGACGAGGCGGTGACCGAGGTCGGCGTCCGCGGGCGTGCGGACGACGCCGACGCCGACCATGGTGAGCGGCCGCCCCGCGACGCCCTCCACGACGCCGACTCCGCAGCGGGTCAGCCCGGGGTCCACCCCCAGTACGCGCACGGCGCCTCCTTTGCGGCTGAACCGCCGCCGCTCTCGCGGACCCGGCCGGTCACCGTCGGGGTTGCTCAATCGACGGTCGCGGTCCGTGGACGGTGATCTTTGACATGCGTAAGGCTATCGGGTGCCACCGACAACGCGACGGGCCGACGGGTGGTGTCCCGTCGGCCCGCTGAGCAGGGGACGCGTTACGCGTCGACCTTCTCCATGACCTCGTCGCTGACGTCGAAGTTGGCGAAGACGTTCTGCACGTCGTCGCTGTCCTCCAGGGCGTCGATGAGCCGGAAGATCTTCCGCGCGCCGTCCTCGTCCAGCTCGACCTGCATGGTGGGGACGAAGTTGGCGTCGGCGGACTCGTAGTCGATGCCGGCCTCCTGGAGGGAGGTGCGGACCGCGACCAGGTCGGTGGCCTCGCTGAGCACCTCGAAGGACTCGCCGAGGTCGTTGACCTCCTCCGCTCCCGCGTCCAGGACGGCGCCGAGGACGTCGTCCTCGCTCAGCTCGCCCTTGGGCACGATCACGACGCCCTTGCGGTTGAACAGGTACGACACCGAGCCCGGGTCGGCCATGGAGCCGCCGTTGCGGGTCATGGCGACGCGGACGTCGGAGGCGGCGCGGTTGCGGTTGTCGGTGAGGCACTCGATGAGCACCGCGACGCCGTTGGGGCCGTAACCCTCGTACATGATCGTCTCGTAGTCGGCGCCGCCGGCCTCCAGGCCACCGCCGCGCTTGACCGCGGAGTCGATGTTCTTGTTCGGGACCGACTGCTTCTTCGCCTTCTGGATGGCGTCGTACAGCGTCGGGTTGCCCTCGATGTCGACGCCGCCCATGCGCGCCGCGACCTCGATGTTCTTGATCAGCTTCGCGAAGAGCTTGCCGCGCTTGGCATCGATCACGGCCTTCTTGTGCTTCGTCGTAGCCCATTTAGAGTGGCCGGACATCTGCCTGTCTCCTTCGCGTAACCCATCTCCTGCAACGAACGCAGGAATCCTACAAGGACCGGGCCGCCCGGTTCGCGCGCACCATGTCGGCGAAGAGCCGGTGCACGCGGTGGTCACCGGTCAGTTCCGGGTGGAACGACGTGGCCAGCGCGTTGCCCTGGCGTACGGCGACGATGTGGCCGTCGTGTTCGGCGAGCACCTCGGTGGCGGCGCCCACGGACTCCACCCAGGGGGCACGGATGAAGACGCCCTCCACGGGATCGCCCTCGACGCCCTGGACGTCGACGGCGGCCTCGAAGGACTCGTTCTGCCGGCCGAAGGCGTTGCGGCGCACGATCATGTCGATGCCGCCGACGGTCTCCTGCCCGGAGCGCGGGTCGAGGATCTTGTCGGCCAGCATGATCATGCCGGCACAGGTGCCGTAGACGGGCATGCCGTCACGCACGCGCGCGCGAAGCGGTTCCATCACGCCGAAGAGGACGGCGAGCTTGGAGATGGTGGTGGACTCGCCGCCGGGGACGACCAGGCCGTCCACCTCGGCGAGTTCTTCGGGGCGCCTCACCGGCCTGGCCACGGCGTCGGCCACGGCCAGGGCGACAAGGTGCTCCCGTACGTCGCCCTGGAGCGCCAGGACGCCGATGACGGGGGTGTCACTCATGGGTCGGGGGCCTTACCAGCCGCGGTTGGCGTAGCGCTCGGTCTCGGGGAGGGTGTCGCAGTTGATGCCGACCATGGCCTCGCCGAGGTTGCGGGACGCGTCCGCGATGATCTTCGGGTCGTCGTAGAAGGTGGTGGCCTTCACGATGGCGGCGGCGCGCTTGGCCGGGTCGCCGGACTTGAAGATGCCGGAGCCGACGAAGACGCCCTCGGCACCGAGCTGGCGCATGAGCGCGGCGTCGGCCGGGGTGGCCACACCGCCGGCCGAGAAGAGGACGACCGGGAGCCTGCCCAGCTCGGAGACCTCCTTGACCAGCTCGTAGGGGGCACGCAGGTCCTTGGCGGCGGCGTACAGCTCGTTGTTGTCGTAGCCGCGCAGCCGGGCGATCTCGTTCTTGATCTGGCGCAGGTGGCGGACGGCCTCGACGACGTTGCCGGTGCCGGCCTCGCCCTTGGAACGGATCATCGCGGCGCCCTCGGCGATCCGGCGCAGGGCCTCACCGAGGTTGGTGGCGCCACAGACGAAGGGGGTGGTGAAGGCGAACTTGTCGCTGTGGTTGACCTCGTCGGCCGGAGTGAGGACCTCGGACTCGTCGATGTAGTCGACGCCGAGGGACTGCAGGACCTGGGCCTCCACGAAGTGGCCGATGCGGGACTTGGCCATCACCGGGATGGAGACCGCGTTGATGATGCCCTCGATCATGTCCGGGTCGGACATCCGGGCCACGCCGCCGTCCTTGCGGATGTCGGCGGGGACGCGTTCCAGGGCCATGACGGCCACGGCGCCCGCGTCCTCGGCGATCTTCGCCTGCTCCGGCGTGACGACGTCCATGATGACGCCGCCCTTGAGCTGCTCGGCCATGCCGCGCTTCACACGGGCGGTGCCGGTCTCGGGTGCCTGGTTTTCGGGGAGCGTGCTGGACACGGGTACCTCGCTGAGGAGAAGGGGGTTTGTGCAGCAACGAGGAAACGTGAGGCGAGCGGGCCACAGCAAGGGCCAATGGACAGGCGGTGGATCGTTTTCGCCCCCGGGTGCTTACGCGGCCCGCTCCACCAGGGCGGCCGGCGACTCGTCGTCCATCTCGAAGGCTAGTGGGAAGGGCGCGTGTCCGGCCAGGCGGAACCAGCGGACCTTGCGGTGCTCGCGCAGCCTGCGGGCGGCTCCCACCGCGTCGTTGTGGAACCGCCGGGCCATGGGCACCCGCCGTACGGCCTCGGCCAGTTCGTGGGCGGCCGCCTCTCCCCCGGGAGCCTCGCGCAGTGCGTCCACCTGGTGCGCGTCGGCGAAGACGGCGCGCAGGGCCTGGCTCAGCTCGCTCTCGGCGACCTCCCGCAGCTCCTCCTCGGCCTGCCGGGCGGCGTGCGCGGCCTCGTAGAGGACCATGGAGGCGGCGGGGTCGAGCACGCCGGAGGTGGCGAGCTCCTGGGCCACGGACGCCCTGCGCAGCAGCTGCGCGTCCAGGGCGGCACGGGCGGCGTCGATCCGGGCGTGCAGCCGGTCCAGGCGGCCAGCCGTCCAGCTGAGGTACAGGCCGACGGCGACGAGGACGACCAGGATCCAGATGAGGGTTGCGGTCACGGGCCGCAACCCTATCGGTGGTCGGCGCGACCCCGGTGGGGCGTGTTCGGGGACGGTCTCCTCCCGTCCGCCTGAGACTCGGCGAACGACGGCGACGTCAAGCGCCGACGGCGAGCCGGCTCGCGCCGGCGATCGCACCCGCCTGCGCGCGCACCGGTCGCCCGCACCATCGGCGTCCGCATCATCGACGCCCGCACCACCATCGGCGGCCCCCTGCACAACAGCGGCCGCCCGCACGCCGGCGCCCCGGTGCACGACGCCGACACCTCGCGACGACCTCCCCGTGCCCGCGCCCGCCAGAGGACACGAAACGATCACCCGGGGCCGGCCCAGCCGAGCCCCACCCTCGCGGCCCCCCGCCCGCACGACGACGGCCCGGCGAACGACGGCGGCGTCAAGCGCCGACGGCGAGCCGGCTCGCGCCGGCGATCGCACCCGCCTGCGCGCGCACCGGTCGCCCGCACCATCGGCGTCCGCATCATCGACGCCCGCACCACCATCGGCGGCCCCCTGCACGACAGCGGCCGACCGCACGCCGACGGCCCGGTGCACGACGCCGACACCCTGCGACGACGTCGCCATACCCGCGCCCTCCGGAGGCCGCGAAACGATCACTCCGGACCAGCCCGGCCGAGCCCCACCATCGCGGCCCCCGCCCGCACGACGACGGCCCGGCGCACGACCCGGACTCCCCGCGACGACGGCCCCATGCCCGCCGCACGGCCGCGCCCGCCGTGAACGCGAGACGATCACCCCGCATCCACCCGGCCGAGCCGTGTCCGCCGGTGGCCGTACGCGCCGTGGGCGACTGTCTGCCGGTGCGGTCAGTCCCTTGCCAGGCCGAAGCGGGCCCGCAGGCCCGTCGCGCGGTCGTCCGTCGCCACCGCCGCCGCCCCCGCGGTGACCGTCTCGTAGACGGACAGGATGTCCGCGCCGACGGTGGACCAGTCGAAGCGCCGTACGTGGGCGCTGCCCCGCTCCCGCAGGACGGCACGCCGCTCAGGGTCGGCCAGCAGGCGTACGGCCGCGTCGGCCAGGGCGTCGGCGTCCTCGTTGGGGAAGAGTTCACCGGCCGCTCCCCGGTCGAGGACCTGGGCGAAGGCGTCCAGGTCGGAGGCGAGGACGGGGGCGCCCGCCGACATGGCCTCGACGAGGATGATGCCGAAGCTCTCGCCTCCGGTGTTGGGCGCCACGTACAGGTCGACGCTGCGCAGGAAGCGGGCCTTGTCCTCGTCGCTGATCATGCCGAGGAACTCCACGCGGGGGCGCAGCTCCTTGGGCAGGCTCTCGACGGCCTCCTCCTCGTCGCCCCGCCCGGCGACCAGGAGCCGGGTCTGCGGGCGGGCGGCGAGGATCTTCGGCAGGGCCCGCATGAGCACCGGCAGGCCCTTGCGCGGCTCGTCGATGCGCCCTATGAAGCCGATCGTGTCGCCCTGCCACTCGGGCTTGGGCTCGGCGTCGGCGAAGAAGTCGACGTCGACGCCGTTGGGGATGACCACCGCGTCGCCGCCCAGGTGCTCGACGAGCGTGCGGCGGGCGTACTCGCTCACGGCGATCCGGGCGCTGATCTTCTCCAGGGCGGCCTGGAGGATCGCGTACGCCGCGATCATCGCGCGGGAGCGCGGGTTGGAGGTGTGGAAGGTGGCCACGATCGGGCCCTGCGCCGCCCAGCAGGTCAGCAGGCCCAGCGAGGGCGAGGTCGGCTCGTGGATGTGGATGACGTCGAAGGCGCCCTCGTGCAGCCAGCGCCGGACCCGGGCCGCCGAGAGGAAGCCGAAGTTCAGCCGGGCCACCGAGCCGTTGTAGGGCACCGGCACCGCGCGGCCGGCGGAGACGACGTACGGGGGCAGCGGCGTGTCGTCGTCGGCCGGGGCGAGGACGGACACCTCGTGGCCGAGGCGGATGAAGTACTCGGCGAGGTCCCGGATGTGGAACTGGACGCCGCCCGGCACGTCCCAGGAGTACGGGCAGACGATGCCGATCCTCACTGGGCGCCCCGCTCTCCGGCTCCCGGTGCCCTGGCCGGGTCGAGGTCCTTGAGCCACAGCCGCTGCAGCATGTGCCAGTCCTCCGGATGGTCGGCGATCCCCGTGGCGAAGGCGTCGGCCAGCGCCTGTGTCATGACAGACGTCTTCTCGGCCCGGGTGCCTGACTCGGGTACCTCGACCGGGGGATGCACCCGGCCCTGCATCACGGGCGAGTCGTCGTACCAGAGCGTCACCGGCAGCAGCAGCGCGCCCGTCTGCTGGGCGAGCAGGGCGGGACCGGCCGGCATCCGGGCCGTCTCGCCGAAGAAGCCGACCTCCACGCCGGAGGCGGACAGGTCGCGGTCGGCGACCAGGCAGACCAGGCCGCCGTCGCGCAGCCGCCGGGCCAGCGTGCCGAAGGCGGTGCCGCCGCTGTGCGGCAGGACCTCCATGCCGAGGCCCTCGCGGTAGGCGACGAAACGGTCGTACAGCGTCTCCGGCTTGAGGCGCTCGGCGACGGTGGTGAACGGGATGCCGAGCTTCGTGGTGACCCAGGCTCCGGCGAGGTCCCAGTTGGCCAGGTGCGGCAGGGCGAGTATCACGCCCTTGCCGGCGTCCATGCCGTCGGTGAGGTGGTGCAGGTCCTCGGGGGCGAAGCCGCCCCCGATCCGCTCGGTGCTCCACGCCGGGAGCCGGAAGGACTCCATCCAGTAGCGCAGGTACGAGCGCATCCCCGCGCGCGAGAGGGCGGCCAGCCGCTCCGGGCTCGCGCCGGGCACCACGCGCGCGTAGTTGCTCTCCAGACGGCGCACCCCCGCACCGCGCCGCTTCCACGCGAGGTCGGCGACGGTGCGGCCCAGACGCACGGCGGCGGGCTCGGGGAGCTTCTTCACGGTGGCCCAGCCGGCACCGTACAGACCGTCGGTCAGCCGGTCCCGAGCGCTCACTTGGCCGCCTCGGTGCCCTGGCTCTCCTGGGCGGCGTCCGCCTCGGCGGCCTCCCGGCGGACCGTGACGACGCGCTGGACCAGCGTGACGAGGCTGCCGACGGCGACGATCCACAGGGCGACCGGCAGGAGGTACTGGATGCCGGGGACGCCGAACTTGTGCAGCCCGGCGAATCCGGCGGCGACCAGCGAGATGACGAGGCGCTCGGCGCGCTCGACCAGTCCGTTGACGGCCACCGGCAGACCGATCGCCTCGCCGCGCGCCTTGGTGTACGACACGACCTGCCCGCTGGCCAGGCAGAAGATCGACACCGCGCACAGCACGTTGTCGTCGCCGCTCCCCGCATACCACAGGGCGAGGCCGCCGAAGATCGCGCCGTCGGCGACCCGGTCGAGGGTGGAGTCCAGGAACGCGCCCCAGCGGCTGGAGCGGCCCAGCTGGCGGGCCATGTTGCCGTCGACCAGGTCGGAGAAGACGAAGAGCGTGATCACCACCGTGCCCCAGAAGAACTCACCCATGGGGTAGAAGACCAGCGCACCCGCGACCACACCGGCGGTGCCGAGGAGCGTGACCGTGTCCGGGCTGACGCCCCGGCGGATGAGAAACGCGGCGAACGGTGTGAGGACACGCGTAAAAAATGCACGCGCGTACTTGTTCAGCATGGCCTTCCCGACGGTCGGTGTGGCGCCGCGGCCCTTGCTGGCCACCGGCTGGCCCATCGTAGTCACGCGCGCGCGTGGGCGGTGGCCGGGCACCCTGAGCCGTCGCCGGGCGGCCGGTGGGCGGCGGGATCGGGTCCTTCGTATGGACGCGGCGTGACGGGAGTGGAAAGCTCGAAGGACCGCGGGCGTCGCCGGAGCCGCCAGTGCACGCGGTCCCGCGTGTCCGCGCCCACAGTGACCTCACCGTGCACGGGAGGCAAGGACATGGGCGACAAGGCACACACCCATCCCGGAGCCGCCGGAAGGGCGACGGCGGCCGACCACCCCACCTCCGTACGGAACGTGGTGCTGGTCGGCCACTCCGGATCGGGCAAGACGACATTGGTGGAAGCTCTCGCGCTGACGACGGGAGCGGTGAACCGGGCGGGCCGCGTGGAGGACGGCGGCTGCGTCTCGGACTACGACGACATGGAGCACCGCCAGCAGCGCTCCGTACAGCTCTCCCTGGTGCCGGTCGAATGGGACGGCATCAAGATCAACCTCTTGGACACTCCCGGGTACGCCGACTTCGTCGGTGAACTGAGGGCCGGTCTGCGTGCGGCGGACGCGGCCCTCTTCGTCGTCTCGGCCTCCGACGGCGTGGACGGCGCGACCCGCATGGTCTGGGAGGAGTGCGCCGCCGTCGGCATGCCGCGCGCCATCGTGATCACGCACCTGGAGGCCGCCCGCGCCGACTTCGAGGAGATGACGCGGATCTGTGCGGAGGCCTTCGGCGGCGACGACCCCGACGCCGTGCTGCCGCTGTACCTGCCGCTGCACGGCCCGCCCGCGCCCGACGGGCACGCGCCCGTGACGGGGCTCGTGGGTCTGCTGTCGCGCAAGCTGTTCGACTACGCGTCCGGCGAGCGCGTGGCGTCGGAGCCCGGCGAGGCGGAGCTGCCGCAGCTCGACGAGGCCCGCTCGCTGCTGATCGAGGGGATCATCTCGGAGAGCGAGGACGAGACCCTCATGGAGCGCTATCTCGGCGGCGAGCAGGTCGACGTCAAGACGCTCGTCGAGGACCTGGAACGGGCCGTCGCACGCGGGGTGTTCTTCCCGGTGCTGGCCGCCGCGCCGGCCGCCGACGGCGCCCGGCAGGGCCTGGGCACGGTCGAGCTCCTGGAACTGATCACGCGTGGCTTCCCGACGCCCCTGGAGCGCTCGGCGCCCCGGGTCACCACTCCCGAGGGCGCCGGGCGCGAGCTGCGGCTGTGCGACCCGGAGGAGTCGCTGGTCGCGGAGGTCGTCAAGACGTCCTCCGATCCGTACGTCGGCCGGATCTCCATGGTCCGGGTCTTCTCCGGCACCCTGCGCGCCGACCAGACGGTGCACGTGTCCGGGCACGGGATGACCGACCGCGGACACGAGGACCACGACGTCGACGAGCGGATCGGCGCCCTGTCGACGCCGTTCGGCAAGCAGCAGCGGCCGGTCTCGCACGTGATCGCGGGCGACCTCGCCTGCGTGGCCAAGCTGACCCGCGCGGAGACCGGGGACACGCTCTCCGCCAAGGACGACCCGCTGCTGATGGCCCCCTGGGAGATGCCCGACCCGCTGCTGCCGCTGGCCATCGAGGCGCACAGCAAACCCGACGAGGACAAGCTCTCCCAGGGGCTCGCCCGGCTGGTCGCCGAGGACCCGACGATGCGCCTGGAGCACAACCAGGACACCCACCAGGTGGTCCTGTGGTGCCTGGGCGAGGCCCACGCCGACGTGGCCCTGGAGCGGCTGCGCAGCCGCTACGGCGTCCAGGTCGACGTCGTGCCCCACCGGGTCTCCCTGCGCGAGACGTTCGGCGGCCGGGCGGCCGGGCGGGGGCGGCACGTGAAGCAGTCCGGCGGGCACGGGCAGTACGCCATCTGCGAGATCGAGGTGGAACCGCTGCCGGGCGGTTCGGGCATCGAGTTCGTCGACAAGGTCGTCGGCGGCGCGGTGCCCCGGCAGTTCATCCCGTCCGTCGAGAAGGGCGTGCGGGCGCAGGCCGCCAAGGGCGTCGCCGCGGGCCATCCGCTGATCGACGTGCGGATCACGCTGCTCGACGGCAAGGCGCACTCGGTGGACTCCTCCGACGCCGCCTTCCAGACGGCGGGCGCGCTGGCGCTCAGGGAGGCCGCGGCCGAGGCGAGGATCCATCTCCTGGAGCCGGTGGCCGAGGTGGGCGTGCTGGTCGGCGACGACTACGTGGGCGCGGTGATGAACGACCTTTCCGGGCGGCGCGGCAAGGTGCTGGGCACCGAGCAGACCAGTGACGGACGGACCCTGATCAGGGCCGAGGTGCCCGAGATCGAGATCGGGCGCTACGCCGTGGACCTGCGCTCCCTCGCGCACGGCACCGCCCGCTTCGACCGCCGCTACGCCCGGCACGAACCGATGCCGGCGCAGGTCGCGGACCGGCTGCGCGAGGAGGTACGGGTGGCGTCCTAGCGGAACCCGGAGCTCCGGGGTGTGGTCCGCCGTACCGGGGCCCGCTCCCCCGTGCCGGAGGCGCCCGCCCCGGCGTGCGACGGCGCGCCCGGCGGTCAACCCGCGTGCGTGGGAGCGCCTTTGGCGGTCCCGTGACGCGCGACGGTGCCGGCGGATACGCTGATGACCAGATCAACAGGTGTGCGGGGCAGGGAAGTCGGGAAGGCCGCAGGAGCGACAGTGGTGGCGATCGGGGGCGGGAATGACCGTTGACGGCGGTTACGCGGACTTCTTCGGACCGCAGGTGCCGCGCACGGACGACGGCGGCCAGACGGCCACCTTCGCGCTGGCCTCGGCCGCCTACCGGGACAGCGAGGCCGACGAGATACTCAAGGCCAACAGCGAGTGGCACAAGTCGGCCGTGAGCAAGCCCCGGATCAAGCTGTTCCGGCCCAACCTGGGCGAGGCGTACTCCCGGGCGATCATCGACCGGATGCTGGGCCCCAAGCGGGCCCCGCTCATCCAGTCCTTCGGCACCCAGCCGCAGGTGGTCGTGGAGCACAGCCTCGCGGCGCACCGTATCCGCAGGGACCGGGACAACTGGCTGAGCGCCGTCATGGTGCTGTGCGGCCTGCTGTTCCTGCCCGGACTGCTGGTCTGGCTCCTGGTCTTCCAGATCCGCCTCACCGTCGGCCGGCGCGAGGACAAGCGGGCCGGCGCGCTCGCCACCGCGTTGCTGCTGGCGATGGGGGTCCTCGCCGTGCTCTTCCTGCTCAAGATGCCCTTCAGCGGCTTCTGGGCCTGGTATGCGCGCGCCTGCGTCGTCGCCCCGGTGGTCGGCTGGTTCTGGGCCAAGCGGATCTGCGAGCGCACCGCACGGGACCTCCGGGAGCGCTGGAGCGGCCTCCTGTCCGGCGCGGGCGTGGGCGCCAAGGTGCCCGAGGCGGTGCCGAGCAGCCCCGGCGAGACGGCTGCCGAGGAGCTGCGGCAGTCACTGGCCCGGCTCAGCGCCGAGCAGCAGTCCAACTCCGTCTTCTACGCCGGGCCCAAGGGCATCCTGGGCATGGGCACCCGCTGGGGCAACTGGCAGCTCGCCGAGGAGCTGGTCCCCGTCGATCCGGACCGGGAGATCAACCCGTTCCGCAGCTGGGACGTGGTCAAGGCCATCCACGACCGGCTGCGCATGCTGGAGCGCGGTCCGCTGCACACCGGCGGCTTCCCCAAGCCGACGGTCCGGCACTGGATCGTGACGCCGATCGCGGAGGACGCCGGCGCGGTGTCCCGGCCCGAGGGCACGGACGTCGAGGCGTACCAGGTCAAGCAGCACGCCATACAGGAGATCTGCGACAAGCAGCAGTTCGGCGCGGGCGACCGGCACTACCTGGGCGTGCAGTGGACCCTGTGGGACGGCCAGTTGGTCATCTCCATGCTGATCACGGTGACGGTGCTGCACGAGACGCTGCGCATCGAGGTCACCGGACACGCCCTGGGCCCGGTGCACGGCCTGTTCACGAGCAAGCCCGCGGCCAAGGAGAAGACGGTCCAGAAGTCCGTCAAGTTCTGGGAGACCCGCACGGTGAAGCTCCCGCTGGTCGACACCGACGAGGTGGTACGGCTGGCCGCGCGGGCGCCGCTGACCTGGTACCCCCCGCTGCTGTACTGGCTGGGCGGCAAGCTCACCCTGCCCGAGCCCTTCGGCGTGCGGCACGCCTGGGCGGACCGGCCGTGGCGGCACCGCTTCATGGCCGACGACGCACTGCGGGCGGCCACGCCGGTCCTGCGGGCGGTGCACTCGGCGGCGATCAAGGTGCTGAAGGAGAACGGCGTGGACACCGAGAAGTTCGGTGCGCGCGCGGGCGGCCTGAGCGGCGCGGTGCAGGAGGCGGCACCGAAGAAGGCAGACGTCTACGACGCGTAGGCCTCCGGCGGTTGGCCGAGGGTGCTCAGGTGGGCGCCCCCGGACCCCGCTCAGGCCTGGACGGCCTCGTCCTCAGACGCCGGACGGGCTGGAGGGCCAGGCGTCCGCCAGCATCTTGCGGGTGTCCCCCAGCAGCTGCGGCAGCACCTTCGTGTGGCCGACCACGGGCATGAAGTTCGTGTCGCCGCCCCAGCGGGGCACGACGTGCTGGTGGAGATGGGCGGCGATGCCCGCGCCCGCCACCGCGCCCTGGTTCATGCCGATGTTGAAGCCGTGGGCGCCGGACGCGGCGCGCAGCGCCGTCATCGCCTGCTTGGTCAGCTCGGCCAGCTCCGCGGTCTCCACGGTGTTCAGCTCGGTGTAGTCGGCGACGTGGCGGTAGGGCACGGTCATCAGGTGCCCGCCGTTGTACGGGTACAGGTTGAGCACGGCGTACACGTGCTCACCGCGCCGGACGATCAGCCCGTCCTCGTCGGACTTGGCCGGGATCGAGCAGAAGGGGCAGCCGTCGTCGGCGCCCGGGCCGCTCGGCTTGTTCTCGCCCTGGATGTACGCCATCCGGTGGGGCGTCCACAGACGCTGGAACGCGTCCTGCGTCCCCACTCCCAGCTGCTGCTCCGGCTCACTCGTCATGCGTGCAGCATATGGCGTCGCCCACGGCGACCGGGAAAGGCCCCCGGGATCTCCCCGGGGGCCCGTCACACGCCGTCGAACCCGGCGATCAGACCTGCACCCGCTCCTCGACGACCTTGGCGATCTTCGCGATGGCCTCGTCGACGGGGATGCCGTTCTCCTGGGAGCCGTCGCGGTAGCGGAAGGAGACCGCGCCGTTCGCCATGTCCTCGTCGCCCGCGATGACCATGAAGGGCACCTTCTGCTTCTGGGCGTTGCGGATCTTCTTCTGCATGCGGTCGGAGGAGGAGTCGACCTCGACGCGCAGTCCCTGCCTCTTGGCGGCCGCGGCGAACTTCTCCAGGTACTCGACGTGTGCGTCGCCGATCGGGATGCCCACCGCCTGCACCGGCGCGAGCCACGCCGGGAACGCGCCCGCGTAGTGCTCCAGGAGCACCGCGAAGAACCGCTCGATGGAGCCGAACAGCGCGCGGTGGATCATGACCGGGCGGGTCTTGGTGCCGTCCGCGGCCGTGTACTCCAGGTTGAAGCGCTCCGGCAGGTTGAAGTCGAGCTGGATGGTCGACATCTGCCAGGTGCGGCCGATGGCGTCCTTGGCCTGGACGGAGATCTTCGGGCCGTAGAAGGCGGCGCCGCCCGGGTCGGCCACGAGCTCCAGGTTCTGCTTCTCGGCGACCTGGCGCAGCGTCTCGGTGGCCTCTTCCCAGGCCTCGTCGGAGCCGACGAACTTCTCCGGGTCCTTGGTGGAGAGCTCCAGGTAGAAGTCGTTCAGGCCGTAGTCGCGCAGGAGGTTGAGGACGAAGGTGAGGGTCTTGTCCAGCTCCTGAGACATCTGCTCCCGGGTGCAGTAGATGTGCGCGTCGTCCTGGGTGAAGCCGCGGGCCCGGGTCAGGCCGTGCACGACGCCCGACTTCTCGTACCGGTACACGGTGCCGAACTCGAACAGGCGCAGGGGCAGCTCACGGTAGGAGCGGCCGCGCGCGTCGAAGATCAGGTTGTGCATCGGGCAGTTCATGGGCTTGAGGTAGTAGTCCACGCCCTCGTCGAGCTGCATGGGCGGGTACATGCCGTCGGCGTACCAGTCCAGGTGGCCCGAGGTCTCGAAGAGCTTCCCCTTGGTCGCGTGCGGGGTGTAGACGAACTCGTAGCCCTCCTCCTCGTGGCGGCGCCGCGAGTAGTCCTCCATGACCCGGCGGACGATGCCGCCCTTGGGGTGGAAGACGGCGAGGCCGGAGCCGATCTGCTCCGGAATGGAGAAGAGGTCCAGCTCGCTGCCGAGCTTGCGGTGGTCGCGCTTCTCGGCCTCGGCGAGGAACTCCAGGTGCGCCTTCAGCTCGTCCTTGGTGGGCCAGGCGGTGCCGTAGATGCGCTGGAGCATCGGGTTCTTCTCGCTGCCGCGCCAGTAGGCGGCGGCGTTGCGCATGAGCTTGAACGCCGGGATGCTGCGGGTGGTGGGCAGGTGGGGGCCCCGGCAGAGGTCCTTCCAGCACAGCTCGCCGGTCTTGGCGTCCAGGTTGTCGTAGATCGTCAGCTCGCCGGCGCCTACCTCGACGTCCGCGCCGTCGTCGTGCGAGGCGGATCCCTTGAGGCCGATCAGCTCCAGCTTGTACGGCTCGTCGGCGAGCTCCGTGCGGGCCTCGTCGTCGGTGACCACGCGGCGGGAGAACTTCTGCCCTCGCTTCTGGATCTCCTGCATCTTCTTCTCGATGGCCTTGAGGTCATCGGGGTGGAAGGGCTTCTCGACGTCGAAGTCGTAGTAGAAGCCGTCCTTGACGGGCGGGCCGATGCCCAGCTTGGCCTCGGGGAACAGCTCCTGCACGGCCTGGGCCATGACGTGCGCGGTGGAGTGGCGCAGGATGTTCAGACCGTCCTCGGAGGAGATCTCGACGCCCTCGACGGTCTCGCCGTCCTCGACCTCGTACGCGAGGTCCTTGAGCTCGCCGGCCACGCGCGCCGCGATGATCGAGCGCCGGCCGGCGAAGAGCTCCGCGGCCGTAGTGCCCGTCGTCACCACGCGTTCTTCCCGCTCGGAATCCCGCTGGATGATCACACGGACGTCTGACACCGGTCTCTCCTGACTGAAGGTGGGGCCGCGGCGCCATACCGGAGCGCACGCATGAGGGCGATCGTACCGACCCGGGCCCGCCCACCGCGAAATCAGTCCCGGCACTCCCCTGCGTCGCCGCAGGACTCCTCGAGGAAGGCCGCGACCTCCACATGCTCCTGGACGGCCTTGAGCAGCCGGTCCCGCTCCGCGTCGTCGACCTGTACGGGCGTGATCTCGCAGGCGCCGGTGAGGCGGCGGAATCCGCCCCGGCTCTCCAGCCGCCCGAGCACCCGTACCGGCAGCCCGACGAGGTGGGCGTGCCCGGCGATCCGGTACGCCTCCTCGTCCAGCGCGACGCGTACGTGCGGCACCTCTGCTCCGGCCAGCACCCGCAGCCGTACGGTGCCGGTGCCGCGCGGTCCGGGCCGGCGCATGCGGACGACGGTGCCGGTGATCCGCACCGGGACGGAGGGTTCCGCGCGCAGGTATCGGGCGGCGGCCTCGCGCAGGGCGGGCAGGTCGCCGGGGGTGAACTCGACGGGTTCGGCGGGCGCGCCGCAGCCCTCGGGCACGCCGGCGGCCGGCGCCCACCGGACGGCGATCCTGGCCCCCTCGCTGCCCCGGACCAGGGCGACGAGCGCTTCGGTCAGCTCGTGGCTGACGCCGGCGGCGACGGCCGAGTCGAAGGCCTCCATGCCGCCGGTGGCCCGCCGGTAGTCGACGGCCTCGCGGGCGGCGTACAGGGCCTGGTGGAGGCGTACGGCGAGGGGGCGGACGTCGGTGACCGGCAGGAACGCCGTGAGCAGACGGCCGCCGGGGGCGGGACCCACCAGCACGTTCTCCAGGGCCGCGGCGGCGGCGCGCCGGTGCCGGGCGCCGTAGTAGCCCGCACGCGCGCGCGTGGCGAGTGCTCCGGCGAGCAGCGTCCGGCGGGCGGCGGACCGCAGCTGTTCCTCCGCGGCCCAGGAGGCGGTGCCGCCGGGGCCTGCCGGTGTGTCGCGTTCCCAGCGGATCTCGTCGCTGGGGACGGCGAGGGAGAGGAGGATCTCGCGGGCGGCGGGTGTGCCGCTGCGGGACAGGGCGAGCAGCGCATCGGCGAGCAGGTCGTCGCTGTCGGGGAAGGCACGGCTGACGGGCACCAGGAGGCTGGTGGCGCCGGCGGCCGGGCCGGGCGGGGTCCAGCGGCCGTATCGGCCCGGGGCGCCGCCGCGGCGGTGCCAACCGTGCCGGTGGAGCAGGGCGGTCAGCACGGCCGGGTCGACGGTGCCGGACTCGGGCGGGCGGTCGTCCCGCAGGGTGTCGTCGAGGGCGTCCGCCGGGTGCGGCGGTACCGGCCGAAGGGGTCCGACTGACGGCCGGGGTTCGCCGGCCGGGCGGTGCCTCATGGTTTCCCTCCCGTCCCGACCCGCGTCATGATCTCGCACAGCGCCCGGTCGTCGAAGATCCGCGCGGTCGGTATCCGCACGGTGGTGCGCCGCCGTCCGGTCACCGGGTGTCCGGCGAGGTTGGTCCAGTAGCAGCAGTGCCTGAGGTCGAGCCGGTCGTGGTCCGCGCGCAGCCACTGGTCCCGGGACCGGGGGACGATCATCACGACCAGGATCTTGTGCACCGACACGGGGGTGCGGGCGAGTTTCGCCAGGTGGTCGTTGTCCAGGGTGAAGGAGAAGAAGCGCCCCGTCAGGTGGGGCGGGGGCGCGGCCCTCTCCGTCGGGGGTGGTGGCGGGAGACGGGCGGGCGGATGCGGCGGGAGCTGGTACGTCGCCTTGAGCTGCACCTTGATGGTGACCTCGTCGTCGACCGTGTGTCCGGGGGCGCTGTGGCTGACATGCCAGTCGATGCCGTTGTCCGGGAAGGGCTGGGAGAGCGAGCAGCCCGCCGCGGCGGCGACCGCGTGGAGGTAGCCGACCTGCAAGGTCTCCATGCAGGCGGTGGTGGCGAGAGAGCCGCGTGCGGGCGCGGTGCGCTCCGGAAGCAGCCCGCCCCGTTCGGGCTGCGCAATGGCCATGACCAACAGCCTTCCAGAACTGGTGAATCCCCGCTGCGGGTCTGTGAACTGCAAAGACCCGTACTCCTGTTGTGTCCCTGCGGCGTACGTCGCAAACAGCCCGGGTATCACCGAACCGGGACAAGACACGGCGCGTCAGCTGCCGCGCTCGGACGAGGAGTTGAGTGCCCTATGACGAGCTGGTTCGAGGGGCCGCTGGCCGCCTTCGACACGGAGACCACGGGTGTGGACACCGAGACCGACCGGATCGTGTCGGCGGCCCTCGTCGTCCAGGACGCGCCGGGGCTGCGGCCGCGGGTGACCCGGTGGCTGGTGAACCCGGGCGTGCCGGTGCCCGAGGCGGCGACGGCGGTGCACGGGCTGACCCAGGAGCACGTGGAGCGCCACGGCCGGTGGCCGGCGCCGGTGATGTACGAGATAGCCGAGGCGCTGGCCGAACAGGCCCGCGCCGGGCGACCGCTCGTGGTGATGAACGCGCCGTTCGATCTCACCCTGCTGGACCGGGAGTTGCGCCGGCACCGTGCCTCCCCCCTCGGCCGCTGGCTGGAGCGGACGTCACTGCACGTGCTGGACCCGAGGGTGCTGGACAAGCAGCTGGACCGCTCTCGCAAGGGCCGCCGCACCCTCACCGACCTGTGCGCGCACTACTGCGTGGAGCTGGAGGGCGCGCACGACGCGGCGGCCGACGCCCAGGCCGCGCTGGAGGTCGTCCGGGCGGTGGGGCGCCGCTTCCAGGCGCGGCTCGAGCGCCTCTCCCCCGCCGAGCTGCACACCCTGCAGGCGGTGTGGCACGCGGGTCAGGCGCGGGGGCTGCAGGCGTGGTTCGCGCTCAACGGCACCGAGGAGTCGGTGGACCCGGCCTGGCCGCTGCGCCCGGAGTTGCCGGCGGCGGCGTGACCCTTCGTCCCCGGCCCGCGCGAACACCGGGGCGGGGGTGCGGGTGGCGGAGCCCCCCCCTGCGCGCGGCGAGGCCGCGCAGAAACGACGAAGCGACGTGGTCCGCGGTTTCCGCGGACTCACGTCGCTGTCACGAGCGTGGGCGATACTGGGTTCGAACCAGTGACCTCTTCGGTGTGAACGAAGCGCTCTCCCACTGAGCTAATCGCCCGGGAACGGACTGAACAATACAGGGCGCTCCGCGTTTCCATCAAACCGCTTGCCGACCGCCTGCCAGGTGGGCGGCGAGGCCCCGCCGCCCGGCCCGCATCATGAGCCGGTGGTTGGCCCGGAACAGGGGGCGTCCCGGCACGGCCAGGCGGCGCAGCAGCGGCTTGCCGACGACGACCTCCTGGTCGTAGCGGGCCACGGTGCCGGAGCCGCGCGGTGCGACCGTCCAGCGCGCCCAGCCCTCCATGTCGCCGCTCATCACGACCTCCAGCACCCCCGCGGCGGGGTCCCGGCGCCCCTCCCGCACGACCGTCGTCAGGTCGTACGGGAGGAGGGAGCGCACCCGGAGGACGCCGCTGGTGTCGTCGAGCCGGGTGACCTCGCGGACCTGGTGCCACCAGCGGGGGTAGTCCTCGATCCGTTCCAAGGCGCGGTAGACGTCCGGGGCGGGTGCGGGCAGCGGCCACAGGCTGCGGAAGCGGTAATGGTTCCAGTCCACCCGTGCAGTGTGCCCGCGCGCGCGTCCGCCGGGGGCCGGCTAGGGCATCCTGTCCCCCAGGAGTGCGAGGTTCTCGATGGCGGCGAGGCCGTAGAGGGCGGTGTCGTTGGTGGACACCCAGCTGGCCTCGCTGCCGGGGACCAGGGCGGCGGGGCCGCTCAGCTTCTCCGTCTTCCAGGGTGCCGACTCCCGGTAGCCGTCGGAGTCGTAGAACTTCTGCCACGCGCGCGTGGCGAGCCTGTCGTCGCCGGTCCGTACGGCCGCGTAGGCGTCGAGCCGCGAGTGGCCCTGGAAGAGGATGAGGCTGCCGAAGTCGGATCCGTAGCGTTCCGCCTGTTCCGTCTTGCTCGCGTTGAAGTAGCGGCAGTAGTCGTAGTACGCCTCTTCGAACTTCGGCATGTCGACGAGGTCGATCAGTTCGGCGCACAGTTCGTTCAGGCCGAAGACGGCGGACAGGTGGGAGACGTCGACCTCGGGGGCGTCGGCGACGGCGAACTTTCCGGTGTCCAGGTCGTACAGGCCGCTGCCCTGGACGAAGCCGTTGGGCTGGGCGGCGATGGTCTCCATGGTGGACAGGACGCGGTCGCGGGCCTTCTCCCACTTCGGGCCCTTGCGTTCCCACTCGGTGAGCCACGCCGAGACCAGGCCGCTCCAGTCGGTGCCGAAGCCGATCGACAGGGCGTTGCGGTCGGGGGTGTACGGCTCGGTGCGGATCTTGCGGAGCGGGTCGAGGGCGAGGAAGGTCTCGTCGGAGTCGACGCCCGCGCGCATGAGGTCGCCGACGCGTTCGTCGGCGGTGAGGAAGTAGTAGAAGCGCCGGTAGGTGGTGTTGGCGATGCGCTGCTGCTTGGCGCTGTCGGCGTAGTGCTGGACGCCGTGCCGGGTGCCGAGGCCGGCCCATTCGCCCAGGTGGTAGACGTCGACCTCGCCGGTGTGCCGGGTCATGGCCTCGGCGAAGCGGAAGATGTCGGCGCGGCCGGAGCGCAGGTAGGCGTACCAGAGCCACAGGTCCGGGGAGAGCTCGGAGTTGTCCCAGGCGTAGCCCCCGATGTCGTAGCGCCAGGTGTGCCGGGCGGCGTCGTAGCTGTGCATGATGTCGCCGTAGTCCCAGAAGCCGTACCAACGGCGTTGCTCCACCTGGTCCTTGTAGTAGGTGAAGAGGAAGTCGAGGTGGTCCTCGATCTTCGCCCTGGCCGGTGTGGAGCGGTCGGGCTCGGAGTAGAGGCCGGGGCCGAAGACGCCGGCCTTGACGAGTTGCTTCGGCGGTGCGGCCAGTTGCGGCAGGACGCGTACGGCCTCGACCTGTTCGGCGAGTTCGCCGGCGCTCGGGGTGGCGGCGTTGGCCCAGAAGAGGAGTTCCGAGGTGCGGGCGATGCCGTAGGGGGTGCCGAAGCCGGGTTCGTAGTCCTCGTAGGTGATGTTGAGGCCTTCGAGCTGTTCGGGGAAGGTTTCCTGGCCCATGCCGTCGTGGTAGAAGCGCAGGTCCATGGGCTGGGCCTCGGGCGACCAGAGCCAGAGGGTGACCTCGGCCGCGTCGGTCGCGGCGTCGCGGATGTCGAGTTGGGCGGGGTACTTCTCCCAGAAGTCGCGCAGGCCGAAGGAGAGGCCGCCGCCGGCGCCGCCGACGTAGCCGAAGCCGGAGGCGCGACGCCCGCCGCCGGCGCCGATCCAGCCGTGCCCCTTCTTGGTGCGCTTGCGCAGGGCGAAGCCGTCGGCGGACAGCTGGGAGAGGGTGTAGTCGCCCCATTCCGGGATGTACTGGAGGCGGGTGGTGACCCGTTGGTCCCAGGTGGCGGGGTCGGGCAGCTTCTCCCCGGCGAACTGGGCCGCCTGGACGGCGGCTCCCGGGTCGCGGCGCAGTCCGGTGATGCCCTTGACGGCCTCGCTGAGCAGGCCGGTGCCCTCGCCGCCGATGCGGACGTGGCGGTCGTAGGAGGCGTCGCGCATCGGGACGGTGAAGCGGACGCCGAGGCCGCGGACGAAGTCGCCGCTCGCCTTTCCGGGCTCCTGCTTCCCGTCGAAGGTGACGGTGTGCACCATGCGGAAGGAGTCGGCGCCGGCGTAGAAGTAGAGGCGGACGGAGAAGGGGAGCAGGCCGCGGTGGCCCTTGCGGTGCCTGCCGTCGATGCGGACGACGGCGCGGACCGGGCCCTCCTGCTCGACCTTCACCTCGTCGATCGCGCCGTCGAAGCGCTCGTACTTCACCGTGCCCTGGTCGCCGTCCTCGATCTCGGGCTGGCGCAGCAGGACGAGGCGGCCGTTCCTGGCGATCTCGGTGGAGCCGCGGGTGACGGATGTGATGAGCGCGGACCCCGACTTGCCGATTCTCGCGGTGATGACGCCGGTCGATATGGCGATGGTGCCGCCGCGCCGGTCGACGGTGACCTTCTTGTCGGGGGCGGCGGGGTCGCCGGCGTCCAGGGTGAGCTTGCCGTTGCCCGAACCGACCGCGTGCGCGGTCCACTTGAGGGAGCCGTCGGGCCAGTACGCGAGCGGCCAGGACTGCACGGGCACGGCCCTGCCGTCCTCGTCCGTGACGGCGAACGACTGGTCCTCCCGGAAGGTGCCCCGGGGCCAGGGGACGCCGACGGTGGAGCCGGGGGCGGCGCCCAGACCGCCGTCCTCCAGCCAGGTGAGGGTGACGGGAGCGTCGTCGGCGACCGGTGCGGCGGTGGGCGCGGCCTGCGCGTTCTTCGTGCCCAGCGCCCAGCTGAACTGGGCGGCGGCGCCGGCGACGGCGGCCGCCTTGAGGAGGGACCTGCGGGGGATGGGGGACATGGCCTTTCCTTTCCGTGCGGGCGTGCAGGGGTGTCAAGGGCATGACAGAGGAGGCCGCGGCGTCGGGACACCGGCCTCGGTGCGCGGGGGGGGCGGTCCCCCCGGTCCGGGGCCGCCGGGGCGCGGGCGTCGGGTCAGCGGCGCCGGAAGCGCTCCTCCACCGCGACGGCCGCCGCGGCGACGGCGCCCAGGACGGCGACGGCCAGCGGTGCGCTGAACCAGGCCGAGCAGACCACGACGGCCAGTCCGCCGACGAGGAGGAAGGAACCGGCGGGGTCGAGCACCGTGCGCCGGCCCGCCCGCGCGAGAAGTACCCGCCAGGAGGCGCCGGGGTGCCAGTCCGCCGCCGCGCGCAGGCCCGCGACGGCCGCGCCGATGAGGGCGAGGACGCCGACGGCGCCGACCAGCGGTCCGCCGGGCAGGCCGTCCCGCACGGCCCGTACGTCGATCCAGACGACCGCCAGGGCGACCCACCCGGCGAGCCCGACCAGCCAGCCGTGACGCGCCGCCGCCAGGAAGTCCGCGGCGAACTCCCGCAGACCACCGCTCTCGTGGGCCGGCCGGCGCCGGAGATGCCGCGCGCCGGCCGCGAAGGCGGCGGGGTAGGTGACGAGCGGCAGCGCCGCCACCGCGATCCACACGCCGGTGAGCAGGCACTCGGCGAACAGGGCGAAACCCTGGGCGAACCGGGACTCCCCCGGCCCCGTACGGGTTTCGGCACGCGCTTCGGTCATCGGAATCCCACCTCAGCCCTTCAGGCCGGACGTCGCCATGCCGTCGATCAGATAGCGCTGGAAGGCCAGGAAGAAGGCGAGGACCGGCAGCAGGGCGACGAGCGACATGGCGATCATGCCGCCGTAGTTCGCCAGGCCCTCCTGGTCCACGAACATCTTCAGACCGAGGGAGATCGTGTACTTGCCGGGCTCGTTGAGGTAGATCAGCGGGCCCATGAAGTCGTTCCAGGAGTTGATGAAGGTGAAGATCGCGCTGGTGATCAGCGCCGGCCGGCACAGCGGAAGCACGATCGACCAGTAGATCCGCAGGTGCCCGCAGCCGTCGAGGCGGGCCGCCTCGTCCAGTTCCCGGGGCAGGTTGCGCATGAACTGCACCATCAGGAAGACGAAGAACGCCTCGGTGGCCAGGTACTTCCCCAGCAGGAGCGGGGTGTACGTGTTGATCATGTCCAGGTTGCGGAAGAGCACGTACTGCGGGATCAGCAGCACGTGGTAGGGCAGCAGCAGCGTGCCGATCATCAGCGTGAACAGCAGGTTGCGGCCGGTGAACCTGATCTTCGCGAAGGCGTACGCGGTCAGCGAGCAGGACACCACGATGCCGATCACGGAACCGACGGCGAGGAAGAGCGAGTTGACGAAGAAGGTGGAGATGGAGATGTCCGCGATGCCGTCGGCGAGGCTGGCGTAGTTGTCCGTGATCGGGTCGCCCGGGAAGAGGTCCAGGCTGCCGACGATGTCGCCGCTCTCCTTGAAGGAGCCCCCGATCACCCAGAGCACCGGGTAGAGGATCACGGCGAGGATCGCGAGCGAGCCGAGGTGCCAGGCGAGCGACCCGGGCAGAGCGCGCCGGAGCACGGCCGCCCTGGTGGACCGGGGCGGTGGGGCATCGGCGGCCGGTGTGACGTCGGTGGCCTGCGCGCTCATCGGCCGCCCTCCTCGTAGTGCACCCAGCGCTTCTGGGACCAGAACAGCACCGCGGTGACCAGGGCGACCGCGACCAGCAGCATCCACGCCATGGCGGAGGCCAGGCCCATGCGGCTGTTCTCGAAGCCCTGGACGTACAGGTAGCAGGTGTAGACCATCGTGCCGTCCGCGGGACCGCAGGCGTTGCCCCCGGCGCCGCCGCCGACGATGTAGGCCGAGCTGAAGATCTGGAAGGAGTGGATGGTCTCCAGCAGGACGTTGAAGAAGAGGACCGGGGAGATCGTCGGCAGGGTGATGTTCCAGAACTGCCGCAGCTTTCCCGCGCCGTCCACGTCGGCCGCCTCGTACAGCTCGCGGGGGACCTGCTTCAGACCGGCCAGGAAGATGACCATCGGGGCGCCGAACTGCCAGACGGTCAGCGCCACGAGGCTGTAGATGATCAGTTCCGGGTCGCCGGTCCAGCCGCCGGCGTCGATGCCGAAGAACTGCTGCGTACGGTCGACGACCGCGTCGTCCGAGAAGATCGCCTTCCACACGATGGCGACGGACACGCTCGCGCCGATCAGCGACGGCGCGTAGAACGCGGCCCGGTAGAAGGCCTGTCCGCGCCGCTTCTGGGCCAGCAGCAGCGCGACGCCGAGCGCCGCGATCAGCTTGATCGGCGTACCGACCACGACGTACCACAGGGTGATGCGGACCGAGTGACGCCAGCGTGGGTCGCCGAACATCTCGGAGAAGTTGTCCAGGCCGATCCACCGGGGCGCGTCGAACAGGTTGTAGTCGGTGAACGCGAAGTAGAGCGAGGCGACCATCGGTCCCGCCGTCAGCAGCAGGAATCCGGCGATCCAGGGGGACATGAAGAGGTACCCGGCGAGGTTCTCCCGGCGGCCCTGCCGCTTCGGCCCGGTGGGGCGCGGCGGCTTCGCCGGACCGTGCCGCGGCTCGGAGACCGTCGGGCCCTCCGTCGCGGGGGCGTGTGTCACGGCGCTTCCCATCAGCCGGCGAGAGCCGTCTTCGACTCGGTGAAGAACTGCTTGACGGCCTCCTCGACGGACCGCGAACCGAGCGCCATCTCCTCGGCGATGCGCAGGAAGGCGGCCTCGCAGATGTCGGCGCCGTTCGGGTGCGGGGTGATCTGCTCCAGGACACCGGCCGCGACGAGGGACTCCTCGTAGGCGGCGATGGCCTGGTTGACCGGGTCGGTCGGCTTGTACGCGTCGTACTGGGCCTGCGTGGTGGGGACGCCCCGGTCGTAGCCCATGATCTTGGCGACCTCGGGGTCGTGGACCATGAAGTCGATGAACTGGGCGACCTCCTTGGGGTGCTGGGTCCGCTTGTAGGCGCTGAGCATCAGGGAGCCGAGGTACTGGCCGGTCCGCTTGCCGTCCGTGGTGGGGATCGGCGCGAGGCCGTACTCGCTCTTGCCCTCGGAGGTGTAGCGGACCGTGAAGTTGTCCCAGGTGAACTCGCTGCCGGCGAGTTCCGCGGAGAGCGCCGACTTGGGCTTGATCTGGGCGACCTTCTTGGCGTCGGCGAACAGGCCGGACTTCACGCCCTTCTCCGCCTTGGTCCACCAGGTGGTCAGGTCCGCCTCGGTGAAGCCGAGTCCGTCCTTCGTGAAGAAGGCCTTGCCGTTCTGACGCAGGTACAGGTCGTAGAGGTACATGACGCCGTACATGCCGCTGTCCCCGGCCCGGCCCGTCCTGTCGCGGACCTTCGTCATCGCCTCGTCGAAGTCGTCCCACGTCCAGCCCTGTTCGGGCTTGACACCGGCCCGGGTGTAGACGGGCTTGTCGATGACCAGGGCCATGGAGTTGGAACCGACGGGCACACCGAGGAGTTTGCCGTCGATCTCGCCGAACTTCTCCAGTCCCGCGCGGAATCCGTCCATGGAGAGGTTTCCCGCCTCGACCTGCCCGCTCAGATCGAGCAGGACATTCTTGGCGTCGTATTTGCGCAGAAATCCGATGGCATTCTGGAAGACGTCCGGCGGATTCCCTCCGGAGGCCTGGGTGTTGAACTTCTTCCAGAAGTCGGTGTACGGCTGGAAGTCGGTCTTGACCTTGATCTTCGGATACTTCTTCTCGAAGAGCGCGATGGTCTTGTTGATGCGTTCCGCCCGGTCCTCGGCACCCCACCAGGAGTAACGGATCGTCACCGTTCCGTCCCCCGAGCCGCTGCCCCCGCCGCACGCGGTGGCCGTGGCCCCCAGCCCCGCTACGGCCAGCGAGGCCCCCGCCGCCTTGAGGACCGTCCGCCTCCCGGCCTTCCGTTCCCCAATTCCGCCCTGCTGCATACGAGCCTCCCCGCGACAACACTCTCGCTCATGAATCGTTTCAAGTAAGCGCTTGCTGGCACAAGGTACGGAGGGCCCACGGACGCGTCAATGATTCGGACAGGAATTCACGGGCCGCACCCCACGGCGGCGACGGCGCCGGCTCCCGGGACCCCGGCCGGCAGCTGGAAGAACGGCCAGGTCGGCGCGGCGTGACCGACGGGCCGAACGCCAGAGGACCCTCCGGGGCGGGCGGCGCGGAAGGTCACGGTTGGGTGACGGCGCACGCAGGCGGAACGCCCGGGAGCCCGGCGCGCGCCGCCCGGGGCGGCGGCCCGGACGCACACACGAAGGCGGCCCCGCTCACGATGGTGAGCGGGGCCGCCTTGATGATCCGGTGGGCGATACTGGGTTCGAACCAGTGACCTCTTCGGTGTGAACGAAGCGCTCTCCCACTGAGCTAATCGCCCGGACGCAGGAAGAACATTACCCCATGTCAGAGGCGCCCGTGACCAGCGGGGCGGCCGGCGGCGCCCCCTCGCGGACGATCACTGGTCCTTGATCTTCCAGGGCATCTCGAGGCCGAACTTCCACAGGTAGATCCCGGCCAGCACGCCGATGATCACGACACCGATCGAGGTCAGGACGATGTTCCGGCGCCGGACCTTCGGATCGAGGGCACGCTGCGCCGCCTCGGTGACCTTGCGCTTGGTCCAGCGCAGCACCAGCTGGGCCCAGACGAACTCGGTCGCCCAGATCGCCATGCCGCCGAAGATCACGACCCAGCCCGGTCCGGGGAGCGGCAGCATGATGATGCCGGCCACCACGACCGCGAGGCCGACGACGAAGACCCCGACCTGCCAGCTCAGGTGCAGCGCACGGCGCGCCTTGACGAATTCCGGCGCCCGCGAACCGAGCGCCGGCCCGGCCGCGGCGTCCTCCGTCCCCGAACGGTCTTCCGCCACGGCCGCCTCGCCGGACTTGTTACTCCCCGTGTTCATACGGCCAAACACTACCGGAGCGAAACCTGTCACCGGAATGGGCGTACGACCCGAACGATCTCTCGGCCGGAAGAGTTACGTAAACGCACGCAAAACACTCAGAGGGGTTTACAACGGCACCGTAGGTGGCATGTCGATTTCGCCGACGTGCGAATCCCCGAGCGCACACTGAGCGAAAGGCCCTGGCGCTTATGAACACCACGGTCAGCTGCGAGCTGCACCTGCGCCTCGTTGTGTCGAGCGAGTCCTCCCTGCCTGTCCCCGCAGGCCTGCGGTACGACACGGCCGACCCCTACGCCGTGCACGCCACCTTCCACACCGGAGCCGAGGAGACCGTCGAGTGGGTGTTCGCCCGCGACCTCCTCGCCGAAGGTCTCCACCGTCCCACCGGGACCGGCGACGTCCGCGTCTGGCCGTCGCGCAGTCACGGCCAGGGCGTCGTGTGCATCGCTCTCAGCTCCCCGGAGGGCGAGGCACTGCTCGAGGCCCCGGCGCGGGCCCTGGAGTCCTTCCTGAAGCGCACAGACGCCGCCGTGCCCCCCGGCACGGAACACCGGCACTTCGACCTCGATCAGGAGCTCTCGCACATCCTGGCGGAAAGCTAGGGCGGGGCCCCGCGTGAAGCCGCCCGTCGCCGTCGACTCGGGGTGACGGCACGGGCCCGGACAACCGCATACGGCACACACGGCGTCGTCGCCGCGGATCTCCGCGGGGGCGGCGCCGCTGCGTGCGCGGCGCCGGGAACGAAGGCGGACCGGCCTGCGTTGAACGGGCAGGGCAGGGCAGGGCAGGGCAGGGCAGGGCATGGCCGGGACCGGATCGCGACCGCTTCGCCCGCCGCGCCAGCCACTACCATCGGCCACCATCGGCGGGCGCCCGCCCGACCCCCAGGCCAGGGAGCGAAACGTGCTGATCACCCACGACACCCGGTGCGCGCTCGACACCGTGGTGGATCTGGTGAACACCGTGCCGGAGGACGAATCGGCTCCGGACGGGCTGCCGGACGTCGCGGCCCTCCAGGAATTCGTGGGAACGCACGACATCAGCGACGTCGGGGTGCTCTCGGAACTCGACCTCTCGGCAGTGCGCAGGATCCGCGGACGCTTCGCGGCGGTCTTCGCCGCCCCCGACGCCCGCACCGCGGCGGGACTGATCAACGACCTGGTCGCGGCCGCCGGCACCACGCCCCGGCTCACCGACCACGACGGCTACGACTGGCACATCCACTACTTCGCGCCCGGCGCCTCCGTCGCGGACCACCTGACCGCGGACTGCGGGATGGCGCTGGCGTTCTTCGTGGTCGCCGGGGAGCAGGAGCGGCTGCGACGCTGCGAGGCCCCCGACTGCCGGCGCGCCTTCGTCGACCTGTCCCGCAACCGCTCGCGGCGCTACTGCGACAGCCGCACCTGCGGAAACCGCTTGCACGTGGCCGCCTACCGGGCCCGGCGCAAGGAGGCTGCGGGCTGACGCCACCCTTCGGGCCCTCAGTGGCCGCGAGTGGCCGCGAGTGGCCGCGGACGCTGGAACGGCGACGCGGCCCCCGGCGGGTGGCGCCGGGGAGCGCGGGTACGGCTCACAGCAACAGCAGATCGTGCAACGAAGCCATGAGCAGCAGACACCCGATCACCGCAAGGAAGATCATGAGCGGTGGCTGGGAAAGGGCGAAGAGGCAGCCGCGTGGTTCGTCCTTCGTCCGCGCGGTTTCGCTCTGTCTCGTGTCCAGCTGGGAGTCCAGCTGAGGGGGGTCCGGCATCTCGCCGCGATGATGACGCAGCAGGTGAGGTCTTCGCGATCACCACGCCCGTAAAGACCGGGTGTTCGTTGAATGTCGCAATGTCCGGTCGGATCGTGATCATTCCGGAGCGCGCGCTGTCGGCCTCGGACCGCTGTGCCGCATCAGCCCCGGGCGCCGGGCGTCATATCCCGTGCTTCTTGAGGATGGCCTCGATGTCGCTGAAGTCGTCGTCACCGCCCCGGGACGCCTTCGCAGGCCGGGACGCGGGCTCGGCGGCTGGCCGGGCGCCCGACCCGAGGGACGGCGCGGAGGCTCCCGGTGCCACCGCGTCGCGCCGGGCGGCGGCCCGGGCCTCCTTGCGCTCCTTGCGGGTGCCGCCGCGACGGCGCTCCACGGCACGTGTGGTCATGAAGAGCACCCAGGCCACGCCCAGCACTCCGAAGCCCGCCCAGGCCACCGGGCTGAAGGCCGTGTCGGCCAGCCACTCGACGACTCCGGTCATCACCAGGCCGATCGGGACCAGCGAGTAGGCGGCGATGCGTGCGGCGGTGAGGAACCGCCTGCGGTACGCGGTGACCGCCGCGATGCCCAGGCCGGCCGCGGACACCGCGGAGCAGACTGTCTCGGCAATCATCCGGTCCTCCAGGCTGGGCTCGGTCGGGCATGACTGGCTCGTCCCTTCCATCCTGCACCGTCCGCCCGCCCAGAGGCCATGCCGGAGGCCCGAGATCAGGGAGATCTCCGGGTCGGCTCCTCCGCAGGTGCCGGCGGGCGACGTACGACGCCGGTTGGGGCGGCGCGCCGCGGGCTGGAAGGATGGGGGGCATGAGCGACTCCTCCCCCGCCCGTCCCGGCGCACCCGTCCTCGACGTCTGGTGCGAGCTGCAGTGCCCGGACTGCCACACCGCCCTGGCCGACCTCCGTGCCCTGCGCGCCCGCTACGGCGACCGTCTGGAGGTGCGGCTGCGGCACTTCCCGCTGGAGAAGCACAAGCACGCCTTCGCCGCCGCGCAGGCCGCCGAGGAGGCCGTCGTCCAGGGCATGGGGTGGCCGTACGCCGAAGCCGTCCTGGACCGGGTCGGGGAGCTGGACCGCAGGGGAGAACCCCTGCTGGTCGAGGTGGCCCGGGGGCTGGGACTCGACGCGGAGGAGTTCGACACGGCGCTCGTCGACGGCCGGCACATCCTGATCGTCGACGCCGACCAGGCCGAGGGCAAGGCGATCGGCGTGACCGGCACCCCCACGTACGTGATCGGCGGCGAGCGCCTCGACGGCGGCAAGAGCCAGGAAGGGCTGCGCGAGCGCGTCGAGGAGATCGCCGACCGGCTGCTCGCCGAGCAGCCGGGCTGAGGACGGGAGCGGGCGGCCGGATCCGGCCGCCCGCCGTCACAGCAGCGACTTGCAGTAGCTGTACCGGGTGGTCGTGTAGCCGAGCGACTCGTAGAGCCGCTCGGCGGCGGTGTTCCCGGCGAAGACGTTGAGGCCTATCAGCGGGCGGCCGGCGGCGATCGCCTGGGCCTCGGCCAGCAGCATCAGGGTGCGGCCGTGTCCCCGGCCCCGGTGGGCCGCTTCCGCCTCGACGTCGAAGACGAAGGCCCGGTCCTCCCGCAGCGCAAGCCACAGGGTCCCGACCCGCTCGCCCTCGTGCTCCAACACGCTGAACAGCATGTTCTCGGTGGCCTCCGCTCGGGGCAGCAGCACTTCGTGATCGCGGCGGGCCTTGGCACGCGCGTCGGCCTCGGGCAGGCCCCGCTCGATCCAGGTCCGGGCGTACTGCTCCGTTTCGTAGGCCTGCCAGGCGGCGAAGTCCTCCGGTGTCATGGGCCGGGCCCGGCTGCCCCCGGGCAGGGCCGGCGGGGTGTCGCCGAGCGGCTTGGTCATGGTGCGGTTCCGCAGGGCGTAGCCGAGCCCTTCGGCGAGCCGCGTGCCCCCCTCGGCGTCACCGGCGACGCTCGCCTCCATCAGCCGGCAGCCCCAGCCGCGTGCCACCTCCTCCGCGGCGAGCGCGGCCACCGTGCCCCGGCCGCGCCGGCGGTCCGGCCCGTCGACGCGCAGCTTGTGGATCACGGCCACCGAGTCGCCGAGGTCGCGTGAGGTGCCGAGGTGCAGCACGCCGACGGGACGGCTGTTCACACACACCTGGTAATGGCGCGAACGGGTCCCGTCGGCGGCGCGCTGGAGCGGCTCGGTCGGCCGCAGAGTCGTTGTCATCACGGCAGTTCTACCCACCGCGGACGGGAACGGCAGCCGAATTTCAGCGGCTCTACGGGTCCAGGTCGTCCCCGGACCGCTCCTCGAAGACGCGCATGGCCTTGGCGGTCACCGGCCCCGGTGCGCCCGGCAGTTCGCGGTCGTCGACGCGGCGCACGGCCTGTACGTCCCGCAGTGTGGAGGTCAGGAACACCTCGTCGGCGCGGTCCAGCACGTCCAGCGGAAGGTCGGTCTCGCGGGCCCCGGTCCACTCGACCGCCAGGGCGCGGGTGATCCCGGCGAGGCAGCCGGAGGCGACCGGCGGGGTGTGGATCTCGCCGTCGAGGACGACGAAGACGTTCGACCCGGTGCCCTCGCACAGCTGTCCCACCGTGTTGCCGAACAGCGCCTCGGTGGCGCCCCGTTCGCGGGCGCGGGCGAGGGCGACGACGTTCTCGGCGTACGAGGTGGTCTTCAGGCCGGTGAGCGCCCCGCGTTCGTTGCGGGTCCAGGGCACGGTGATCACGGCGGTCGAGTCGGGGCGGCGGGCGGTCTCGCCGAGGGCTACGACGAGGGTCGTGCCGTGCTCGCCGCGGTCCGAGCCGAGGGGGCCGTGGCCGCCGGTGTAGGTGATGCGCAGCCTGCCGAGGGCCATCGGGTTGGCCTCGACGACGGCTGCGCAGGCGCGGCGCACCTCGTCGAGGTCCGGGTCGGGCAGGCCGAGGCCCCGGGCCGACCGGGTCAGCCGCTCCAGGTGCCGGGTCAGCGCGAACGGCCTGCCGTCCACCGCCTTCACCGTCTCGAAGATGCCGTCCCCCACGGTCAGCCCGTGGTCGAACACGGAGACGCGGGCGGCCTCGGTGTCCTGCAATCCGCCGTCGAGCCAGATCTTCACGTCGCCAGCGCCTCTCCACTCACGTTCGCCTCGTACGCCCCCGACGCTACCGCGAGCAGCCGGGACGCCTTCAGTTCGGTCTCCCGCCACTCGCCGTCCGGGTCGGATCCCCAGGTGATGCCGGCGCCGGTGCCGAAGCGCAGCCGCGCCACCGCCCGGTCGCCGGCCCGGTCGATCCAGAAGGTGCGGATGCCGACCGCCAGCTCGCCGGTGCCCCGGTCGGCGTCGACCCAGCCGATGCCCCCGCAGTACGGGCCCCGGGGCGCGGTCTCCAGCGCGCCGATGATCCGCAGGGCGCTCGACTTGGGCGCGCCGGTGACGGACCCGGGCGGGAAGGCGGCGCCGAGGAGCTCCGGCCAGCCGGTGCCCGCGCGCAGCTCACCGCGCACCGTGGACACCAGGTGGACGAGGCCGGGGTGCTTCTCCACGACGCACAGGTCGGGCACCGAGACCGTGCCCGTCGCGCAGACCCGCCCCAGGTCGTTGCGGACCAGGTCCACGATCATCACGTTCTCGGCGTGGTCCTTCTCCAGCAGGTCGGCCTCGGTCCGCCCGGTGCCCTTGATCGGCCCGGACTCGACGGTCCGGCCGTCCCGGCGCAGGAACAGCTCGGGCGACGCGGTGGCGATCTCGACGCCGTGCCCCGGCAGCCGGATCGTCCCGGCGTACGGCGCCGGGTTGCCGCGGGCCAGCAGGGCGGTGAGCGCGTCCACGTCGGCGCCCGGCCCGACCGGCGCGGTCAGCACCCGGCAGAGGTTGGCCTGGTAGACCTCGCCGGCGGCTATGTGCTCGCGGATGCGCCGTACGCCCGCCGTGTACGCGGCGCGGTCGAGGGACGACGTCCAGTCGCCGACGGCGGGGCCCCGCCATGCGCCCGGGACCGGCGCGGGCACCGCCTCGGTCCGTACGTCGGCGAAGCGGGCGCAGGTCAGGCGGCCTTCGAAGTCCGCGCAGACGGCCCAGAACCCCTCGGATTCGAGGGCGGCGGGATCGCTCGTGACGTCGAGGAGGCCGGTGGCGAGACGGTCGCCGAAGCGGGCGAGCGGAGGGAGGTCGGGCACGCTCCCGAGTTTAGGCCGGTGGCCCCCAAGTGACCCGAACGTGTCCTTCCGGGTGCCCTGACCAGGTCCGCGAGCGGACGCACCGCAGCACGCTGCACAAACGCGTTTTTGTGCTGGCCCCGGAATCCGCTAGAGTTCATCACGTCGCCGGGCCGCGCAAGCGGAACGAACCGACAGGCGGACGTAGCTCAGTTGGTAGAGCGCAACCTTGCCAAGGTTGAGGTCGCGAGTTCGAGCCTCGTCGTCCGCTCGCAGGAACAGGGGGCCTCCCGGGCCTCCTACGCTCCTGGTGGAGTGGCCGAGAGGCGAGGCAACGGCCTGCAAAGCCGTCTACACGGGTTCAAATCCCGTCTCCACCTCCAAGGACGATTAGCTCAGCGGGAGAGCGCTTCCCTGACACGGAAGAGGTCACTGGTTCAATCCCAGTATCGTCCACTGATCCGCCAGGATCACCGATCCGTACGGATCCCCGCGCGATTAGCTCAGCGGGAGAGCGCTTCCCTGACACGGAAGAGGTCACTGGTTCAATCCCAGTATCGCGCACGCGGTATTCTGCTCCACCGCAGCACTCCCAGGACGATTAGCTCAGCGGGAGAGCGCTTCCCTGACACGGAAGAGGTCACTGGTTCAATCCCAGTATCGTCCACACGGAACGAAGCCCCCGGCCGTCTCGAACGGCCGGGGGCTTCGTCGTGTGCGGACTCGCCCCGGCGGTGGTCCCGGTGCGGGCCCGTCCGCACGGGCCCGTACTGGGCCGATCAGCTGGATCGGTTGCTCAGCTGGAGAAGAGCATGCGTCCGAAGCCCTTCTGACGGTGGTGGCCGTAGTGGCCGTGGTGGCCGCCGTGCGGGGCGCCCCACACCGGTGCCTGGGCCGCCGGGTAGGCCTGCGGTGCGGCGGGCGGGGCCGGCGGAGCGGGCTGGGACCACTGGGCCTCCAGGCGGGTCAGCGACTCCAGCTCGCCGTAGTCGAGGAAGATGCCGCGGCAGCCGCTGCACTGCTCGATCTGAACGCCGTTGCGGTTGTAGGTGTGCATCGGTGCGTGGCACTTGGGGCACTGCATGCTCGGCTCAACTCCTCGCCGGTCGGTCCTGCTTCACATATCGCCAGGACAGACTCTGTCCCGCCGCGGGTCGGTTGCACCCTACTGGGCGGAACTTCGGCTCAACCCCGTGGGACGTCGGGCCGGACGGACGCCATGCGGGCACAGGCGTCGACGAGGGAGCACTCGACCTCGTCCAGCGGCCGGTCCGCCAGAACCGCCTTGGTGACGGCCCGGGCCGCGGTCTGCGCGGTGAGCGCGCGGGCGGGGACGTCCAGGACGGGCCAGGGGTCGCCGTCGGCGGGTACGGCGGGTCCGCCGGAGGCGCGGTAGGCGGTCAGGAAGCGGTGCCACTCCTCGGGCGGAAGCAGCCCGCAGGCGTACCAGGCCGCCGGGCGGGCGAGGTCCCAGGCCGGGACGCCGGTGCCGAGGTCGTCGACGTCGATCAGCAGCCAGGGGCCGTCGGGGGCGGGATGGCGTACGAGCTGGCCGAGGTGGAGGTCGCCGTGGCAGAGGCTGGTGGTGTCCGGCATGGCGGCCGCGCCGCGCGCCCAGGCGGGGAGCCCGGACCAGGCCGCCAGTACGGGCGCGGTGGCGGGGTGGTGGAGCGCGGTCTCCCGGAGGCGGGCGACGGCGAGGGCCGCCTTCGCCGGGCCGCGCATGGGCGGTACGGCGGCGGGGGCCGTGGTGCGGTGCAGGCGGGCGAGGAGGGTGGCCGCGGCCTCCCACGGCGCGGCGTCCGGATCCTCGGGGTCCACGGGTGTGCCGTAGGGCCAGTACGTGACCAGTCGTCCGTGCAGGAGGACGGGGGCCGGGGCGAGCGGGGGCAGGAGCACGCCGGGGAGGCGGGCCGCCGCGGTGACACGGAGGGACAGCTCTGCGGGGTCGGCGTCCGCGGCGTGGGCCTTGGCCACGGTGCCGGCGTGCCGGACGACGGTGGCGTCGGGGCGGTCGGCGAGGGTGGCGGCGCCGCAGGGACAGGCCGGGGTGCGGGCGTGGGCCGTTTCCCTGACGCGGGCCTCGAGGGCGGGGAGAAGGGCGAGGGCGTCCGTGGTCACCTGGGTGAGGGTACGCAGGCGCGGGGCGCCGAGGTGGGTGCGGTCCCGGGGCACGCCCGGTGGGAGGGCAGAGCAATGCCGGCGCAGCTCCCCAGCTGCGCCGGCATTTTGCCGTCCGCCGCACCCCCGTCCCCACGGGGTTTCATGGATGGATGTCCCCGCCCGGACCGCTCTTCCGGGCCTGGGGTCGCCGCTCAGCGCCCCAGCACCACACCCACGGACGACGCCTGTGTGGCCACTGTCTCCCACCCGTCGAAGACGAGGAGGAGCAGGACCGCCAGGGGCAGGGCCATGAGCGTCGCCACCGCGGGGTGGCGACGGCCTTGACGGCGGTCTTCCCGTGTGCGGACCAGCGTCCGCGGCACCGTCTGGGCCATGGTCCCTCTCCTGACCGTTTCGTTGTCTCGTTGCAGCGGCGGGTGTCTGACCTCGGGGGACGAGTGCTGCACCCGCCGCTTGACCTCAAATCTATGCGTCGGGCGGTCGCCCGACGTCATGCCCTCGTACCGATTGCCGGGCCTCCCGGAGGATGAGCCACAACCGGTGGACTACTCCCCTGGGTGGAGACCGGTTCCCGGGTCTCGGGGTCTTCCCGGAAGGGGTGCCCACCGTGTCCGGGTATCTCCGGACTGTCCGGTGACTTCCCTCACTTCAGCCGCCCTCCCACCCGCCTCCGTCCCCGGCTCGGACCCCACCCCGCGCACCACCGGACCGCTGCCGCGCGGCCGCTGCCCGCCCTCCCCGGCCCTCCCCACCCGGTCGTCCACGCCCGGCCCAATCCCCCGGCCCCGGCGGCGGGTTGGGATCATGGTCGGTGGGTGGCCGGTCCGTCCGTGCGATCGCTGACCGCGCCTCAACTGTCGCGCGGGGCACTGACAATCCGTTGTCCCGAGAGGGCGCGGCCTCTGCGCGCGGGCGGCCGTGGAAACGTAAGCTGTGGCACGTCACAGGGACCGGGCAGCGGGGATGAACATGGCGATGATGCGCCTGAGGCGCGAGGACCCGCGCGTCGTCGGCTCGTTCAGGCTTCACAGGCGGCTCGGCGCGGGTGGGATGGGCGTGGTCTACCTGGGCTCCGACAAGAAGGGGCAGCGGGTCGCGCTGAAGGTCATCCGGCCGGATCTGGCCGAGGACCAGGAGTTCCGGTCGCGGTTCGCCCGCGAGGTCTCGGCGGCCCGGCGCATCCGGGGCGGCTGTACCGCCCGGCTGGTCGCCGCGGACCTGGAGGCGGACCGTCCCTGGTTCGCCACTCAGTACGTACCCGGCCCCTCCCTGCACGACAAGGTCGTCGACGGGGGTCCGCTCGTCGCCGCCGACGTCGCGGCCGTGGGCGCCGCACTGTCCGAGGGCCTGGTCGCCGTGCACGAGGCCGGGGTGGTGCACCGCGACCTGAAGCCGTCCAACATCCTGCTGTCCCCGAAGGGACCGCGGATCATCGACTTCGGCATCGCCTGGGCCACCGGCGCCTCCACCCTCACGCACGTCGGCACCGCGGTCGGCTCCCCCGGGTTCCTCGCGCCGGAGCAGGTGCGCGGGGCGGCGGTCACGCCGGCGACGGACGTGTTCTCGCTCGGTGCGACGCTGGCGTACGCGTCGATGGGCGACTCGCCCTTCGGGCACGGCAGTTCCGAGGTGATGCTGTACCGGGTGGTGCACGAGGAGGCCCAGCTGCACGGCGTCCCGGACGCGCTCGCGCCGCTGGTGCGGGCGTGCCTGGCCAAGGATCCCGAGGAACGCCCCAGCACCCTTCAACTGTCGCTGCGGCTCAAGGAGATCGCCGCCCGGGAGGCCCAGGGCATGGCCGACGTCCGGCCGCCCGCGCCGCGCAGTGGTGAGGCGGACGTGGCCACGGGCCGGCTTGCCGACACCTACCCGGAGCGTGCCCAGCGTCGTCCCCAGGGCCGGGCGGGTGCGCAGGGCACTCCGGCGCCGCGCGGCACGTCGGGATCGCGGGGTCCCGCGTCCCGCGGTTCCGGTTCCGTCCCGTCGCGGGGCGGCTCGCGCGGCGGAGGGCCCTCGCGCGGTGGTACGCCGTCGCGGAGCGGCGGTACGGGGGCGCGGTCCGGGGCCAGGCCCACGCCGTCCTCCCGCGACACGACCGGACGGAAGGCCTCCCGCAACGACGGTGGTCGTCCCGCGCCCCGCAGCGGCGCCGGCCGTACGGCCCCGAGGACGACGGGGACCGGCTGGCGGCGCCCCGCCAATCCCCGGCTGCTGCGGCAGCGTCTGTTCGTGTTCGTGGTGGTGACGCTGCTGGTCGCGCTGGGCATCGCCGCCGCACAAGGCTGTCAGGGACCCTCGCGCGGGCTCGGCGACGACCGGGGCGGCGTGCGGGCGGCGGCGCAGCAGGAGCGGGTGGACCCGCCCGGCGACCTCCCGGGGCAGCGGGCGCCCCGGCGCTGAGAGCCGCGCCCCGCCGGGTGCGGCGTTCGCGGCACGGACCGCCGGGCCGGCCCTACGCCGACGGGCGTCCCGCCGTCACCGCGTAGAAGGCGACCGCGGCCGCCGCGCCCACGTTCAGGGAGTCGACGCCGTGGGACATCGGGATGCGGACCCGGGTGTCGGCCCCCGCCAGGGCCCGCCGGGACAGGCCGCTGCCCTCGGCGCCCAGCATGAGCGCCACCCGGTCCATGCGGTGCGGGGCGACCGCGTCGAGGGGCTCGGCCCGCTCGTCGGGGGTGAGGGCGAGCAGCGGGAAGCCCGCCTCGCGGACCGTCGCCAGACCGGCCGGCCAGACGTCGAGGCGGGCGTACGGCACGGAGAAGACCGCGCCCATCGAGACCTTGACGCTGCGCCGGTAGAGGGGGTCGGCGCAGTCCGGGGAGAGCAGGACCGCGTCCATGCCGAGGGCGGCGGCGGAGCGGAAGATCGCCCCGATGTTGGTGTGGTCGTTGACGGATTCCATGACGACGACGCGGCGGGCGGTCGTCAGGAGGCCGGCCGCGGTGGGCAGCGGCTTGCGCTGCATCGAGGCGAGCGCGCCGCGGTGCACGTGGTAGCCGGTGACCCGTTCGGCGAGCGCCGGGTCGACGACGTACACGGGGGCCGGTGCCTCGTCGATGACGTCGCGCATGGTGTCGACCCACTTGGCCGACAGCAGCATCGAGCGCATCGCGTAACCGGCCTCGCCCGCCCGGCGGATGACCTTCTCGCCCTCGGCGATGAAGAGGCCCTCGGCGGGTTCGCGGCGGCGGCGCAGCTCGACGTCGGTCAGGCCGGTGTAGTCGTGCAGGCGCGGGTCGTCGGGGTCGTCGATCGTGATGAGCTCGGCCACGTCAGGCCGTCCCGTGCGGACCGACGGCGACGACCTCGCCGACAACGATGACGGCGGGCGGCCTGACCTCCTCGGCGACGACCACCTCGGCGACGGTGGCGAGGGTCGCGTCCACGCGGCGCTGGGCGGCCGTGGTGCCCTCCTGGACGAGGGCGACCGGGGTGTCGGGGGACTTGCCGTGGGCGACGAGGGTCTCGGCGATCCTGCCGATCTTGTCGACGCCCATGAGGATCACCAGCGTGCCGGTCAGCTTCGCGAGGGACGGCCAGTCGACCAGGGAGCGCTCGTCGTCGGGAGCGACGTGCCCGCTGACCACGGTGAACTCGTGGGCGACGCCCCGGTGGGTGACCGGGATGCCGGCCGCGCCGGGGACCGAGATCGTGCTGGAGATGCCGGGGACGACGGTGCAGGCGATGCCCGCCTCGGCCAGCGCCTGCGCCTCCTCCATGCCCCGGCCGAAGACGAACGGGTCGCCGCCCTTGAGCCGTACGACCGACTTGCCCTGCTTGGCGTGCTCGATCAGCGCGTTGTTGATGGCCTCCTGGGCCATGTAACGGCCGTACGGGATCTTGGCCGCGTCGATGACCTCGACGTGCGGCGGCAGTTCGGCGAGCAGGTCGCGGGGGCCGAGCCGATCGGCGATGACGACGTCGGCCTCGGCGAGCAGGCGGCGGCCGCGGACGGTGATCAGGTCGGGGTCGCCGGGTCCGCCGCCGACCAGGGCGACGCCGGCGGTACGGGTGCGCTGGTGCGGGGCGACGAGGGTGCCGTCGCGCAGGCCCTCCACCACCGCGTCGCGAATGGCGGCGGTGTGGCGGGGGTCGCGGTGGCGCGCGTCGGTGGTGAGCACGGCGACGGTGACGCCCTCGCTGTGTCCGGTCGCCGGGGTCCAGGCCGTGGCGCGGTCGGCGTCGTCGGAGCGGACGCACCACACGCGGTGCCGCTCGGCCTCGGCGGAGGCGGCGTTGTTGGCCTCGGTGTCGCCGGTGGCGATCAGGGCGTACCAGGCGTCCGCGAGGTCGCCCTCCGCGTAGGGGCGCTTCTCCCAGGCGATCTCGCCCGTGTCCGCCATGGCCTCGACGGACGGGGTCGCGTCCGGGGAGACGAGGCGGATGTCGGCGCCGGCCGCGATGAGGGCGGGCAGGCGGCGCTGGGCGACCTGCCCGCCGCCGAGGACGACCACGCGACGGCCGGTGAGGCGGAGGCCTACGGGGTAGGCGGGGTGTTCGGCCATGCGGGGACGGCTCCTCTGGCGGCGGTGGCGCTGACGTGCGGATTTTACGGCGGGGTGGCCGGTGGGGGCTCGGGTGGTCCGGTGGGTGGACCGCTGGTCCGGTGGCTGGACGGCCGGCGGGCGGGGTACGGCCCGGGAGAGCCTCCGCGGGGCCCGGCACCGTGGTCCCGGACCCCGCGTCGTGCGACCGCTACTTCTCGGTGACGCCCGCCGAGTCGAACGTCGCCACCTCGTGCATGGCCCGCGCGGTGCTCTGCACCATCGGGAGCGCGAGCAGCGCGCCGGTGCCCTCGCCCAGGCGCAGGTCGAGGTCGACCAGCGGTCGCAGGCCCAGCTTGTTGAGCGCGGCGACGTGGCCGGGCTCGGCGCTGCGGTGACCCGAGATGCAGGCCGCGAGCACCTCGGGGGCGATCGCGCGGGCCACCAGGGCGGCGGCGCCTGCGCTGACGCCGTCCAGGATCACCGGGGTGCGCAGGGAGGCGCCGCCGAGCAGCAGGCCGACCATGGCCGCGTGCTCGAAGCCGCCGATGGCCGCGAGCACGCCGATCGGGTCGGCCGGGTCCGGCTGGTGGAGTTCGAGGGCGCGGCGGACGACCTCGGTCTTGCGGGCCAGCGTCTCGTCGTTGATGCCGGTGCCGCGGCCGGTGACCTCGGCCGGGTCGGCGCCGGTGAACACGGAGATGAGCGCGGCGGACGCGGTGGTGTTCGCGATGCCCATCTCGCCCGTGAGCAGCGCCTTGTTGCCGGCCGCCACCAGGTCGCGGGCGGTCTCGATGCCGACCTCGATGGCCTGCTTGGCCTCCTCGCGGGTCATCGCGGCGCCGGTGGTCATGTCGGAGGTGCCCGCGCGTACCTTGCGCGGCAGCAGGCCCGGCGTGGCGGGCAGGTCGGTGGCCACACCGACGTCCACGACGCACACCTCGGCGCCGACCTGGGTGGCGAAGGCGTTGCAGACGGCTCCTCCGCCCAGGAAGTTGGCCACCATCTGGGCGGTGACCTCCTGCGGCCAGGGGGTGACGCCCTGGGCGTGCACCCCGTGGTCGCCGGCGAAGACCGCGACGGCCGCGGGCTCGGGGATGGGCGGCGGGCACTGCCGGGACAGTCCGGACAGCTGCGCGGAGATGATCTCCAGCATGCCGAGCGCGCCGGCCGGCTTGGTCATCCGCTTCTGCCGCTCCCAGGCCTCGCCGAGCGCCTTGGCGTCCAGCGGGCGGATCTGCGCGACGGTCTCGGCGAGCAGGTCGTGCGGCGCCTCGCCGGGCAGGGCACGACGGCCGTACGTCTCCTCGTGGACCACCCAGGACAGCGGGCGGCGCTTGGACCAGCCTGCCTGCATCAGCTCGGGCTCGTCCGGGAACTCGTCGACGTATCCGACGCACAGGTAGGCGACGACGTCCAGGTGTTCGGGCAGGCCGAGGGCGCGGACCATCTCTCGCTCGTCGAAGAAGCTGACCCAGCCGACGCCGAGGCCTTCGGCGCGGGCGGCGAGCCAGAGGTTCTCGACGGCGAGCGCGGAGGAGTACGGCGCCATCTGCGGCTGCGTGTGGCGGCCGAGGGTGTGCCGGCCGCCGCGGGTCGGGTCGGCGGTGACGACGATGTTGACCGGGGTGTCGAGGATGGCCTCGATCTTCAGTTCCTTGAACTGCTTGGCCCGGCCCTTGGGCAGCGACTTCGCGTACGCGTCGCGCTGGCGCATCGCCAGTTCGTGCACGGCGCGGCGGGTGTCGGCGCTGCGGATGACCACGAAGTCCCAGGGCTGGGAGTGGCCGACGGAGGGCGCGGTGTGCGCTGCCTCCAGGACGCGGAGCAGCACCTCGTGCGGGATGGGGTCGCTGCGGAAGCCGTTGCGGATGTCGCGGCGCTCGCGCATGACCTTCAGTACGGCCTCGCGCTCGGCGTCGTCGTAGGCGGGGGCCGCCGGGCCGGCGGGCCGCGGTGCCTCCCCGACCGCGGCCGTGTCCGACTCGTGCGGAGCTTCTTGCGGAGCGAGGGCTTCCTGTGCTCCGGCGACGTCCTGGGGCGCGGGCTCCACGTGGGCCGACTCGGGTGCCGGCACCGTATCCGTCGCTTCGGCCGCGTGGTCGTCCTGGCCGGCGCCGCGGGTGTCCAGGTCGTCGGCGCTCTGGAGGAGTTCGGGGTCGGACTCGCGCGGCGCCGGTACCGCGGCCGCGGTTTCCGCCATGAACGGCGCTGCGGCGAACGGCTCAGCGGGGGCCTGCTCCGGCGCCGGGGCCTCCGGCGGGACCAGCACCGCCTCGGGCGGCGTGGGCGCGAGATGCGGGGTCGTGGGCACCTGACCGCCGTCGACGGGCACGAACCGGCCCACGGGCTGCTCGGGGTGCGCCTCCGGGACGACGGGGTCCTGGGCCTGTACGGGCTGCGGCTCCGGCGCGGGCTCCGGCTCCTGCGCGGTGGTGCCGGTGACGGCCGCGTCGGTCCCGGCCGGCTCGTGGGTGCCCTCGGCCACGGTCTGCTCCTGGGGCTGCGACTGCTCCTGCTCGTGCTCCTGCGGTACGCCGGCGTCCACGAGGGCCTGGGGGCCCTGGGCGGGCTGCGTTGCGGGGGTCTCCGGGGCGGGCTGCGCCACCGGCTGCGGCTGGGCGGACGCCTCCAGGACGGGCGCGGCCTGCTCCGGGACCTCATGGACCTCCGGCACCGGAGACGGCTCGGGTGCGGTCGCTTCGGGCGCCGCGACGGCCACGGGCACGTCCGGCGCCTGGGCATCGGCTGTCTCCGGCCCGGATGGAGCGGAGGGTGCGGCTTCCTGCGGTGCAGGAGCCTCCGTGGCGTCGGCCACCCGAGGCTCTTCAGGGCCCCGAGGAACTTGGGCCGATGCCTCCTGCGGCACCGACTGCTCAGGAGTCTCCGGGCCCTCAGGGGCCGCGGGGATCTCCTGGTCCTCCGGGATGTCCTGAGCCTCCGCAGCCTCCGTGGCGGGCTCGCTCACGGGCTCCCGGGTGACCGCCTCGGCTTCCCGCACGGGGGCGGCGGACTGCTCCGGGGCGGCGCTCGGGGTGGCCGGTACGGCAGCGTCTTCCTGCGCGGCGTGCTCGGCCGGGCCGTCCTGCTCTGCCGGACCGTCCTGCGCGTCGGGCGAGCCCTGCACGGCCTGCGCGGCCTCCGGCACGGCCTCCTGACGCGGTTCGCCGGGCTCCCCGGCACCCGCGGCCGCCGCGCCCGTCGCCGCCACGGCCTCCGTCGCGACGCGGGTGACGAGGGCCTGCGCCGCGCCCACCGGCTCGGGTGCCTGACCCGGTACCGGAACAACCGTTTCCGCATGCCCCGCCCCGGCGTTCACCGGCGCCTCCTGGGTCTGCGGTGCCGTCTGCGGCGCCGTCTGCTGTGCCGTCTGCTGTGCCCCCCAGGGCACCGCCGCCTGCGGGGACGCCACGGCGGCCTGCGGAACGTCGAGGTACTCGGGCCCCCCGGCCGACGGGCCGGGATGCCGTACCGGCGCGTCGGCGGGTCCGCGGTCGGCGAGAGAACGGACCGGACTCGCGGAGGTGTCCGGGATCGGCGGACCGAGGTGGAGGGGTCTGCGCTGCGGGACCGGGGCGGACAAGGTGTCCTGCGCCGGATCGGGCAGGCGGACGCCGCCGAGGTCGACCGAGCCGCTGTCACGGCCGGACATCTCGTGCGGTCCCGGCTGGTGCACGGTCTCGACGACCGGCTCCGGCGCCGGCGGCGCGACCTCGTTGCCCCAGGCACTCTGGGCTCCCGGCAGCAACAACAGGTCCTCGTCCTCGGCGGTGGCCTCGGAGAGGTAGGTGTACGCGCCGGGTGCGGGGACGCCCGGCTGCTCCACCATGCCTGCGTTCTCCGGCAGCCCCTCGCCCGGGATCTGGCCGGTGTCGGTCATGCGTAACCCCTCGCCCATCGGTTAGTGCTTCTACGACCAGCTCGCCCGGGACGGCGCACCGACCGCCCCGTAGTGAAGAACGAGCGTGCGTGCCCAGCGGCACGAACGACCCGCAGGAAAAGACGACAAAGCCATTCAGTGGCATTGTCGCGGTCGTTCCCCCGCCACGACAGCTTGATCCGCGACGGCCCGCTGTGGACTGCGCCACGTTGCGCGTCCTCCGGTTCTGCCGTACCACATCCGCCCCCGAAGGTACGGGTTTTTACGGACATCGCCCGACGAACTGCCGGGTGTCCGCACGCGGTACAACAATCCGCCAGCCTACCCCGCGCGGTATGAACAACCGATCACGGGGCGCGGTCGTCGTCGGTCCTCAACGGGGTGCTTCGCGCCGCACGATCTCTCCGCTGAGCAGGAACGCGACGCTCCGCTCCGTCTCCGTCCAGGCCCGGGTGTCGAGTCCGACGGACTGCAGCAGGGCGCACTCGACGCGGTAGCCGTGCTCCGTCAGGTCCCTGCCGACGAGTTCGGCCGCGTCACGGGTGGCGGCGTGCGCGACGATGCGCTGCGGACGACGGTCGGCGACCGCGGAGACCACGGCCGCTCCCCCGCAGCCGACCCGGACGACGTCCGGTTCGGGAAGGTTCTCCAGGATGTGCGGGGCGTCGCCGTGCACGGTCTGGAGCTGGACGCCGAAGTTCCGTGCGGTGGCCTCGGCGCGGGCGCAGGCGTCCCGGTCCCGGTCGACGGCGATGACGGCGGCGCCGGCCCGGGCGGCCTCGGTGGCGAAGGCGCCGCTGCCGCAGCCGATGTCCCACACGAGGTCGCCGAGTCGCGGCCCGAGCCGGGCGAGTTGGGCCGTGCGGAGCAGATCGGCCTCCCCCTCGCCCAGGTCACCGCCGTACACCGTGGCGGGCAGGGACCAGCCGCGCGGTCCGGTGGCGGGATCGCGGCCGGCGATCCACCCGGCGCCGTCGCCCGCGGCGGCCTGACCGGTGCTCCCGCCGGCCACGATGACGACGTTCGGATCGCGCCAGGTGTGGTCGGCGGCCTTGTCGGAGGTGACGACGGTGACCCGTTCGCGGGTGGTGCCGAGTTCCTCGCAGATGACGAAGGTGCGGTGGACGCCCTCCATCAGCAGGCCCAGTTCGGCCGGTCCGGCGCCCGGTGAGGTGAGGACCGCGACCTTGGTGTGGGCCCGGCACACGTTCACCGCGCGTCGCAGGGTGCGGGGGTGGGCGACGACCACATGGGCGTCGTCCCAGGGCATTCCGGCGCGGGCGAAGGCGGCGGCCACGGAGGAGACGGCGGGGACCACCTCCACCTCCAGGCCGAACTCGGGCGCCCGCAGGGTGCGTACGACGCCGAAGAAGCCGGGGTCGCCGTCGGCCAGTACGACCGTCGTGCCGCGGTGGGCGGCGAGGCGGCGGGCGGCGAGGGCGACGCTGCCGAGGCGGATGCGTTCGGCGGTGGGCGGCACCTCGGGAAGCGCCAGGTGGTGTGCGGCGCCGGCCACCAGGGTGGCGGCGCCCAGTGCGGAGCGTGCCGCGGCGGTCAGCGGCGAACCGTCCCAGCCGATCACCGTGACCCGGTCGGCCATCGTCGTCAGTCTCCAGGGTTTTCGCAGGTCGTGGTCGCGGAACCTCGCGGGCGCGCCCCGAGAGGGTACCTGGTGCGGCCTGGGCTCGGGTGGTGGCGCAGGTGGCCCCCGTGTATCAGTTCCAGTCCGTGAAGGTGGTGAAACCGTCGGAGTCGGTCAACTGTCCGGTGCTGCCCTCCAGGTCCTCCGGCAGCAGGCTCCACACGATGAAGTCAGTGCGCACGTCCGTCCAGACACCGTCCTCGGTGCGTGCGCGCGCCATGCAGGCGCCGCGCAGGACGCCCTCGCTGATGCAGCCGATCTTCTGGGCGACCTGCTGGGAGGCGGTGTTGTCGGCCGCGGTGCGCAGCTCGACGCGTTCGAACTTCTGGTCGCCGAAGAGCCACTGGGCGGTGGCCAGCGCGGCCTCGGAGGCGTACCCCTCACCCCGGGCCCAGGGGGCGACTATGTAGGAGAGTTCGGTGGCCCGTACGTGCCAGTTGGTCTTGGTCAGCCGGATGACGCCGACCAGTCGCTGGGTGAGGAACTCGGTGACGGCGAGGTCGAGCCCCCGGCCCGCGACGCGTTCGGCGGGGGCGTGGTCGCCGATCCAGGCGGCGGCGTCGGCCTCGGTGAAGGGCTGGGGGACGTGGGTCCAGGCGGCGACCTGCTCGTCGTTCATCATCGCGGCCAGCGCCGGGACGTCGTCCTCGTCGAGGGGGCGCAGCACCAACCGCTCCGTGCTGATGGAGATGTTGGGGAAGGTGCTCGTCATGCGCCGCTCCGTAACCTGTGTGACCGTCAGGGCCTGCTCGAACTGCCCAGCATGCAGCATGAAAGCACTCAACCACACCACCGGGTCCGCCCCGTGAGCACGGAGCGGGCCCGGTGGGTGACGCGGTGTGGGGCCCGGGACGCGGGCCCGGACGGGGCTCAGAACGAGGGCAGGACCGCGCCGGCGTACTTGTCCTCGATGAACTTCTTCACCTCGGGCGAGTTGAGGAGCTTCGCGAGCTTCTTGACGCGCGGGTCGTCCTCGTGGCCCTCCTTGACGGCGAGGAGGTTGCTGTTCGGGTTGTCCTTGGCGCTCTCCAGGACGAGGGCGTCCTTCGCGGGCTTCAGGTCGGCCTCGATCGCGTAGTTGCCGTTGACGACCGCGGCGTCCACGTCGTCCAGGGAGCGGGGGGTCTGGGCCGCCTCCAGCTCCTTGAACTCGAGGTTCTTCGGGTTCTTGGTGATGTCGGCGGGGGTCGCCGCGGTGCCGACGCCGTCCTTGAGGGTGATGATCCCGTTGGCGGCGAGCAGCTGCAGCGCGCGGCCCTCGTTGACCGTGTCGTTGGGGACGGCGACGGTCGCACCGCTCTTCAGGTCGTCGGCCTTCTTCACCTTGTGCGAGTAGAGGCCGAGGGGCTCCAGGTGCACGTCGACGACGGACACGACGTGGGTGCCGTTCTTCTTGTTGAAGTCGTCGAGGTAGGGCTGGGTCTGGAAGTAGTTGGCCCCCACGGAGCCGTCCTCCGTCGCCGTGTTCGGCGTGACGTAGTCGGTGAACTCCTTGACCTCGAGGTCGAGGTCCGCGTCCTTCGCCAGGTTGTCCTTGACGTAGTTGAGGATCTCGGCGTGCGGGGTGGGGCTCGCGGCGACGACCAGCGGGCCGGAGGTGTCGGAGGCGGAGTCCTTGTCGGAGCCGCAGGCGGACAGGCCGAGGGTGAGGGCTCCGGCGGCGAGGACGGCGGTGGTGATCTTGGCGGTGTTACGCACGAAAAGTGCCTTTCCTGAGGTGGTGCGGCCCCGTCCCGGTGGGGCGGGGAGTTTCTGGAGGAGTGCGGTCAGGCGACCTTGCTCACGTCGGCCGCGGCGGGCTCCTTGGCCTTGAGCAGCCGGAGCCTGGGGGCGGCTCCGCCGCGGCCGCCGCGGCGGTGCAGGGTGCGGGCCGAGAAGTCGCCGGCGAACTGGATGATCGAGATGGCGACGGCCAGGAGCGCGACGGTGATCCACATGAAGCCGGGTTCGAAGCGCTGGTAGCCGTAGCGGACGGCGAGGTCGCCGAGGCCGCCGCCGCCGACGGTGCCGGCCATGGCGGAGTAGCCGATGAGGGCGATGACCGTGGTGGTGGTGGAGGCGATCAGGGAGGGCAGCGCCTCGGGGACCAGGACCTTGCGCACCACGGTCCAGGTGTTGCCGCCCATGGACTGGACGGCCTCGACGAGCCCTCCGTCGACCTCGCGCACGGCGGTCTCGACGAGCCGTGCGAAGAACGGGATGCCGCCGATGGCGAGCGGCACGATCGCGGCCTCGCTGCCGATGGTGGTGCCGGTCACCCAGCGCGTGAAGCTCATCAGCGCGACCATGAGGATGATGAACGGCATCGAGCGGCCGATGTTCACGATCTGCCCGATGACCTTGTTGACCAGGAGGTTCTGCACCTGGCCGCCGCGGTCGGTGAGGACGAGGAGCACGCCGATCGGGAGCCCGAGGACGACGGCGATCAGGGTGGACCAGCCGACCATGATCAGGGTCTCCCAGGAGGCCTGCTCCAGCAGCGGCTGCATCTGCGACCAGGTCACTTGGCACCTTCCTTCACCAGCGAAGCCGACGCGGCCGAGCCGGCCGGCACGTCCGGCGTGTCCGGGACCTCGTTCACCACGTCGATCTGCAGGCCCTGTTCGCGCAGGAAGCCGACGGGCACGACGTTGTCCTCGTAGCGGCCGGGCAGTTCGATGCGCATCCGGCCGACCTGGAGGCCGCCGACGGTGTCGATGGCGGCACCGAGGATCGATATGTCGATGTTGTAGGTGCGCGAGAGCTGGGAGATGACGGGTTGGGTGGCGGCCTCGCCGTGGAAGGTGACGTCGAGGACGGTGCGGTCGTCCCCGGAGGCCTCGCCGCCGACCGGGAAGAGCGCGGCGGCCAGTTCGGAGCCCGGAGTGGCGAGGAGTTCGCCGACCGTGCCGGACTCGACGATGCGGCCCCGGTCCATGAGGGCGGCCGAGTCGCAGATGCTCTTGACGACGTCCATCTCGTGGGTGATGAGCAGGACGGTCAGCCCGAGCTGCCGGTTGAGGTCGCGCAGCAGCTGCAGGATGGAGCGGGTGGTCTCCGGGTCGAGGGCGCTGGTGGCCTCGTCGGAGAGCAGGACCTTGGGGTCGCCGGCCAGGGCGCGGGCGATGCCGACGCGCTGCTTCTGGCCGCCGGAGAGCTGAGCGGGGTAGGCCTTGGCCTTGTCGGCGAGTCCGACGAGGTCGAGCAGCTCCAGCGCCTTGCGGGAACGATCCTTCCCGGACCTGCCGAGGATCTCCAGCGGCAGTTCGACGTTGTCCTGGACGGTCCGCGAGGAGAGCAGGTTGAAGTGCTGGAAGACCATGCCGATACGGCTGCGCGCCTGCCGCAGTTCCCTGCCGGCGCGGGGGCCGCGGCCGGCCAGCGCGGTGAGGTCCTGGCCGGCGACGGTGACCGTGCCGGCGGTGGGACGCTCCAGGAGGTTGACGCAGCGGATGAGCGAGGACTTGCCGGCGCCGGACTGTCCGATGACGCCGTACACCTCGCCCTCGCGGACGTGCAGGTCGACGCCGTCCAGGGCGGTGACCTCACGGCCGCGTGAACGATAGACCTTGGTGAGGCCCGATGTGGTGATCACGTGGGTTTCCGTCACTGTCGAGTGCGCGGCGCGGTGGTGTGCGCCGGGCACGGGGCGTTGTTCTTCGGGTTCTCGGGTCCTTCGGAACGCGGCACGGTTCTCGCGGTGGCGGTGTGCCATGGCGGTGGGGCCGGGGAGAAACGTGTGCGCGGGGCGTGGCTCGGCCGCGTGCGCGCCGGGCGCGGGCGGACATGAGCGGGCGCTCGCTTCGGGGCGCGAGGCTCAGGTGGTGCGGGGGCCCTCTAGAAGGCGCACATTCGGCGGCACATACAACGAGCACCGGGCGTCGTGGTCGCCTCGGTCGCAGGGGTGCGGTCGCTCGTGGTGCTCATGCGGATCAGTAAAGCAGACGTATGCCCCTGTCCGGAGACCCGCTGTCCGGATACTGGACAGCCGTGGACGGCGGGCGGCCGCGGGCGCGCTGCCCGGCCTCGGACGGGGATCCCGATTCCGGCCCCGGTGACCAGTGCCGACAAGGCCGAGAGGTCGTCGACCACCAGGCCGGCGTCGGGTTCACGGGCCCGGTGGGTTGTGGCCAACGCCACGGTCCGCATGCCGGCGGCGCGGCCGGCCCGGAGCCCGGCGGGAGTGTCCTCGAAGGCGGTGCGCTCGGCCGGGTCGCACCCAGGGCGCGGACGCCGAGGAGGCAGGGGCCGGGGTCGGACTTGCCGCGGGCGACGTCGGCGGCGGAGAGCGCGTCGAGGAAGTCCAGGGCGCCGGACGGCAGGTGCACGCCCCCGTTCGGCGGGTCCTCGACCTCCAGGCGCTCGATGCGTGTCACGGCTTCGGCGGGCAGCAGGCCGGCCGCCGGCTGCCCGTGCGGTTCCACCCGCCCGAACTGCTCAGCGGTGATCCCGTACTGGACGGCCGGCGCGTCCGGCGGCGGCGCACGGACTCCAGGGTGCTCCCGACCCTGCGGGGCCGGGGGCCGCGGTCCTTTTCGGCCGTAATAGGCTCGCTGCCATGCTTGACGTCCTGACGCTGGTGACCGGCGTCGCCGCGCTGCTGCTCGCCGCCTGGTGCGGCTGGGCCGCCTACCGTGACCAGCCGACGAAGGACTGGCACTTCATCGGCATGGCCGTGGTCTCGGCACTGGCGCTGATCCAGCTGGTGATCGGCGTCGTGCGGCTGGCGCGGGGCGCGGAACCGGAGCAGGGCACGACGATCTTCGTGGCGTATCTGCTGGGCGCCTTCGCCTGCGTACCGGCGGCGGGGTTCATGTCGCTGGCCGAGCGCACCCGCTGGGGCTCGGTGACGGTCGCCGCCGGCGGTGTCGTCCTCGCCGTCCTGGAAGTGCGGCTGTATGACATCTGGGGAGGCTGACATGGTGGCCACGCAGGAGAAGCAGACCGGGCGGCGGCTGATCAGCGGGCCCGGCATCCTGCTGGTGTGGCTGTACGGCGTGATGGTCGTCGGCGCGCTGTCGCGGTCCGTGTACCAGATCGCGACCGAGTTCGACCGGGCACCGCTCGCCTACTCGTTGTCGGCGGTCGCGGGCGTGGTCTACGGCTTCATCACCTACACCCTGGTGCGCGGCGGCGAGACGGCCCGCAGGGCGGCGCTGGTGTGCTGCGCCGCCGAGCTGGTGGGCGTCCTGACGGTCGGCACCTGGACGCTGGTGGAGCCGTCCGCCTTCCCCGACGCGACCGTGTGGTCGGACTACGGGATGGGGTACCTCTTCATTCCGGTGCTGCTGCCGCTGTCGGCCCTGTACTGGCTGCGCCGGGCCCGCACCGCGTAGCGGTCCCGGTCCGGCGCCCGGCGTTCGGGATTCAGGCCGTGGTCGCGTACGTCTCGGCCGGCTTCTCCAGGACGAGCATGGGCACGCCGTCCGTGCCCTCGGCTGTCCCCACCGTCTCGTAGCCGACCCGGCGGTACAGCCGCAGGTTGCTCTCGCTGCGGTGCCCGGTGTGCAGCCGGAAGCGCTTGGCGCCGCGCTCTCCGCCCAGGGTGGACTCGGCGGCCCGCAGCAGCCGGGCCCCGATGCCGTGCCCCTGGAGGCGGGGGTGGACGCAGAGCTTGCCGATGGACGCCGCCCCGTCCTCGGTGAGCCGCCCCCGTACCGAACCGACGACCTCGTCGCCGAGCCGCGCGACGAAAACGCAGTCGGTGGCGACCTCCTCGCGCACGGAGTCCAGGGTCTGGACGAGCGGGTCGATGCGGTAGTTGGCGTACAGCGCCGCCTCGCTCTGGAAGCAGAGGTACTGCAGCCGGAAGATCTGCTCGGCATCCTGTTCGGTCGCCGCCGAGATGGTCACGCTCATGCCCATGTGCGCACGCCTCCCGCTCACCTGATCACCTGTGGTCCCCCACTCCTATCCCCGTCCTCAGCCCGCCGCAACCTCCGGCGTCAGCAATCGCCGCAGACATCCCAGACATCGGGAGCGTTCCGGGCCAAGGCTGCCCTGTGAGATACCCAACTCCCCCGCGATTTCCCGGTATGTGAGGTCCTTGGGCGACAACAGGGCCTCCAGCAGCCGGGGGCAGCGGCCCGGCAGCCGGCGCACGGCCTCACGCAGGGCGCGGTGCCGGGCCGCGGTGAGCGCGAGCCGCTCGGGCTCGTACGCGTACTCGGCGACACCGTCGGGTTCGGTTCCGTAGGGCCGCTCGTTCCGGGTCGTGCGGCGGGTGCGGCGGGCCTCGGTGCGCACGGCGCTGCGCAGCCAGCGGTGCGGGTCGGGCGGCGGGCCCTCGGCCTCCAGGCGTTCCAGCAGGCGCAGCCAGACCGCCTGTTCCAGGTCGCCGGGCTCGGCTCCGGATGCATATGCCTCGGCCGAGGCCTCGGCGGTGAGGAGAGGGCGCAGGGTGGTGACCAGGTCGGGCGTCATATGCACGTCGACGCGGCCGCCCGGGCCGCGGGTTGCCCGGGCGGCGGAGCTTCACCCCAACCGGGTTTGTTCGCTCAGCTGTTGACGAAGTCCTCGCGGGCCAGCAGGCCCGTGTCCGGGTTGTCCGTGAAGACGCCGTCGATGCCCGTGGCGAAGTAGGTCCGGAACGCGCCGAAGACGTCGCCGTAGGCGTCGGGGTCGTCGCCCTTGCGGAACTCTGCGGGCAGGAAGGGGTTTTCGTTGCGCATGGTGTAGGGGTGCAGGATCAGACCGGCACGGTGTGCGTCGCGGACGAGCGTCGTCGGCTCGGTGAGACGGCCGGCGGAGTCCTTCGGGACGATCAGGTCCAGGGTGGGGCCGATGCCCTGCGCGTAGGAGGCGATCTCCTTGAGGCCCTTGGGCGTGACGAGGTCGGCGGTGGTGCGCGGGTCGCCGGTCTCGACGAAGTCCCAGGGCCGGCTGTTCGCGTCGGACAGCAGGACGGCCAGGGGGTTGTCGACCAGCCTGCTCATCCGCTGGATGCCGGTGGGCTCGAAGGACTGGATGATGACGGGCGAGTTCTTCCGGTCCTTGCGGTACTTGCGCAGCAGCCGCGCCACGCGCTCCTCCGTGCCCAGCCCCAGCTTGCGGAAGTAGGTGGGGTGCTTGAGCTCGGGGTAGATCCACACCTGCTTGCCGCGTTTGCGGCTCTGCTCGTCCTGCCAGCGGAGCACCTCCTCGAAGGTGGGGATCTCCCAGCGGCCGTCGTAGAGGGTGTTGTGCGGCCGGTTGGCGGGGATGCGCTCGGTGGCGCGGAGCGTCTTGAGCTCGGCGAGCGTGAAGTCCTCGGTGAACCAGCCGGTGGTGGAGACGCCGTCGAGCAGCTTGGTGCGCTTGCGGCCGGCGAACTCGGGGTGGTCGGCGACGTCCGTGGTGCCGCCGATCTCGGGCTCGTGCCGGCAGACGAGGTGGCCGTCCTTCGTGGGGACGAGGTCACCGGCCTCCACGATGTCGGCGCCGAGGTCCAGGGCCAGTTCGTAGGAGCCGAAGGTGTGCTCGGGGCGGTAGCCGCTGGCGCCGCGGTGGCCGATGACGGTGGGGACCGGCAGGCTCTTCACCCCGTCGTGTCCGCCGCCGTGCCGGGCGCCGGCGGCTCCCGCCGTGCCGGGCAGGCCCAGTACGGCCCCGCCCGCGCCGAGCACCGCCGCCCCGAGCAGCGCCCGCCGTCCGGTGCCGCCGCCCGCCCGCTCGTCCGACTCCTGCGTTCCCATGGACCCTCCTGCCGTCGACCGTCCCGTGCGGGCCGATCGTAGGGGCGCGTACATGACGAGCGGGAGACCGCGACCGGAACACGCGGGTGCGCGGGGATGTCGCATCGAGGGGGTGCGGGACGCGGCCGGGGGCGGACGGCCGGCTTGACGGCGGCGTGGCGGGGTAGGCGAGAGGGGAGAGGTCCGGTGGTGCCGCCCGGCGGCGCGCCTCACGCGGTCGGCGTGTCGGATGTGCTTCGATCCGGGCCGTGCCCGCACCATGGAACCGCTGCTCCGGTCGTCGCGGGCGCGACCTGCCTCACATCCGCGTGGCCGCGCGGCCGTCGCGCGGTGCCCCGGCTCCGCAGGTGAACGCGCGTCAACGGCGCGTAGGACCCGGCCGACCCGAGGTGCGTGACACCCCGGACCGCGAGTAATGTCCTCACCTGCACAGACTCATACCGCATCCCCGACACCGGAGGACCCGTTGTCCCGCTTCGTGTTCATCAAGGCAGTGCTCGGTCCGATCATGCGCCTGATGTGCCGTACACGGGTGGAGGGCGTGGAGAACATTCCGGGCGAGGGTCCGGTGATCCTGGCCGGCAACCACCTCACCTTCATCGACTCGGTGATCATGCCGCTGGCCTGCGACCGGCAGGTCTTCTTCATCGGCAAGGACGAGTACGTCACGGGCAAGGGCCTCAAGGGGCGGCTGATGGCCTGGTTCTTCACCGGGGTCGGCATGGTCCCGGTCGACCGGGACGGCGGCCGGGGCGGGGTGGCGGCGCTGATGACCGGCCGCCGCATCCTGGAGGAGGGCAACGTCTTCGGCATCTACCCGGAGGGCACCCGCTCCCCCGACGGCCGCCTCTACCGCGGCCGCACCGGCATCGCCCGGCTCACCCTGATGACGGGCGCCCCCGTCGTCCCCTTCGCCGTCATCGGCACCGACAAGCTCCAGCCGGGCGGCGCGGGCCTGCCGCGGCCGGGCAAGGTCACGGTCCGCTTCGGCGAGGCGATGGAGTTCTCCCGCTACGAGGGCATGGACCGCGACCGCTACGTCCTGCGGGCGGTGACCGACTCCGTGATGACCGAGGTCATGCGACTGTCCGGCCAGGAGTACGTGGACATGTACGCGAGCAAGGCGAAGGCGGCGTAGTTCCGCGAACCCGTCTACGCGATACGGCGGACCGCCCGGTGGGCGGTCCGCCGTATCGCGTTCTCGCGCGCTGCCGCTACACGTGCTCCGCTCCGTCCTCCAGGCGCTGGCCCCGCAGCAGGAACCAGGCTGCCGCGGCGGCGGCCAGCAGCACGGCGGCGCCGACCCCGGCCGCGAGGGCCAGTCCGTCGACGAAGGCCTGACGGGCGGAGTCCAGCAGCGTCCGGGCGGTGTCGGCCGGAAGCCGGCCCGCCGCCTCCACCGCGCCGCCCAGTGACTCGTGGGCGGCGGCCGGGGTGCCCGCGGGGCCGGTGAAGTCGCGGTAGACGCCGGTCACGATGGAGCCGAGCACCGCGATGCCGAGGGCGGCACCGAGTTCGTACGCCGTCTCGGAAACCGCGGAGGCGGCGCCCGCCTGTTCCCCGGGCACGCTGGAGAGGATCACGTCGGCGGTGACGGTGAACGCGAAGCCCGCGCCGAGGCCGACGACCAGCAGGGCCGTGCCGAGCAGCGGGTAGCCGGTGTGCTGCCCGACGACGGTCAGCGCGGCGAGCGCGATGCCGACGGCGGCGAGCCCGCCGGAGACCACGACACGGACCGAGAAGCGCCGGGCCGCGCGGCCGGCGATCAGGCCGGCCACCACCGCGCCGACGGCGGCGGGCAGTTCGGCCAGCCCCGCCTCGAAGGGCCGCCTGCCCTGCACGAGTTGCAGGTACTGGGAGAGGAAGAACACCAGCCCGGACAGGCCCAGGATGGTCAGCAGGTCGGCCAGGACCGCGCCGCTGAACCCGCGGTTGCGGAACAGCCGCATGTCGAGCAGCGGGACCGGCATGGTCAGCTGGCGGCGGACGAAGCCGTACAGCGCGGCGGCGCCCAGCAGGCCCGCGGCGAGCGTGGCCCACGCGAATCCGTGGGCGGCGGCCTCCTTGACGGCGTAGACGACGCCGACCATGCCGACCAGGGAGAGGGTGACGCTGAGCAGGTCCCAGGGGCCCGGGTTCGGGTTGCGGGACTCGGGCAGCAGCTTCACTCCGACGACGACCAGGACGGCCATCACGGGCAGGTTGATCAGGAAGACGGAGCCCCACCAGAAGTGCTCCAGCAGGAACCCGCCCACGATCGGACCGACCGCCGTGCCCGCGGAGGCGGTGGCGCCCCAGATGCCGACGGCGAGGCTGCGTTCGCGGGGGTCGTGGAAGAGGTTGCGGATCAGGGCGAGGGTGGCGGGCATCAGGGTGGCGCCCGCGACGCCGAGCAGGGCCCGGGCGAGAATCATCACCTCGGGTGTGTGCGCGTAGGCGTTGAGGACGGAGATCGCGCCGAACGCCGTGGCACCGACGAGCAGGATCCGCTTGCGGCCGATGCGGTCGCCGAGGCTGCCCATGGAGACGAGCAGACCGGCGATGACGAAGGAGTAGACGTCGCCGATCCAGAGCAGCTGGGTGCCGGAGGGGGCGAGGTCCTCGCTGATGTAGGGGGTCGCGAGACCGAGGACGGTCGCGTCGACGGCCACCAGCAGCACGGCCAGCACCAGGACGGACAGCGCCAGCCAGCGGCCGGGGCGCTTCACCGCCTCGGCCGGGTGGGTCGGCTGCAGGGTGCGGTTCATGGTTGTTCTCTCCGGAGCGCGCCGCCGAGCAGCAGCTCGACGATCATGTGGGTGAAGTCGTTGCGGGCCACGCGGCCCTCGGTCACAGCCCAGGCGCCGGAGGCCAGCAGGCCGTACAGCGCCTCGGTGAGCCAGACGGGCGTGAGGTCGATGCGGAACTCGCCGCTCTCCTGGCCTCTGCGGAACAGTTCGGTGAGCCCGGCGTCGATGCGGGCCCAGCCCTCGTTCTGCTCCTCGCCCTCGAAGAGCTGGTTCTCCGTGTAGAGGAAGGCGAGCAGGGCGGCGGAGGGTTCGATCGCGCGGACCAGCCGGCGCACCGCGTCGGCCGCCGGCCCCTCCTCGGTGCGGGCCGCATCGAGGGCGGCCTCGCACTCGGCGATGCCCAGCGACTCCAGCGCGCGGACGAGGGCGTCACGCCCGGCGAACTGCCGGTGCAGTGTGGCACGGCTGATCCCGGCGGCCTTGGCGACCTCGTCCATGGTCGCGGTGGACTTCCGGGTCAGCAGGGCCGCGGCGCTGCGCAGTACCTGTTCACGATCGACGGCCATGAGACAACGATAACGCACATGAGACATTCTCGTCTCACTATGTGCATGTGTGACTCACCTCTCGGGGTCAGTCACGGCTTGCGGGCGCTCAGTGCCAGGGCAGCTGCCCGCGCTGCTCCCAGTAGGCCTCCGGGGTCTCCACGAGGGTGCCCAGGCGTGCCACCTGGTCGCCGTCGAGGTCGACGACGGCGGCGTGCAGGTTGGAGCCGAGCTGGTTCACGGTCGCGGCGCCGGACAGCACGACACCGGCCCAGGGCTGGCGAAGGACCAGCGCGAGGGCCACCGCGTCGCAGCCCAGTGCCGTCTCCTCCGCGACGGCACGGAGGACGGCGGGCGCGTGACGGTCCGCGAGGCGGCCGTTGGCCATGCCCTCCTTGACGATCACGGTGAGGCCCGCCTCGTGCGCCTCGGTGAGCGCGGGTCCGGCGGAGGTCTCCAGCGCGTTGTACGTCGACTGGACGGTGCGGAAGAGGGGCTCGCCGTCGACGGTCACCGCGAGCGCGGCGCGGATCGCCTCGGCCTGGGCGGGGCCGCTGGTGGAGAAGCCGATGGTGCTGCCCTGTGCGGCGGCCTCGGCCAGCCGGGCGTGCAGCTCCTTGTCGGTGAGGGCCGGACTGTCCGGGGTGAGCGAGTGGATCTGGTACAGGTCGAGCCGGTCGCCCAGCAGGGCGTCGGTCTCGGCGCGCTGACGGTCGTAGGTGGCGACGCCGTGGTCCTTGACCTCGTGCTTCTCGGCGTCGGCCGACCAGTCGGCGGTGTAGGTGTATCCCCACTTGCTGCCGACGACCACGTCGTCGACGTCCGGACGGTCCCGGAGCCAGCCGGCCAGGAACTCCTCCGAACGGCCGTAGGAGCGGGCCACGTCGAAGTAGCGCACGCCCTGCGCGTAGGCGGCGTCCAGGAGGTCGTGGGTGCGTTCGCGCAGCGCCTCGACGGTGCGGTCGGCCGGCAGGTCCCGGTCGCGGCCGAGGTTGATGTAGCCGGGACGGCCGACGGCGGCGAGACCCAGCCCGATGTGACAGGTGGGGGTGGTCGCCGCGGCCAGGCGGGCGAAGGGCATCGCGGGCTCCGTTCGGTCGACTGCTGAAGCTGCTGAGCTGTTGACCAACGTAACCGCGATGCCCCTCGGGCACACCGGCTGCTGCTTCCCGCCGCTACTTCTTGGCGTCCGCCCAGGCGTGCTGAGCCGCCACGTCCGCCTTCACCTCGGCGAGCTGGACGGCGACCGCGCTGGGCGCCGTACCGCCGCGGCCGCTGCGGGAGGCGAGGGCGCCGGGGACGTTGAGGACGGTGCGCACCTCGGGGGTGAGGTGCTCGGAGATCTTGGCGAACTGCTCGTCGGTCAGCTCGTCCAGCTCCTTGCCGTCGGCCTCGGCGACCTTCACGCACTCGCCGGCCACCTCGTGCGCGACACGGAACGGCACGCCCTGCTTGACCAGCCATTCGGCGATGTCGGTGGCGAGCGAGAACCCGGCCGGGGCCAGCTCCTCCATCCGCTCCCGGTGCACGGTGAGCGTGGCCGTCATGCCGGTGAAGGCGGGCAGCAGGACCTCCAGCTGGTCGATGGAGTCGAAGACCGGCTCCTTGTCCTCCTGGAGGTCGCGGTTGTACGCGAGCGGAAGGGCCTTGAGGGTCGCCATCAGGCCGGTCAGGTTGCCGATGAGGCGGCCGGACTTGCCGCGGGCCAGCTCGGCGATGTCCGGGTTCTTCTTCTGCGGCATGATCGAGGAGCCGGTGGAGAAGGCGTCGTGGAGGGTGACGAAGGAGAACTCCTTCGTGTTCCAGATGATGATCTCCTCGGCGATCCGGGAGAGGTTGACGCCGATCATCGCGGTGATGAAGGCGAACTCGGCGACGAAGTCGCGCGAGGCCGTCCCGTCGATGGAGTTGCCCGCGCTGCCGTGCTCGAAGCCGAGGTCGCGGGCGACGGCCTCGGGGTCGAGGCCGAGGCTGCTGCCCGCGAGGGCGCCCGAGCCGTACGGGGAGACGGCCGTGCGCTCGTCCCACTGGCGCAGCCGCTCCGCGTCCCGGCCCAGCGCCTGGGCGTGGGCGAGGACGTGGTGGGCGAAGAGCACCGGCTGGGCGTGCTGGAGGTGGGTGCGGCCGGGCATCGCCACGTCCGGGTGGGCCTCGGCGAGGCCCACCAGTGCGTCCTGGAGGTCGGCGATCAGGGAGCCGACGGTCCGGGCGTGGTCGCGCAGGTACATCCGGAAGAGGGTCGCCACCTGGTCGTTGCGGGACCGCCCGGCCCGCAGCTTGCCGCCGAGGTCGGGACCGAGGCGTTCCAGCAGCCCCCGCTCCAGGGCCGTGTGGACGTCCTCGTCGGCGACGGTGCCGGTGAAGGAGCCGTCGGCGACGTCCGCCTCCAGCCGGTCCAGCCCGGCGATCATCCGGGTCAGCTCGTCCTCGGTGAGCAGCCCCGCCTTGTGCAGCACGCGCGCGTGGGCACGCGAACCGGCGATGTCGTAGGGCGCGAGCCGCCAGTCGAAGTGGACGGACGCGGACAGCTTCGCCAGGGCCTCGGCGGGACCGTCGGCGAAACGGCCGCCCCAGAGCCGGACGTCACCGCTGTTGCTGCTCACTTGGGTCGCTCCTCACCGTACGATCACTGTCATGCATGAGTATGCAGAGTCTTGCATGTTTCGTCAATCCGACTCGCGCCGGGCGGCGGCTGAACGCGGGCCCCCACCCTTGCGTATTCCCCCGGCCGGGTGCAGGCGCCGTGGCCGCCCCGCAACCGCCGGCCGGGACGGCCACGGCTCGGACCCCGCCCGCACCGGGCTCCGTCCGGAAACGGCGTCGTCCGGATGGCGGGACCGCCGGAAATTGTCCGGACAGGGAGACGGCCGGCACGCATAATCGTTAGACATGGGAAAGACTTATGAGCGCATAGACGGCAGGCTCCGCACCTTCATCGAGGCGCAGCCCCTGTTCTTCACCGCCACCGCTCCGCTGTCCGGCGACGGCACGGTCAACCTGTCCCCCAAGGGCCTCACGGGCTGCTTCGCGGTCCTCGACGAACTGACCGTGGCCTATCTCGACTTCGCGGGTTCCAACGCGGAGACCATCGCCCACCTGCGGGAGAACGGGCGGATCACCCTGATGTGGTGCGCCTTCCAGGGCCCGCCGAACATCGTGCGGGTGCACGGCCGCGGCGAGCCGGTCTTCCGCGACGACCCCCGCTTCCCGGAGCTGCTGACCCACTTCCCGGACATCGACACCGGCGCGCACGGGCTGCGCGCGGTCATCGTCGTGCACGCGGAACTCGTCCGCGACACCTGCGGCTACGCCGTCCCCTTCATGTCCTACGAGAGCGACCGGGACCTGCACGGCAAGCGGTTCGCCCGTGAGGACGACGCCTCGCTGAGCGCGTACTTCACCAAGAAGGAGCACATCGCCTCCAGCATCGACGGACTCCCCGGGCTGCCGTTGCCGCTGCCTCCTTCTACCGTCTGACCCATGCGCCCCGGTCTCCTCGTCGCCGCCCTTCTCTCCGCCTCCCTCCTCACGCTCGGCGCCGCCCCCGACGGCGGGGCCGCTCCCCGGCCGCTGCCGGACCGTATGGCGAAAACCGGCGGCGGCAGCCAGCTGATCACCGCCGTCGCCCCGGACACCGGCTCGACCACGGGCACCGTCACCTGGTGGGACCGCACGGGCGGAAGCGAAGGTCGCTGGGTGGCGGCCGGTTCCGCGCCCGCCCGCTTCGGATCCGGCGGGCTCACCGACGGGGCGACCCGCATCCAGGGCACGAACACCACGCCGACGGGCCTGTACGACCTGCCGTACGCCTTCGGCATCGAGGCGGCACCGCGCGGGACCGCGTACCGGTACCGCACGGTCCGCCAGGACTCCTGGTGGTGCCAGGACAACGCCTCCCGCTCCTACAACCGCTGGAGCGAGCCGCGCCCCGCCGACTGCCGGGCCGCCGAGGCCGAGCACCTGATCACCTACCCGGCGCAGTACGCCCACGCCCTGGTCGTCGGCTTCAACTACGACCGTCCGGTGCGCGGCCGCGGCGCGGGCATCTTCCTGCACGTCGACGGGCGCGGGGCGACGGCCGGATGCGTGTCGGTGCCGAAGGAGGCGATGCGGCGGATCCTGCGCTGGGCCGAGCCGGGAGAACGGCCGCACATCGCGATCGGCACCGCCGGCGGACCGACGGCGATCACCCGGTACTGACCCGGCGGCATTGCCGGCGGGGCTGAACGCTCGCCCGACGTGGCGCGTATCTGTGGGCCAAGGGTCAAGTCCCCACGGAGGAACCGTGACCACCACGCTCGCCGGCGGCCGTGCCGCCCGCCGTCAGACCATGCGGCGCATCCGTCCGCGCCGCTCCCCCGCCGTCCCCCTGCTGCTCGCCGTGTGGGCGGGCGCGGCGGGCGTGTTGTGGCTGTGGTGGCGCAACACGCCCGCCATCTCCGACGACACCGGCAAGATCCTCGGCGCGGGCCGGATCACGGGTCTGCTCGCCGGATACCTGATGGCGCTGGTGGTGCTGCAGATGGCCCGGGTACCGGCGCTGGAACGGCGCGTCGGGTCCGACCGGGTCGCCCGCTGGCACGCCATGACCGGCCGCTACACCCTCTGCCTGGTCCTCGCCCACGTCTTCCTGATCATGTGGGGTTACGCGGCGCAGGCCGGCCGGAGCCTCGGCGACATCGTCGCCCAGACGGTCGACTCCGTGAACCAGCTGCCGGACATGGGCAAGGCGGCCGTCGGCACCGGCCTGCTGGTCGTCATCGGGCTCCTGTCCATCGGCCCCGTCCGCCGACGGATCCCGTACGACGCCTGGTACCACGTGCACCTGCTCACCTACGCGGTGGTGTTCCTGACCTTCTGGCACCAACTGACCGCCGGCAACGAGTTCGCCGTCGAGCCGCTCGCCAAGAGCGTCTGGTACGCCCTGTACGGCTCGGTGACCGCTCTGGTGCTCTGGTACCGCGTACTGACCCCCCTTCGCCTCAACCTGCGGCACCGGATGCGGGTGGAAGCGGTGATCGAGGAGACGCCCGGCATCGTGTCGGTGCTGATCGGCGGGCGCCGGCTGCACCGGATGGGCGCGGAGGCCGGGCAGTTCTTCCGCTGGCGGTTCCTCGCCCCGGGGATGCGGTTCAGCTCCCACCCGTACTCGCTGTCGGCGGCGCCGCGCCCGGACATGCTGCGGATCACCGTGAAGGCGATCGGCGACCACAGCGCCCGGCTGCGCGAGCTGACACCGGGCACCCGGGTGTGGGCAGAGGGGCCGTACGGCGCCCTGACCGCCCAGCGCCGCAGCCGTGGCAAGGTGCTGCTGGTGGCGGGCGGGGTGGGGATCACGCCGATGCGGGCGCTGTTCGAGACGCTGCCCGGCGCGTCCGGCGACATCACGCTGCTCTACCGGGCCAACAGCACCCAGGACCTGGCGCTCTGGGACGAGCTGGCCGGCATCGCCGACGAGCGGGGGGCCCGGCTGATGTACGCGGTGAACAGCCCGGACGGGGAACGCCCGGACATCTCCGCGGAGACGCTGGCCCGCAAGATCCCGGACGTCGAGCGCCACGACGTCTTCCTGTGCGGACCGCCCGGCTTCGCCCAGTCGGTGTACGAGGCACTGCGCGGCGCGGGGGTCCCCGCTCGCCGTATCCACCACGAGTCGTTCGAGATGTGAGCGACGGACATCGGGAGTCCAGGACAGATGAGGAAAAGCCACCCCGTTCGGCGCACCGTGCTCGCCGGGGCCGCCACCGTGTCCGGGATCGTGCTGCTGCTGTCGCTGAAACCGGCGTCCGATCCGGGCTCCGCCTCGGCGGCGGGCGGCGCGGCCCCGCCGGTGGCCGCGCAGTCGCCGCAGGGCGGCCGGGGCGCCGGAGCCGGCACGGTCACGGGTGACGCGGCCCGTACCCAGTACGGGCCCGTGCAGGTCAGGCTCACGGTGAGCGGCGGGAAGATCACCAAGGCCGAGGCCGTGCAGGCGCCGAAGGGCGGGCAGAGCGACCGGGTCACCGCCGACGCGGTGCCCAAGCTCAACCGGGCCGCCGTGACCGCGGGCACCGCCGACATCGACGCCGTGTCCGGCGCCACCTACACCAGCGCCGGCTACCGGAAGTCCCTCCAGTCGGCCCTCGACAAGGCGGCCGCGGCGGCCGGATCCGCCGGGCAGGAGTCCGGCGGGGCGGAGGAAGGGCCGGGCTCGGAGGCGGGCGGGCAGGACACCGGCGGCGCCGGGCAGGGCACGCAGGTGCTCACCGGTGAGGCCGCGCAGACCCAGTACGGCGCCGTGCAGGTCCGGGTCACCGTCAGCGGCGGGAGGATCACGGACGTCGAGGCCCTGCAGGCGCCCAAGGGCGGTCGCAGCGACCAGGTCACCGCGGACGCGGTGCCCAAGCTCAACCGGGCCGCCGTGACCGCGGGCACCGCCGACATCGACGCCGTGTCCGGCGCCACCTACACCAGCGCCGGCTACCGGCAGTCCCTCCAGTCGGCGCTGGACCGGGCCGGTGGCTGACACCGGGGCCGGGTCCGCACAGGCTCCCGCCGCGGTACGTCATGTGGAGGAGGCGATGGGGACCGTCTTCTCCTTCGACGTCCGCGGCGGGGAACCGGCGGCCGTACGGGCGGCGCTGGACGAGGCGGTCGCCGGGCTGCACCGGGACGACGAGGTGTTCAGCACCTACCGGGACGGCAGCGAGATCTCCCGCCTGGCGCGCGGGGAGCTGACCGTCGGCGCGTGCGCGCCGGAGGTAGCCGAGGTGCTGGAGCTGGCGGCCGAGGCGGAGCGGGTGAGCGACGGCTGGTTCAGCACGCGGTACCGGGGCCGGCTGGATCCGACGGGGATCGTCAAGGGCTGGGCCGTGGAGCGCGCCGCGCGGGGAATCGCGGCCGCGGCCGGTGCGAGTGGTGTCAGCGTCAACGGTGGTGGGGACGTGCAGCTGCTCGGGACGCCGGGGGCGGGACGGCCCTGGCGGGTCGGCGTGTCCGACCCGCTGCGGCCGGGCGGGCTCGCGGCGGTCGTCTCGGCGGCGGGGGTGGCGGAGTTGGCCGTGGCGACGTCCGGCTCCGCCGAGCGGGGTGCGCATGTCGTCGATCCGCGCACCGGGCGCTCGGCGGTGACCGACCTGCTGTCCGTGACGGTGGTGGCGCCCCGGCTCACGTGGGCGGACTGCTGGGCGACGGCGGCGTTCGCGATGGGGGCGCGGGAGGGGCTGCGGTGGCTCGAGTCGCTGCCCGACGTCGAGGGGCTGCTGATCACGGCGGGGGACGAGGTGCGGTGCACGGGAGGGCTGGCGGCCCGCTTGGGCTGAGGTACCGGCGTTGCACTCGCCCGCGTTCGCGGGGTGCCGCTGCGCCCACCCGTGCCGCCTGGGGGTACCTCCCAGGCCGTTCAGGCACTGGGGGAGGCACGACTGCCCGCAGCGGCGCTGGGGGGATCAGGGGCGCGGGGAACTGCGCGACCGGCCACGACGCGCCCGCGGTCGGCGGACCACCGCACCGCCCCCTTCAGCCCCCGTTCTGGGCCAACCGCAGCAAGTGGTCCGCCAGGGCCTGCCCTCCCGCAGGCTCCCGGCTGATCAGCATCAGCGTGTCGTCGCCCGCGATCGTCCCCAGGATGTCGTGGAGTTCCGCCTGGTCGATCGCCGAGGCGAGGAACTGCGCCGCCCCCGGAGGGGTACGCAGGACCACGAGGTTCGCCGACGCCTCCGCGGAGATCAGCAACTCCGCGGAGAGCCGCCGCATCCGCTCCTCCTTGGCCGACTCCCCGAGCGGTGCCCGGGGCGTACGGAAGCCGCCCTCGCTGGGCACCGCGTAGATGAGGTCGCCGTCGGTGTTGCGGATCTTGACCGCGTTCAGCTCGTCCAGGTCCCGGGAGAGCGTCGCCTGGGTGACGGTGAGTCCGTCGTCGGCGAGCAGCTTCGCCAGCTGGCTCTGCGAGCGGACCGCCTGCCGGTTGAGGATGTCCACGATCCGGCGGTGGCGTGCGGTGCGGGTCTGCGGCAGGGCGGGCCCGGCCGTCTGCTCGTGCTCCTGCGCGTGGCTCATCGTCGTCTCATTCTCCGGATCGTCCGTCCCCGTGGGCCGTCTCGGCGGCCTGGTCAAGGATGCCGGGCAGCGCCCCGAGGAACGCCTCCACCACGTCGTCGCCGAGGTTCAGCGCGGGCATCAGCCGTACGACATCGGGCGCGGGCGCGTTCACCAGGATTCCGGCGTCCTGAGCCGCCTGCTGCGCCTGGGCGGCGAGCGGCTCGGTGAGCACGATACCCAGGAGCAGTCCGGCGCCCCGGACGTGGGCGACCAGGGGGTGGCCCAGGCCCTCGGCCCCGCCCCGGAGCTTCTCGCTCTGGCGCTTGACGTGGTCCAGCAGTCCCTCGTCCGCGATGGTGTCCAGGACGGCGAGTCCGGCCGCGCAGGCGACCGGGTTGCCGCCGAAGGTGGTGCCGTGGTGGCCGGGCTGGAGCAGGTCGGCGGCGCGGCCGAAGGCGACCGTGGCGCCCAGGGGCAGTCCGCCGCCGAGGCCCTTGGCGAGGGTGACGACGTCCGGCAGCACGCCCTCGTGGGCCTGGTACTCGAACCAGTGCCCGGTCCGGCCGACGCCGGTCTGCACCTCGTCCAGGACGAGCAGCGCGCCGGTGGCAGCGGTGATGGCGCGGGCGGCCTTGAGATAGCCGGGGGGCGGGACGACGACGCCGTTCTCGCCCTGGACCGGCTCGATGATCACCAGCGCCGTCTCCTCGGTGACCGCCGCGGCCAGCGCCTGCGGGTCGCCGTACGGCACGTGCGTGACGTCGCCGGGCAGCGGCAGGAACGGCTCCTGCTTTCCGGGCTGGCCGGTCAGCGCCAGGGCGCCCATGGTGCGGCCGTGGAAGCCGCCCCGGGTGGCGACCATGTGCGGCCGCCCGGTCAGCCGGCCGATCTTGAAGGCGCCCTCGTTGGCCTCGGCGCCGGAGTTGCAGAAGTAGACCTTGCCGTCGCGGCCGAAGTGCTGGAGCAGCCGTTCGGCGAGGGCGACGGGCGGCTCGGCGATGAAGAGGTTGGAGACGTGGCCGAGGGAGGCGATCTGCCGGCTCACGGCGTCCACGACCGCCGGGTGGGCGTGGCCGAGCGCGTTGACCGCGATGCCGCCGACGAAGTCGAGGTACTCCTTGCCGTCGGCGTCCCACAGCCGGGAGCCCTCGCCGCGCACCAGGGGCAGGCGCGGCGTGCCGTAGTTGTTCATGAGCGTGCCCTGCCACCGCTCGGTCAGCTGCGCGTTGCCCGCCGCTCCTGCGGCGCCCCCTGTGTTGCTCACGACTGTGTCGCTCACGACTCCCCCTGTTCGTCCGGCACGACCATCGTGCCGATCCCCTCGTCGGTGAAGATCTCCAGCAGGATCGAGTGCTGGACCCGGCCGTCGATGACGCGGGCGGTGGTGACGCCGCCCCGTACGGCGTGCAGGCAGCCCTCCATCTTCGGCACCATGCCGGACGACAGGTCGGGCAGCAGTTTCTCGAGCTGGGTGGCGGTGAGGCGGCTGATCACCTCGTCGGAGTTCGGCCAGTCCTCGTAGAGGCCCTCGACGTCGGTGAGGACCATGAGAGTCTCGGCGCCGAGCGCCGCAGCGAGTGCCGCAGCCGCCGTATCAGCATTGACGTTGTAGACATGGTGGTCGTCCTGGGAACGGGCGATCGACGAGACGACCGGGATGCGGCCGTCGGCGAGCAGTGCCTCGATGGCGCCGGTGTCGATCTCGGTGATCTCGCCGACCCGGCCGATGTCGACGAGCTCGCCGTCGATCTCGGGCTGGTGCTTGGTGGCGGTGAGGGTGTGCGCGTCCTCGCCGGTGAGGCCGACGGCGAGCGGTCCGTGCTGGTTGAGCAGCCCGACCAGCTCGCGCTGCACCTGCCCGGCGAGCACCATCCGTACGACGTCCATGGCGTCCTCGGTGGTGACGCGCAGGCCGGCCTTGAACTCGCTGACGATGCCGTGCTTGTCGAGGGCGGCGCTGATCTGCGGGCCGCCGCCGTGCACGACGACGGGCTTGAGGCCGGCGTGGCGCAGGAAGACGACGTCCTGGGCGAAGGCGGCCTTGAGACCCTCGTCGATCATGGCGTTGCCGCCGAACTTGATGACGACGGTCTTGCCGTGGTGCCGGGTCAGCCAGGGCAGCGCCTCGATGAGGATCTGGGCCTTGGGGAGTGCGGTGTGCCTCCGCGTGGGTCCGTTGCTCTTTCCGTCGCTCATGAGGAGTACGCGCTGTTCTCGTGGACGTAGTCCGCGGTGAGGTCGTTGGTCCAGATGGTGGCGGTGGCGTCGCCCGCGGCGAGGTCGGCGACGATGTGCACCTCGCGGTAGCGCATGTCGACCAGCTCGCGGTCCTCGCCCACGCCGCCGTTCTTGCAGACCCAGACGCCGTTGATGGCGACGTTCAGCCGGTCGGGCTCGAAGGCCGCGTCGGTGGTGCCGATGGCGGAGAGCACGCGGCCCCAGTTGGGGTCCTCGCCGTGGATGGCGCACTTGAGCAGGTTGTTGCGGGCGATGGTGCGGCCCACCTGGACGGCGTCGTCCTCGGTCGCGGCGTTCACGACCTCGACCCTGATGTCCTTGCTGGCGCCCTCGGCGTCCCGGACGAGCTGCTGTCCGAGATCGTCGCAGACGGCCCGTACGGCCTCGGCGAAGGCCTGGTACTCCGGGGTGACGCCGGAGGCACCCGAGGCGAGCAGCAGCACGGTGTCGTTGGTGGACATGCAGCCGTCGGAGTCGACCCGGTCGAAGGTGACCCGGGTGGCGTCGCGCAGGGCGCGGTCCAGGACCTCGGTCTCCAGGTCGGCGTCGGTGGTGATCACGACGAGCATGGTGGCGAGGCCGGGGGCGAGCATGCCCGCGCCCTTGGCCATGCCGCCGACGGTCCAGCCGTCCCCCGTGGCCACGGAGGTCTTGTGCACGGTGTCGGTGGTCTTGATGGCGATGGCGGCCTTCTCACCGCCGTGCTCCGAGAGCTGCCCGGCGGCCGTCTCCACGCCCGGGAGCAGCTTGTCCATGGGCAGCAGTACGCCGATGAGCCCGGTGGAGCAGACGGCGACCTCGCCCGCTCCCGTCCCGAGGACGCCGGCGGCCTTCTCGGCCGTGGCGTGCGTGTCCTGGAAGCCCTTGGGCCCGGTGCAGGCGTTGGCGCCGCCGGAGTTGAGGACCACGGCGGTCAGCTCACCGCTCTTGAGGACCTGCTCCGACCACAGGACCGGCGCGGCCTTGACGCGGTTGGCGGTGAAGACGCCCGCGGCGGAGCGTCGGGGGCCGGTGTTGACCACGAGGGCCAGGTCGGGGTTGCCGCTCTCCTTGATCCCGGCGGCGATGCCGGCCGCCGTGAATCCCTTTGCTGCCGTCACACTCACGGCGCAACTCCGATCGTCGTCAGTCCGGTGGTCTCGTCGAGACCGAGGGCGAGGTTCATGCTCTGTACGGCACCGCCCGCGGTGCCCTTGGCCAGGTTGTCGATGGCGCCGATCGCGATGATCCGGCCCGCGGCGGCGTCGTGGGCGACCTGCACCTGGACGGCGTTGGAGCCGTATACGGAGGCGGTAGCGGGCCACTGTCCCTCGGGCAGCAGGTGCACGAAGGGCTCGTCGGCGAAGGCCTTCTCGTAGGCGGCCCGGACCGACTCGGCGGTGACCCCGGGCCTCGCCTTCGCGGTGCAGGTGGCAAGGATGCCGCGGGGCATCGGCGCGAGGGTCGGTGTGAAGGAGACGGTGACGGGCTCGCCGGCGACCGCGCCGAGGTTCTGGATCATCTCGGGGGTGTGCCGGTGGCCGCCGCCGACGCCGTAGGGCGACATGGAGCCCATGACCTCGCTGCCCAGCAGGTGCGGCTTGGCGGCCTTGCCGGCGCCCGAGGTGCCGGAGGCGGCGACGATCACGGCCTCGGGCTCGGCGAGCGACGCCGCGTAGGCCGGGAAGAGGGCCAGGGTCACGGCGGTCGGGTAGCAACCGGGCACCGCGATGCGCTTGGACCCCTCCAGCGCGGCGCGGGCACCCGGAAGTTCGGGAAGACCGTAGGGCCAGGTACCGGCGTGCGGCGAGCCGTAGAACGCCTCCCAGTCGGCGGCGTCCTTGAGCCGGAAGTCGGCGCCCATGTCGACGACGAGGACGTCCGGCCCGAGCTGCTCGGCGACGGCGGCGGACTGCCCGTGGGGCAGCGCGAGGAACACGACGTCGTGACCGCCGAGCGCCTCCGGCGTCGTCGCCTCCAGCACCCGGTCGGCCAGCGGCAGCAGGTGCGGTTGCAGCGCGCCGAGCCGCTGCCCCGCGTTGGAGTTGCCGGTCAGGGCGCCGATCTCGACCTCGGGGTGGGTCAGGAGCAGACGCAGCAGCTCACCGCCCGCATACCCACTCGCTCCGGCCACCGCCGCACGTACCGCCATGGAAAGCCCTCCTCCTGGATGGCATGACTATACGTTTCGCTGCACGTTTATGCAATCCAGTGGATACTGGCCCACGGCGGGGCCGTCGAAACCTCAGCCCTTGACGGCCTCCGCGATCAGCAGCGCGGCCCGGTCGGGCGTGAGGTGCGTGGTGTCGACGACCTCGGCATCGGCGTGCAGCCAGGTGCGGGCCGCCTCGGCGTAGGGCTCCAGGTACCGGAGCCGGAAGGCGGAGTCCGGACCCACCACGGTGTCCCCCGCGATGCGCGCGCGAAGGGTGTCCCGGTCGGCGTGCAGGACGAAGTGGCGCACGGGGATCCCGTGCCCGGCGAGACCGGTGGCGATCTCGCGCCAGTACGCCTCGACCAGGACGGTCATCGGCATGACCAGCGTGCCGCCGGTGTAGTCGAGCACCCGGCGGGCGGTCTCGACGACGAGCGGCCGCCACGGAGCCCAGTGCTGGAAGTTGTCCGTGTCGGGCAGCGCCGGTGTGATGTCCATGAGCGTCTCGCCGACCTTCTCGGCGTCGAACACCCGGGAGTCCGGGAGCAGCCGCTGCACGAGTGAGGCGGTCGTGGTCTTGCCCGCACCGTGGGTGCCGTTGAGCCATACGATCATGCGCCCCATCCTGCCGGGTTCGCGGGCCCCGCGTGGACGGGTCGACGGTGAGCGCAGACACTCTGCGACGCACCCTTCGGGACATCGGACGCCGGTCAGCAGTTCGAACGGCAGGATGGGGGAGGGGTTCAGGCGCGTCGACGGGCGCGTGCACGGGCCGGAGCAGGCCGGAGCGGGAAGGCGAGGGAAATGGGCGAGTCGTGGCCGGTGCCCGACGTACTGGCGTATCTCGCGGGGCGGTGGCGCACCGAGCGGACGGTACGGGATCTGGCGAGCGGCCTGGACGGCCGGTTCGAGGGAGTCACGTCCTTCGACCCGCTCGACGGCGGCGGGCTGGTCGGCCGGGAGTCGGGCGCCTTCACCTGGCAGGGCGTGACCCGGCCCGCCGAGCGGACGCTGCGCTACGAACCCGGGGGCGGGCCGGGCCACGCGGACGTGCGCTTCGCGGACGGCCGCCCCTTCCATGGCCTGGATCTGACCTCGGGGCACCATGTGGCCGACCATCCGTGCGCCGCCGACCTCTACCGCGGCGAGTTCACCGTGCGGGGCCCGGACCGTTGGCGGACGGTGTGGCGGGTGGGCGGACCGGCCAAGGACCTGCTCCTCACAACGGATTACCTTCGCGAAACGCCGGGTGCGTAGCGCCCTGTTCCGGCATGCCCTCGAAGCGGAGGCTCCAGCGGCCGGCGCGGCCCGTCACGGTGGTCGCCGACAGCGGGCGGACGTCCAGGTTCCAGTACGTTGCGGGCGGTGCCTTCAGCGCGTAGACCAACGCGGCCCGGATCACGGAGGGTTCGGCCACGGCGACGATGCGGTCGCCGTCGTCGCCGGGACGGGTGTCGAGCCAGCCGCCCACGCGGGTGATGAAGGCCAGCAGCGGCTCCCCGCCGTGCGGCGCCGACCGCGGATCGGCGAGCCAGGCGTCCACGGCCGCCGGTTCGCGGGCCATGGCCTCTCCGAGCGTCAGACCGCGCCACCTGCCCATGTCGCAGTCCCGAAGGGCCAGTTGGATCAGCGGCGCACAGCCGAGGGCGTCACCGGTGGCGCGGCTGCGGGGCGTGGGCGAGCAGTAGCGCAATTCGGCCGCCGCGAGCGCCCGGAGGCCGGCCGCGGCGCGCAGCACCTCGTCCCATCCGGCCTGGTCGAGCGGCCGCTCGTCGTCGAACCGCTCCGCGAGCAGCGGTGAGCTGCGTGCGGCCGCGACGAACGTGACCCGAAGCGCCATGCCGTGATGGTGGAGCGCGAAGGTATCCAGGTCAAGGGGTGTTACCTGTGGGTCACCCAGGGTGTGCCCCGGCTCACCGACTGCTCGCCCGGCTCCGCACCGCCCCTGGTGCGCCCGCGTCAGCCGTCCCACGCCTCCAGGCAGGCGGTGCGCAGCCTGCGTACCCCTTCCGCGATCTCCCCGACGTTCGCGACCGCGGCGAAGCTCAGCCGGAAGTGGGCGGCCGGGGGTTCGGCGCTGAAGTACGGGCGGCCCGGGGTGATCGCGACGCCCGCGCGCAGGGCGGCCGAGGTCAGCGCGGTCTCGTCCATGCCCTCGGGCAGCCGGGGCCACAGGTGGTAGCCGCCGGAGGGGATGTGGGCCAGGGTGATCTCCGGGAGTCGCAGGCGCAGCTCGGAGGTCATCGCGTCCCGGCGGGCCTTCAACTCGGCCGAGACCGCGCGCAGGTGACGCGGCCAGGCGGGCGAGCCGACGAGTTCCAGGGCCGCCTCCTGGAGCGGCCGCGGCACGAAGAAGGTGTCGACGACCTGGATGGCCCGCAGGCGTTCCAGCACCGGCCCGTGTGCGGCCAGGGCACTCACCCGGAAGCTGGGCGAGGTCGCCTTGGTGAGCGAGCAGACGTGGACGACGACGCCGTCCGGGTCGTCGGCGGCGAGCGGGGCGGGCAGCGGGCCCGCGTCCTCGTGCACGAGCCGGCGCACGAAGTCGTCCTCCACCACGAAGGCACCGGCCGCCCTGGCGATGCGCAGCACCTCGCCGCGCCTCTCGGGGGCGAGTACGGCGCCGGTCGGGTTCTGGAACAGGGGCTGGCAGACGAAGACGCGGGCGCCGGTGGCGCGGAAGGCGTCGGCGAGCAGCGCGGGGCGGACACCGTCGGCGTCCACGGGCACGGGCACCGGGCGCAGGCCGGCCGCCCGCGCGATGGCCAGCATGCCGGGATAGGTCGGGGACTCGACGAGGACGGGGGTGCCGGGCGGGGCGAGCGCGCGCAGCGCGGTGGCCAGCGCGGACTGGCCGCCGGCGGTGATCAGCACCTCGGCCGCCGTGATGGCCCCGCCGATGCCCCGCGCGAACCACTCCCGCAGCTCCGGCAACCCCTCCATCGGCGGCCGTCCCCAGGCGCCGGGGCGCCGTCCGGCCCGGGCGAGGGCGGCGGCCATGGCCCGCTCCGGCTGCAGCGAGGGGTGCAGATAGCCGCCGTTGAACTCCACGACACCGGGCGGCGGCGCGGCCAGCGAGACCAGTACGCCGGAGGCGTCCACCGAGCGGGGTACGAGGTCGGCGGCACCGTCGGCGCTCAGCGCGACCTCCTGCCAGGAGGTGTCCCCGGCGGGCGCGGCCGAGGGGCGCGGCCGGGCGCGGAAGGCACCGGCGCCGGGCCGGGTGACGACCAGACCCTCGGCGGCCAGCCGGGCCAGGGCGCGGGAGACCGTCACCGGGCTCACCCGGAACCGGTCGACGAGCGCCCGGCTGGACGGGAGCTTTCCGCCGGGTGAGTAGCGGTCCAGCTCCCGCCGCAACACGGTCACCAGGTCAGCGACGCTGCTACGCTCTTGCATGAGAGCACAGAGTAGCGCTACCGCAGCGCCCCGGATAGCAGTCGGTGCCGCGGGCACGGACTCCGGCGGCAGGTCCTTCGGCACCGTCCAGGCCGCCCTGGGTGTCGTTGCCTTCTCCCTCACCTTCCCCGCCACCGCCTGGGGCCTGGAGGGCTTCGGCCCCTGGTCCCTGATCGCCGTGCGCAGCGTCCTGGCCGCCGCGGTCGCCGGGGGCTGTCTGCTGGTGCTCCGGGTGGCACCGCCCGAGCGGCGGCACTGGCTCGGCCTCGGGGTGGTCGGTGCGGGGGTGGTGCTGGGCTTCCCCCTGCTGACCACGCTCGCGTTGCAGACGTCGACCACCGCGCACGCCGCCGTCGTGGTGGGTCTGCTCCCGCTGACCACCGCGCTGCTGTCGGCCCTGCGGGTCGGCACCCGCCCTTCGCGCACCTTCTGGATCGCGGCGCTGGCGGGTGCGGCGGCCGTGATCGCCTTCACGGTGCAGCAGAGCGGCGGCGCGCTGACCTCGGCCGACGCCTATCTCTTCGCGGCTCTGCTGGTGTGCGCGGCCGGTTACACGGAGGGCGGCCGGCTGGCCCGGGTGATGCCGGGCTGGCAGGTCATCGGCTGGGCGCTGGTGCTGTGCCTGCCGCTGACCGTGCCGACGGCGGCGGTGGCGCTGTCGCAGGAGCCGGTGCACCTGACGGCGCACAGTGTGACCGGGCTGCTGTGGGTGGCGATCGGCTCCCAGTTCCTCGGCCTGGTCGTCTGGTACCGGGGCATGGCGGCGATCGGCATTCCGAAGGCCAGCCAGTTGCAGCTGGCCCAGCCGCTGCTCACACTGGTGTGGTCGGTACTTCTCCTGGGCGAGCACCTGACGGTGGCCGCTCCGCTGACGGCCGCGGCGGTACTGGTGTGCATCGCGGTCACCCAGCGGGCCCGGGGGTAGGGCTCTGCCCGGCGGCTCACAGGCGAGGAGGCCTCACGGATGCACGCAACCAAGGGCGACCAGCTGGTCCAGCACGGCCGGGTGGTCGGTGAGCACGACAAGGTCGCGGAGATCGTCGAAGTCATGGGCGACAAGGGCGCTCCCCCGTACCGGGTCCGGTTCGAGGACGGGCACGAAGCCGTGTGCTCGCCCGGTCCCGACTCGGAGATCCGGCACAGGGAGATCCAGCTCTGACCCCGCCCGCCAACGGGGTTCAGCGCGGTGCGGCGGCCGGCTGCGTGTAGTGGTCGGCGGCCAGCCGCGCCATCGCGCCGCTCCGGTCGTCGGCGACGTCCTTCGCGGAGAAGTAGACGTGCCCGCGGACTTCCGGGTAGCGCGCGGCCAGCGCGAGGTGACGTGAGAGTTCGGCCGGGTCCTGCCAGGCGGCGGGCTGGGCCGGGTCCCCGGACTTGTACAGCGCCTCCCCCACGTAGAGCCGGGTCCGGCTGCCCTTGGCCACTCCGGCCCACCAGGGCAGCAGCTTCGCGTAGTCGGCGCCGTCCAGGCCGATGTTCCAGTACAGCTGCGGCACGACGTAGTCGATCCATCCCTCGCGCACCCACTTGCGGGTGTCCGCGTACAGGTCGTCGTACGTCTGCACGCCCGCCCGGGTGTCCGAGCCGCGCCCGTCGGTGGCGGCGTTGCGCCACACGCCGAAGGGGCTGACGCCGAACCGGGCGGCCGGGCGGACCTGCTTGACCCGCTGTGCCGTCTCCCGGACCAGCCGGTCGACGTTGTCCCGCCGCCAGTCGGCCTTGGTGGCGAAGCCGGCGCCGAAGGTGCCGAAGGCCCCGCCGTCGGCGAAGCTCTGGCCGGCCACCGGATAGGGGTAGAAGTAGTCGTCGAAGTGGACCCCGTCCACGGCGTACTTCGCCACCGCGTCCATCATGGCGTCCTGCACGAAGGCCCGGACCTCGGGCAGCCCGGGGTTGTAGTAGAGCTGCCCGCCGTACGGCACCACCCAGCCGGGGTTCTTGCGTGCGGGGTGGGAGGAGACGAGCCGGGCCGGGTCTTCGTGGGTGGCGACGCGGTACGGGTTGAACCAGGCGTGCAGTTGCAGGCCGCGGGCGTGGGCCTCCTTCACGGCCGTGCCCAGCGGGTCCCAGCCCGGGTCGCGGCCCTGGCTGCCGGACAGGTACTGCGACCACGGCTCGTACGGCGAGGGCCACAGCGCGTCGGCCGAGGGCCGCACCTGGAACATCACGGTGTTGAGACGGTGCCGTACCGCGTTGTCGAGGTGCTCGATCAGCTCCGCGCGCTGCTCGGCGGCGCGCAGCCCGGCGCGGGTGGGCCAGTCGCGGTTGGCCACGGTGGCCAGCCACATCCCCCGCATCCCCGCGGCGGCGCTGCGCGAGGGCGTCGGCTCCGCGGAGGCCGGGGCCGCGGACGCCCCCGGCGCCACCGTGAACGCCGACAACGCCGCCACCGTGAAGGCACGGCGCGAGACACCGCCCATGGGAAGACCTCCTGAACGCTGTGGATCCGCGTGGTCACGGATCGTGTACGGGGCCTCAGCATGCCCGACCCGGGAGACGGATCCGTGACCATTCGGGGGTAACGTGCTCGATCGGAGCAGGCGACGGGGACCCCGGCATGCCTGCTGCCAGCCGTGGAGTCAGCGAAAGGGACGATGTGACCGGCATCTCGGGAGATATCGCACGCGTCGGCGTGGTGGGCTGCGGTCAGATGGGGGCGGGCATCGCCGAGGTGTGCGCCCGCTCCGGTCTGGAGGTGATGGTCGCCGAGACCACCGGCGAGGCCCTGGAGATCGGCCGCACCCGGCTGTACAACTCGCTGACCAAGGCCGCCGAGCGCGGAAAGATCACCGAGGAGGAGCGGGACGCGACGCAGGCGCGCCTCAGCTTCACCACCGACCTCGGCGAGTTCGCCGACCGTGATCTGGTGATCGAGGCCGTCGTCGAGAACGAGCAGGTCAAGACCGAGATCTTCCAGGTGCTCGATCAGGTCGTGACCCGGCCGGACGCGATCCTGGCCTCCAACACCTCCTCGATCCCGCTGGTGAAGCTGGCGGTCGCCACCTCGCGGCCCGACCACGTCATCGGCATCCACTTCTTCAACCCGGCCCCGGTGCAGCAGCTCGTCGAGCTGATCCCGGCGCTCACCACCTCCGAGGGCACGCTCAGCCGGGCCCAGCTGTTCACCGAGAAGGTGCTCGGCAAGCACGCGATCCGCGCCCAGGACCGCTCCGGCTTCGTGGTCAACGCGCTGCTGATCCCCTACCTGCTCTCCGCGATCCGGATGTTCGAGTCGGGCATCGCCAGCCGCGAGGACATCGACAACGGCATGGAGATGGGCTGCGCCCACCCGATGGGCCCGCTGAAGCTGGCCGACCTGATCGGCCTGGACACGGTCGCCTCGGTGGCCTATTCGATGTACGAGGAGTACAAGGAGCCGCTCTACGCCGCTCCCCCGCTGCTCCAGCGCATGGTCGACGCCGGCCGCCTCGGCCGCAAGAGCGGCTCGGGCTTCTACGCCTACGGCTGATCACCGGCGACGGGGCCGGGCGGGGTGTCCTGCCCGAGCCCGAGGTGGTGCAGCAGGAGCAACGCGGCCGCCATGTTGGCGGCCGGGACCTCCCCGCGGGCGACGAGGTCGGGTACGAGCTTGAGCGGCACCCATTCCCGGCGCTCCGACTCGAAGTCGTCCACGGGGTGTCCGACGAACGTGCCCTCGTCGGCCCAGTAGATGTGGTGCCGGGCGTCGGTGAGCCCGTTGGAGGGCTCCACACTCATCAGGTGGTGCAGCGGTCCGGGCCGCCAGCCGGTCTCCTCCTCCAGCTCCCTGGCCGCCGCCGTCTCGACGTCCTCGCCGTCCTCGACGACGCCGGCCGCGAGCTCCCAGCCCCAGCTGTCGGTGATGAAACGGTGCCGCCACAGCAGCAGGACCTCGCCCGCCTCGTTCACGACGGTGGCCACGGCCACGGGGCGCATCCGTATCAGGAAGTGGTCGAGGTGCCGGCCGTCCGGCAGGGCGACATCGGCCAGATTGACGCTGAACCAGCGATTTGAGTACACATTCTGTTCGCTCTGTTTCGTCCACTGCACGGTTCTGCCACCTTTCTTTGAGTAGGTGGCAATATCGCAGTAGCCGTCTCCGGGCAGCAGGCGTACGCGGGCCGCTCAGGGTGCAGTGGCGGGCGCAGGGCGGCCGGGGACGGACCGCCTACAGCGGGACGCGCAGCGCCCCGTCGATGAGTTCGGCGGCTTCGGCCGTGCCCGCGCAACCGCTGCTCACCAGGTGCTCGCGCACCGCGCGCAGCCGGTCGCGCAGCCGCTGAGACTCCATTCCCCGGGCCTGTTCGGCCATCTGCACGGCGGTGGCCACCGCCTTGTCGGCATGCCCCTGGCGCAGCTCGATGGTGCTGAGCATTGCGAGCCGGTGCACGCGCCCCCGGTCGTGCGCCGGGGTGTCCACGGCGGCCGCCGCGTGTTCCCCGGCCGCCGCGAGTTCGCCGAGGCTCAGCAGCGCCTCCGCCACCTGGACGTTGACCAGCCCCGGCTGCACGTAGCCGGTCTCGTCGGGTTCGTACCCGCGCCGGATGCGCTCGGCCGCCTGCTCGGCCCGGCGGATGCAGGACAGCGCGCCGGTGCCGTCGCCCAGGTGCGCGTACGCCTTCGCCTGCATCGCGTACAGGTCGGAGGCGAGCGCGGGGGTGATGTGCCGGCCGGCGGCGCGCAGCGCGGCCTCGGCGAAGGCGACGGCCTGCCGGTACTCCCGCATGTACAGCGCCTGGTTGACCAGCAGCGCGATGACGTAGGCGCCGAGCCCCCGGTCGCCGCTGGCCTTGGCGAGGCGGAGCGCCTGGTGGAAGTAGCGCTGGGCGAGGCCGTGCGCGTCGGAGTCGTACGCGCAGATCCCGGCGACGGCCACCAGACCTCCGGTGGCCCGGTGCAGCTGCCGCCCGGTCGCGTCGGTGTAGCTGCCGCGCAGCAGCGGAGCGGCCTCGGAGTTGAGGAAGCCCACGATGCGGGCGCGGGTCGCGATGCCGCCGGCCTTGCGGTACATCTGCTCGTAGTGCGTGCGGGCGCAGCGCACCGTCTCCAGGTCGGCCGCGGTCACCCGGTGCCGTCCCCCGCGGGAGACGTCGGTGTCCTCGGGCGGGTTCTCCCACTCCCAGACCGGCAGCACGGCGGGCGTGCCGGTGAGGGCGGGGGCGCCGAGGATGTGCGGGCGCTGCTGCTGGTCGGAGCGCCACAGGGCGGTCGCGCGCTCCACGAACCCGGACAGCGAGCCGGTGTGCGGGGCGGCGGGTTCGCCGGGCACGCCGAGGCCGATGTCGTCGAGGGTGACGGGACGGTGCAGCCGGGACGCGAGGACCTCGCAGATCAGGTCGGGCACCTGACCTCGCGGCCGCTGCCCCTTCAGCCACCGTGCGACGGCGGTGTGCTCGTACCGCAGTGCGAGCCCGCGTGCCCGCCCCGCCTGGTTGACGTGCGCGGCCAGTCCCGCGTGCGAGATCCCGGCTTCGTCGAGGATCGCGTCGAGCAGGGTGTTGGGCTGCATGGTGCCCCCCGGTGCATCGGTGCCGACAGCGTAGTGCGTCGGTGTTCGCACGGGGTGTGAACGGAGTGCGCGCATCCGCAGCGTGTGCGCGCTGTCGCGGAGAGTTCCGGGCCGGTTGACTGAAGGGCCTCGAAAGAGGCCGGCCGGGCCGCCGGCTCCCCCTCGTACAGTGCGGCGGCCCGCACCCACGCCGTCCGCCCGGCTGCCTGCCCGACACTCCGTGGCGGGGCGGACGGCGAGCCGGCTCCGCCGGGTGCGTAGAGGCTTGCGGTGCGTTTCGGCTGCGGGTGCGTCGTGGTTGCTCGCGCAGTTCCCCGCGCCCCTGAAGAAGGCACGTTGCGCTGACGTCCCTCAAAGGGGCGCGGGGAACTGCGCGACCGGCCACCGACTACCCGCGACCGCCGAACCGGCAGAAACCCCACGCCCCTTGGGCGAACCGCTAACTACGCAGCACCGCTCCGACCCGCTCGCCCGCGAGGGCAACCGCGGCATCGCGGGCGGCCGACGCCTCGTCGACCGTAAGCGTCCGGTCCCCCGCGCGGAAGCGCAACGCGTACGCGAGGGACTTGCGCCCCTCACCGAGCTGCTCGGCGTTGTCGTACACGTCGAACAGCCGGATGGACTCCAGGAGTTCACCCGCGCCCTCGCGCAGCGCCGCCTCGACGTCGGCGGCCGGCACGAACTCGTCGACCACGAGGGCGACATCCTGCGTCGCGACCGGGAAGGTCGAGATGCCCGGTGCCTGCGGGGTGTCGTCGCCGACCCGCTCCACGGTGTCGAGGTCCAGCTCCATCGCGCAGGTGCGTGCGGGCAGACCCAGCGTCTTCAGGACCCGCGGGTGCAGCTCACCCGCGTGCCCGACGACGCGGTCCTCGCCGTCCACGGTGAGGACCAGCTCGGCGCAGCGGCCCGGGTGCCAAGGGCCGTACTGTCCCTTGCGGAGGATCAGCTCGGCCCCCGCTTCCCGTGCCACGAGGCGCCCGGCTTCCACCGCGTCGGCCCAGTCGGCCGGGCGGCCCTTGCCCCACCAGCCGGCCTGCTCGCGGGCGCCGGTCAGGACCACGGCGACGTGCCGGGGCTGGTCGGGCAGCGCGGCGTCCAGCGCGGCGAGGTCGTCCTCACCGGGGCGCCGGTCGACGGGCAGGTTCGCGGCGACGCGCTGCTCGTCGCGCGGGTGGAAGGCCAGGCCGGTCTCGAACAGGGCGAGGTCGTGCGCGCCCCGGCCGTCGTTGCGGCGCAGCGCCCCGAGCAGGCCCGGCAGCAGCGTGGTCCGCAGTGCGGGCTCCTCGTCGCTGAGCGGGTTGACCAGCTTGACGACGCGGCGGGCCGGGTCGTCGGCGTCGAGACCGAGCTGGTCGAAGACCTGCTCGCCGACGAACGGGTAGTTCAGCGCCTCGACGAACCCGGCGCCGGCCAGGGCGCGCCCGACGCGGCGGTGCAGCCGCTGGCGGGCGGTCAGACCGCGGCCCGCCGGGGGACGGGGCAGCGTGGAGGGCAGGTTCTCGTAGCCCTCCAGGCGGATGACCTCTTCGGCCAGGTCGTTCGGGTCGGTGAGGTCGGGCCGCCAGGACGGCACGGTGACGATCAGCTCGTCCTGGCCGTAGACGTCGCAGCCCACCTCCTGGAGGCGGCGTACGACGGTCTCGCGGCCGTAGGTCACGCCCGCGACCTTGTCCGGGTGGTCGGCCGCCACGGTGATCGTGTGCGGCACGGGCGGAGCGCTGATCTCGGTCACGCCGGACTCGGCGGTGCCGCCCGCGAGCAGCACCAGCAGGTCGACGGTGCGCTGCGCGGCAGCGGCGGCGGCCTGCGGGTCGACGCCGCGCTCGAAGCGGCGGGAGGCCTCGGAGGACAGCCGGTGCCGGCGGGCGGTGCGCGCGATGGCGACCTGGTCGAAGTGGGCGGCCTCGATGACCACGTCACTCGTCGCGTTCTCGGCGTCGCCGTGGTCGGCGATCTCCGTGTTGGCGCCGCCCATGACGCCCGCGAGGCCGATGGGGCCGCGGTCGTCGGTGATGACCAGGTCCTCGGCGTGCAGCTTCCGCTCGACGCCGTCGAGGGTGACGATCTTCTCGCCCTCCTCGGCCCGGCGCACCCCGATGGTGCCCTGGACCAGTCCACGGTCGTAGGCGTGCAGGGGCTGGCCCAGCTCCATCATCACGTAGTTGGTGACGTCGACGGCGAGCGAGATCGGGCGCATGCCGACCTTCTGGAGCCGCCGCTGGAGCCAGATCGGGGAGCGTGCCTCGGCGCTGAGGCCGGTCACGGTGCGGGCGGTGAAGCGGTCGCAGCCGGCGGGGTCGGCGATCTTCACCGGGTAGCCGTAGGCGTTCGGGCCGGGCACGTCGAGCAGGGCCGGGTCGCGCAGCGGCAGACCGTAGGCGATGGCGGCCTCGCGGGCGACGCCGCGGATGGACAGGCAGTCGCCGCGGTTGGCGGTGACGGCGATGTCCAGCACCTCGTCGACCAGCTGGAGCAGTTCGACGGCGTCCTTGCCGACCCCGGTCTCCGGCGGCAGCACGATGATGCCGTGGGTGCCGTCGTCGCCCATGCCCAGCTCGTCGCTGGAGCAGATCATGCCGTGGGACGTCTTGCCGTAGGTCTTGCGGGCGGAGATCGAGAAGCCGCCCGGCAGGGTGGCGCCGGGCAGGACCACGACGACCTTGTCGCCGACGGCGAAGTTCCGGGCGCCGCAGACGATCTCCTGGGGCTCACCGGTGCCGTTGGCCTGGCCTACGTCCACGGTGCAGAAGCGGATCGGCTTCTTGAAGCCCTCCAACTCCTCGACGGTCAGCACCCGGCCGACGACGAGGGGGCCCTTGAGGTCGGCGCCCAGGTGCTCGACGGTCTCGACCTCCAGACCGGCCGAAATCAGCTTGGCCTGCACGTCGCGGCCGGTCTCGGTGGCCGGCAGGTCGACGTACTCCCGCAGCCAGGAAAGCGGGACCCGCATCAGATCTCCATCCCGAACGGCCGGGTGAACCGGACGTCACCCTCGACCATGTCTCGCATGTCCTCGACGTTGTGGCGGAACATCAGCATCCGCTCGATGCCGAACCCGAAGGCGAAGCCGCTGTACTTCTCGGGGTCGATACCGCAGGCGGTGAGCACCCGCGGGTTGACCATGCCGCAGCCGCCCAGCTCGATCCAGCCCTCGCTGGAGCAGGTGCGGCAGGGCCGGTCGGGGTTGCCGACGGACGCGCCCTTGCAGACGTAGCAGAGCATGTCCATCTCGGCGGAGGGCTCGGTGAAGGGGAAGAAGTTCGGCCGCAGCCGGGTCTTCATCTCCGCGCCGAACAGCGACTGGACCATGTGGTCCAGGGTGCCCTTGAGGTCGGCCATGGTCAGGCCCTCGTCGACGGCGAGCAGCTCGACCTGGTGGAAGACGGGGGTGTGCGTGGCGTCCAGCTCGTCGGTGCGGTACACGCGGCCGGGGCAGATCACGTAGACCGGCAGCTCGCGCTCCAGCGCGGAGCGGATCTGCACGGGCGAGGTGTGGGTGCGCAGCACGACGCCGGACTCGGAGCCGCCGTCAGGACCCTGCACGAAGAACGTGTCGGCCTCGCCGCGGGCGGGGTGGTCCGGGCCGATGTTGAGGGCGTCGAAGTTGAACCACTCCGCCTCGGCCTCGGGGCCCTCGGCGACCTCGTAGCCCATGGCCACGAAGATGTCCTCGATGCGCTCGGAGAGCGTGGTGAGCGGGTGGCGGGCGCCGGCCGGTACGCGGTCGTGGGGCAGCGTGACGTCCACGGCCTCCTCGACCAGGACCCGCGCGTCGCGCTCGGCCTCCAGCTCGGCCTGGCGTGCGGCCAGCGCCTTGTTCACGGCGCCTCGGGCCATGCCGACGCGCTTGCCGGCCTCGGCCTTGGCCTGCGGGGGCAGGGCGCCGATCTCGCGGTTGGCCAGCGACAGCGGGGAGGTGCCGCCGGTGTGGGCGACCTTGGCCTCCTGGAGCGCGTCGAGGGAGTCCGCGGCGGTGAAGGCGGCGAGCGCCTCGTCCCGCATGCGCTCGATCTCTTCCGGTTTCAACGCCTCGACCTCGACAGGGTCGTACGACTTATTCGGTGCCGACATCTCTTCCCGTGCTTCCGATTGGCTGGCTGGGACGCCCCGTCTACGGTCCTCAGACGGGGCGGAGACGCTTCGTCGACGCTTCGTCTGCGGATCTGGACGCAAAGGTGCCAAAGACCGAGTCTAACGGGGCTGTGGAACGCTGATTACGCCCGTGGGGGTCGTCGGCCGCCTCGGGTGCTTCTCAGGTGAGGTACGCCGGTGCCGCCACGGGCAGGGTAAATCGGAACTCGGCGCCGCCGCCGGGGGCGCGGCCGACCGTGATGGTGCCGCCGTGGGCTTCGACGATGCCCTTGACGATGTACAGCCCGAGGCCGGTGCCGCCGCGCTTGCTGCCCCGCCAGAAGCGGGTGAAGACGCGGTTCATGGATTCCTCCGGGATGCCCGCCCCCTCGTCGCTCACCGTGACCGACGTGCCGGTGTCCTCCCCCTCGCGGGGGGACGCCGTGGGCGTGACGTCAATGGTGACGGTTCCCTCGCCGTGCCGCACGGCATTTTCCAGCAGGTTGCTGAGCACCTGGTCGACCTTGTCGGGGTCGGCCCACAGGTCGGGCAGCGGCTGGGCGAGGCGGAGCAGGAACCGGTCGGCCTCCTGACCGGCGGCGACGTAGGCCTGGATGTGCCGGCCGACGGCGGCGCCGATGTCCACGGGCTGGCGGCGGACCTCAAGGCGGCCGGAGTCGATGCGGGAGATGTCGAGCAGCTCGGCGATGAGCCGGGTGACCCGGTCGGCGTCGGCGTCGACGGTCTCCAGCATCAGCCGTTTCTGGTCGTCGGTGAACCTCTCCCACTTGGCCAGCAGCGTGGCCGTGAAGCCCTTGACGGAGGTGAGCGGGGAGCGCAGTTCGTGGGCGACGGTGGCGATCAGCTCGGCGTGGCTGCGCTCGGTGCGGCGGCGGGCCTCGGTGTCACGCAGGGTGACGACGACGCGGTGGACGGGGCCGAGGGGTTCGGTGCGGACGTAGCGGGCGGTGACCAGGACCTCGTGGCCGCCGGGGAGCAGCAGGTTGCGCTCGGGCTGGCGGACGCGGATGGCGAGGCCGCCGTAGGGGTCGGTGAGCTGCCACCAGCGGCGGCCCTCCAGGTCCTCCAGTGGCAGGGCGCTCTCCAGGGGCTGTCCGAGGGCTTCGGCGGCCGGGGTGGTGGTGATGCGGACGGCGGCCGCGTTGAAGCAGATCACCCGGCCGTGCTCGTCCGCGACGACCAGGCCGTCGGGCAGCTGGTCCGGGCCGACGCCGAGGTCGGCGAGATCGCCGGGCGGGCGGGGCGCGGGCGGACGCGGCGCTCCCCGTGCTCCCGGTGCGCTGCTCGTGCCGACGCTCATCCCCGTACCCCACCTCTCAACCGCGCAGGGGCCCTGAGCTGGTCACCCTACTAGCTCGTGGTGACGGAGCGGCACCCTCCGGCGGCACGCTGTGCACGCGCCGACGCGTAGAGACATACGGCGGCGGCGGTCGCGAGGTTCAGACTCTCCGCCTTCCCGTGGATCGGGACGCGCAGCACGGCGTCGGTGAGCGCGCGGGTCTCCTCCGGGAGCCCCCAGGCCTCGTTGCCGAACACCCAGGCGGTGGGCCCGCCCATGGTGCCCGCGTCCAGTTCGGTGTCGAGGTCGTCCTCGCCCGCGCCGTCGGCGGCCAGCACCCGTACCCCTGCCTCCCGCAGCCCGGCGACGGCCCGTTCGACGGGGACGCCGACGGCGACCGGCAGGTGGAACAGGGAGCCGACGGAGGCGCGTACGGCCTTGGGGTTGTACAGGTCGACGGAGGCGTCGGTGAGCACGACCGCCTCGGCGCCCGCGGCGTCGGCGCAGCGCAGCACGGTCCCGGCGTTCCCGGGGTCCCGGACGTGCGCGAGCACGGCGACGAGCTTGGGGCGGGCGGCGAGGATCTCGTCGAACGGCGTGTCCAGGAACCGGCAGACCCCGACCAGACCCTGGGGGGTGACGGTGGTGGAGATGTCCTCGATCACCGCGTCGGCGGCGAGGTGCACCCGGGCGCCGACGTCACGCGCGGCCCCGACGATGTCGGCGTACCGCTCAGCGGCGTCAACGGTGGCGAACAACTCGACCAGCGTCTCCCCGTACCCCGCGGCCTCCCGCACGGCCTGCGGCCCCTCGGCCAGGAACAGCCGCTCCTTCCCCCGAAAATTCCGCTTCCCGAGCCGCCGCGCGGCAGCGACACGGGGGGACCGGGGGGAGATCAGCTCGGGGGCGGCTGGGCGCACTCTTCTCACCTTCAGATATGAATCGACGCGGGCTGGGGCGCCCCTTCAGGGGCGCGGGGAACTGCGCGACCAGCCACGACGGCTCCGCAGCCGAACGACGGGCCAAGGCGGTGGGCAACCGAAGGGACCCGCAGGCTCCAGCCTGCGGGTCCCTTCGACTACGGCTCAAGCCGGCGCAGCGTCACGCCGCCTTCGGCGCGTTCACATCGCTCGGCAGCGCCTTCTGCGCGACCTCAACGAGCGCGGCGAACGCGTTCGGGTCGTTGACGGCCAGCTCGGCGAGGATCTTGCGGTCGACCTCGACGTTGGCGGCCTTCAGGCCCTGGATGAAGCGGTTGTACGTGATGCCGTTGGCGCGGGCAGCGGCGTTGATGCGCTGGATCCACAGCTGGCGGAAGTCACCCTTGCGCTTCTTGCGGTCGTTGTAGTTGTAGACCAGCGAGTGGGTGACCTGCTCCTTGGCCTTGCGGTACAGGCGCGAACGCTGACCGCGGTAGCCGGAGGCCTGCTCGAGGATCGCCCGGCGCTTCTTGTGGGCGTTGACTGCCCGCTTGACGCGTGCCACTTGTTAACTCCTTGTAGCGGGGCCGCGGTGGTCCTCACGCGGCCCGGTATCGATTGGGTCCCGGTCCTGCCGTACGGCGCTCAGTGGCGCCCGTACGTCACTTGCCGAGAAGCTTCTTGATCTTCGCGGCGTCGCCCGGGGCCATCTCGGCGTTGCCGGTGAGGCGACGCGTCACGCGGGACGACTTGTGCTCGAGCAGGTGGCGCTTGCCGGCGCGCTCACGGAGCACCTTGCCGGAGCCGGTGATCTTGAAGCGCTTGCTGGCACCGCTGTGCGACTTGTTCTTCGGCATAGCGCCGTTCTCTCCTCGTCGGTGGCGCTCCGGTGCCCGGTCGTGAAACCGGGCACGGTGGGAGCGTCGCTCTTGTATTCGGTCTGTGTCCTGGGGACTGGCGGCCCCCCGGGGTCACGCTTCGGCGGGTGCCTCGGCCGGAGCCTCGGCCTCCTCGACGTCGGCCTCCGCGGCGTTCTGCGACTTGCCGGGGTTCGCCTTCGCGTCCGCCTTGCGCGCTTCCTGCGCCTGGCGGGCCTCGGCCATCGCCTCGGTCTTCTTCTTGTGCGGACCGAGAACCATGATCATGTTCCGGCCGTCCTGCTTCGGGTTCGACTCCACGAAGCCGAGGTCCTGGACGTCCTCCGCGAGACGCTGCAGCAGTCGGTAGCCGAGCTCCGGCCGGGACTGCTCGCGACCACGGAACATGATCGTGATCTTGACCTTGTCGCCCTGCTTGAGGAACCGGACGACGTGACCCTTCTTGGTGTCATAGTCGTGCGGGTCGATCTTCGGCCGGAGCTTCATCTCCTTGATGACCGTGTGCGCCTGGTTCTTGCGCGCCTCACGGGCCTTCATGGCCGACTCGTACTTGAACTTCCCGTAGTCCATGAGCTTGCACACGGGCGGACGGGCGTTCGCCGCGACCTCGACGAGGTCGAGGTCGTACTCCTGCGCAAGCTCCAGGGCCTTGGCAAGCGGGACAATCCCGACCTGCTCGCCGCTGGGACCGACAAGTCGCACCTCGGGAACGCGAATCCGGTCGTTGATGCGGGGCTCGGCGCTGATGGATCCTCCTCGGTAGCACCACGCGACGGTCTGGCGGACAGCCGCGTAACGTCTGTGTTCGTTAGACCTAACCGCGCCGGCACACAAAAAATGCCCCGGACGATCACAGGCGGGGCTCCTCGAACTGCTACCGGAGCACCGCCGCGATGGCCGCGGGGCGCGATTTCGGGCTGGTCACCGCCGCTGGGACGGGACCGCCTGACCGGTGACCCGCCGTCCTCAGGACGGCCAGGTGGGAGTTCGAAGCCTCCACTTGTGGGCCGGATCCGCTGCCGTGGGCGTGCGTGTCCGACCGGTCGTTACACAAGGTTAGCAGCTCGGCGGGGGAAGGGCTAACCGAGTCCGAGTGGGGCCCGCTCCCCCGCTGCGCCTATCGTGTGCGGCATGAGTGAGACCCCTCCTGAATCCCCGGCGAATCCCGACTTCGACGCCATGACCCGCGACATCGCCGAGGTCCCCGCTGTCGAGGTGATCGTGACGGTCGCCGTCAACCTGATGAGCGCCGCCGCCGTGAAGCTGGGCCTGACCGAGGAGGGCGACGCGCACAAGGACCTGGACGAGGCCCGCAAGCTGGTGCACGCGCTGGCCGGTCTGCTGGACGCGACCGCGACCGAGATTAGCTCGTTCCACGCGGCGCCGCTGCGTGACGGTCTGAAGTCGCTCCAGCTGGCCTTCCGCGAGGCCTCGCTGGTCCCGGACGAACCGGGCCAGGGTCCGGGCGAGAAGTACACGGGCGCGGTCTACGGCTGACCGCCGCCCTCCCTGAGCTGTCCCCGCACGTACAAGGGCTCGCCCGGCGGCGTCGCCCCGGTCGGCAGCAGTGCCAGGTCGAGGCCGCGCACCAGGCGGGCCCTCAGTGTGTCGTCGGCGGCCAGCCGCTCGGCGACGGCACGGGCGGCCTTCGCCGCGTCGGCGTCCGGATCCAGGACCAGCGCGAGCGTGCCGTCGGCCCGCCCCGGCCCGAGGTGGGCGCGGAGCACGGCTGGCTCCTCGGCCAGGGCGGCGCGCACGGCCCGCGCCACGGCCGGGTCGGCGAGCGGATCGGTCGTCGTACGCCCCTCGGCCAGCGCCAGCAGCACCGCTCCCGTCAGCTCGAACGCCACCGGCCCGGCCAGATCCAGTACGACGGTGTCCGCCTTCTCGTGCGCGGCGGCCTCCAGTGCCTGGTGCACGGGTACGGCTACGGGGCGGGCCTCCGGGTCCCAGCGGGCGAGCGACTCGGTGGACGTGAAGGCGGGCAGCGCGGTGCGGTCGCCCGCCTTCAGGGTCGGTACGGCCATGTCGCTGGTCTTCTCACGGCGCAGCCCGCCCTCCCGTCGCCCACCACCACCCTTCCAAAGAGCTTCGCGCCCCTCTTGACTGTCCTCCTCCACCTCTCCGAGTACGGCGACGACGGGCACGAGCAGCCGGGCGCCCTTGAGCGCCTCCAGCACAGGCGCCACGGCGGCGCGGTCCTCGGCCCAGGCGGCGAGCGCGGCGCTCAGCCGGGGGTCGGCGGAGCCGTCGTCGTCGGAGAAGGCGGAGTCGGGGATGTTCTTGTTCGCCACGGTCCCCGACCCTATCGGGGTGCGGGTACGGCACTTCTCACCGGTCTCTCAGGGATCTCTGACCCGGATTTCACCTCCGCCCCACGGCCCGCACAGCAACCGCCTGAACCATCGCCGCCATGGCACCCTCCAGAGCCCGGCGGGCACGGCGGGCCCGGCGGCGTCCTGCCCGGGTACGGCCCGCCCTGATCGTTCTCGCCGTCGTCGGCGCCACGGCCACCGGCGCCGTGTACTGGCAGGGTCACGCGCGCCCGGGGGCGGACGCAGCCGTATCGTCGTCGGCCTCGGCACCCTCGGGCGGGGAGGAATCGGTGGAGACGGTCGAGCCGGTCGGGACGGCCGAGCCGCAGATGGACGGTGACGCGCGGCTCGCCGCGGCCATGGCGTCGGTGGCGGTGGCGGACGGCGCCGAGGTGTCGGTGGCGGTGCTGGACCCGGACTCCGGCGAGAGCGCCTCGTACGGGGCGGGCGCCTTCGACACGGCGAGCATCGTCAAGGTCGACATCCTGGCGGCGTTGCTGCTCCAGGCCGAGGACGCGGGGCGTTCACTGACCGCCGCGGAGAAGTCGTACGCCACCGCGATGATCGAGAACAGCGACAACGACTCGGCGTCGGCGCTGTGGCGGGCGATCGGGACGGCCGACGGACTCGACGCGGCGAACGAGCGCTTCGGCCTGACGGGGACGGAGGGCGGCGAGGGCACGCTGTGGGGGCTGACGCAGACCACCGCCGCCGACCAGGTCGCGCTGCTGCGGCAGGTGTTCGTCGGGGACGGCTCGGAGCTGGGCGAGGCCTCGCGGACGTATGTGCGGGAGCTGATGGAGCGGATCGCCGACGGTCAGCGGTGGGGCGTGTCGGCGGCGGCCGACGGGACCGGCGGGACGGACGGTCCGGTGTGGGCGCTGAAGAACGGCTGGCTGCGACGCGGCACCACCGGGCTGTGGGTGGTCAACAGCATCGGGCGGATCGAATGCGGCGGCCACGGCTACCTGGTGGCGGTGGTGTCGCGGGGCAGCGCCACGCAGGCGGAGGGGATCGCACTGACCGAGACGGCGGCACGGGCGGCGGTGTCCGTGTTCACGGACGGCACCCTCTAGCGACCGCTCCGGGCGGTCAGAAGCCGTCGGGGCGTTCGCGGCGGCCCCGCCACAGGACGACGGCCGCGACCACCAGGACGCCGCCCGCGCCGCCGGCCAGCGGGGCGGCCCAGGCCGAGGTGTCGTCGTCGGAAGCGGGGTCGTCGGGTCCCGGGCCGAAGTACTCGTCGCCGTACGCCGCCGCCTTCAGGCCCTCGGGCTTCAGCCGTCCGGCCGCCTCGACGGCGGCGGCCGGGTCGATGAAACCGAAGCCTCGGGAGTCGTCGCGGCCCCCGGCCGGGGCGTTGCGGGCGGTGTCCTCCAGGAGGGCCTTGACCTGGGCCGGAGTGAGGTCCGGGTGGGCCGCCTTCACCAGGGCTGCGGCGCCGGAGACGAAGGCGGAGGCGGCACTGGTGCCCCAGCCCTCGTAGTAGCGGTGGTCGGGGTCGGCGATGATCACGTCGACGCCGGGGGCGCTGACCGTGGCGTACCAGCGGCGGGTGGAGAAGGAGGCGCGGGTGCCGTAGCGGTCGACGGCCGTCGCGGCGATCACGCCCGGGTAGGCGGCCGGGTAGGAGACGTGGTCGCCCTTCTCGCCGCCGTTGCCGGCCGAGGCGACGACGATCACGCCCTTCTTCAGGGCGTACTGGACGGCCTCGTCCTCGGCGGGTTCGGGATGGGCGGAGGCGGAGTCGTCGCCGAGGGAGAGGTTGATGATGTCGGCGCCGTGGTCGGCTGCCCAGCGGATGCCCTCGGCCAGGGCGTTGCCGCGGGTCTTGCGGGCCTTGGCGCGGGAGGGGTCGCCGTCCTCCAGGATCACCCGCAGGGGGAGGATCCTGGCCTCCGGGGCGATGCCCATGACGCCCTCGGCGTTGCCGGTGCCGTGTCCGTGACCGGCGATGATCCCGGCCATGGCGGTGCCGTGCCGGGCCCAGGAGCGGTCGCCCTCGCTCGCACCGAAGCCGACCAGGTCCTTGCCCGCGAGGACGTTGCCGGCCAGGTCCGGGTGGTCGGCCTCGACGCCGGTGTCCAGGACGGCGACGGTGACGCCCGCGCCCTTGGTGGTGCGCCACACCTCCTCGGTGTGCATGGCGTCCAGGGCCCACTGCTGGGCGCGGATGCCGTCCGCGTGCGCGGCTGTCGCCGGGGCCAGGACGAGGGCGGCGGCGAGGAAGAGGCTCAGAGCCCCTGTTCCGCGGCGGACGGCTGCGGGGGTCACGACGGGTGCTCCGTGGGCGCGCCGACGTGTCTGCGCAGGGCGCGTTCGACGCGGTCGGCGAGGCCCTGCGCCTCGTGGCCGAGACCGGCCTGGGCGGGTGCCGACGCGGCGCCGGACTCGGTGGCCTCCTCGGCGGGTTCGGGTTCGTCGACGCTGCGGTCGTCGGCCCAGCCGGAGACGGCGTAGACGACGACGGGGGCGTCGGTGAGGACGGAGACGGTCCATGCGGCCCGCTGGGCCGCGCCGAAGCCCTCGGCGACGGTGCCCTTCGCCGCGTACGGCAGCGGCATGAGGTCGGCCCGGCGGCCGAGGCCCTCCTTCTCGAAGCGGCCGGCCAGCGAGGTCATGGCGGCGGCGTCGGCCTTGGTGAAGAGCAGGCCGACGGTGGTGACGTGGCTCTGGGTGGCGTCGGTGTAGGTGGCGCGCAGCAGGCGCGAACAGCCGACCGGTTCGAACACCTTGGCGAGCAGTCGGTCGAAGGCCCCGGCGCAGTCGCCGTCCGGGGCGACGGCGACCCGCGTCCAGGTCCGGTCGGCACCGCCGGGGCCCGCGCCCCTGCCCTGGACGGTGGGCGGGAACAGCTGGTCGACGGGCACGCTGTGCCACAGCTCCCCGGCCTCGGTGTACGCACTACTCCGTGCGCCCTCGTCCCCGGAGTCCCCGGCGAGCCAGCTGCCCGTGACGGCCCCGGTGAGGAGTCCCACCCCGAGCACGAGGCAGACGGCCGCGGCGACGACCTGGGGGCGCGGACGCCCGCCGAGCGGACGGGGCCGGGCCATTGCGTCGTACCCCTCGGGCTCGCCGAAGGAGACCCGGGGGCGCGCGTCGGCCGGGGGCGTGGGGCTGTTCGGAGTGTTCGGGGTGCTCCAGGAGAAGGCGGGGTCGGGGCGGGCGGGGGCCGGCCGGGGCGTGGGAGGTTCCGGGGCCGCCGGTCGCGGTTTCGGGTCCTCTGCCGTGTCCGCCGGGACCGGGCGCAGGCGCGTGGTCGTCTCCGCCGGTGTCTCCGCGGGCGCACCGGGGCGGTGGGGCGGCGCCTGCGGCACCCCGGCGCCGCGCGGGGCTTCACGGCCGACGGTCGGCGCGGTGTCGGGGAAACGGGCGGAGGCCCGGGGTGGCGCGGGCACGGGGTCGCCGGGCCGGGGGTCGCCGAGCCGGAAACGCGGGTACCGGGGCCGCGCGCCGGAGCCCTCGGAGCTGCCGGAGGTTCCGTCCCGTCCGCCGGCCGAGGGGGCGGGCGCGTCCGCGTCGCCCGCGCGCCGCGCCGGGACGGCGGTGGAGGGCGCCTCGGTGTCCCCTCGCGTGCCGGGGTGCGCGGCCTCCGGGTCGCCGCCGCGCTGCGCCGGTGCCGTCACCGGGCGGGGCGGGACACCGGAGCGGGGCGGGGCTCCGATGCGGGGCGGGGTGCCCGGACGCGGCGGCGTCTGCGGGCGGGCCGGGACCGCCGGGCGGGCGGCGGCACCTGCACCCGCTGCGGGGTCCTCGCCCGGCGCGGGTTCCGGACGGGGCGGCGTTTCGGGGCGGGGCGGTGCGTCGGGGCGGGGCGGGGTATCGGGGTGCGAGGGGAGGGAGGCGCGGCGCGCTTCCGTGCTCATGCACCCCCCGTTTCCTCGGGCCCGGCCCGTTTCTCCGACACGGGCGGGAGACCGTGGTCCTGACCGTGTCTCCTGCCCCCGGCCCGGCGCGGAACGATCCGTCCCGGGCACGCATACCCGCTGCGGAGGACCACCATCCCGGCGAGGGCTGCGGGTCCCTGCCGCCGGGGTCGGGTCCGCCGTGCGTGCGCGTCACTCTACGGCGTGACCCCGCCGTAGGGGGAACCAGTCCGCGCGCCCGTGGCATTGGCCCGGATCGTCCCCCTACCCCGCGGTAATCCTGTCTGGCAGGCTGCCGTCATGACCGCACGCGCCGCCGACCGGGCCCGATACGACCGGGCCACCGCCCATCTGGACGCCCCCGTGGCGATCGTGGACCTCGATGCCTTCGACGCCAACGCGGACGACCTGGTCCGCCGCGCCGGCGGCAAGCCGATCCGGGTCGCCAGCAAGTCCGTACGCTGTCGTGCGCTGCTGGAACGCGCCCTGGCCAGGGACGGTTTCGCGGGCGTCATGTCGTTCACGCTGGCCGAGTCCCTGTGGCTGGCGCGCTCCGGTTTCGAGGACGTGCTGCTCGCCTATCCGTCGGCGGACCGCGCCGGGTACGCCGAGCTGACCGCCGATCCGAAGCTCGCCTCCGCCGTGACCGTGATGGTGGACGACCTGTCGCAGCTGGATCTCGTCGACGCGGCGCGCGAGGGCGAGGGCGGCCGGGAAGTCGTGCGGGTCTGCCTGGAGTTGGACACCTCGCTGAAGCTGCTCGGGGGCCGGGTGCGGGTCGGGGCCCGGCGCTCGCCGCTGCACTCCCCCGCCCAGGTCGCCGACCTGGCCCGCGCGGTGGCGCGCCGGCCGGGGTTCGAGGTCGTCGGCATCATGGCGTACGAGGGGCATGTCGCCGGGGTCGGGGACGCGGTGGCGGGGCGTCCGTTCCGGTCGCGTGCCGTGCGGCTGATGCAGGCCGCCGCCCGCCGGGAACTCGCCGAGCGGCGGGCCGCGGTGGTGCGGGCGGTGCGGGCCGTGGTGCCCGGCCTGGAGTTCGTCAACGGCGGCGGCACGGGCAGCGTGCAGCACACGGCCGCCGAGGACGCGGTGACGGAGATCGCGGCCGGTTCGGGCCTGTACGTGCCGCGGCTGTTCGACAACTACACGTCGTTCCGCGGTCGTCCCGCGGCGCTGTTCGCGCAGCCCGTCGTACGGCGGCCGGGCGTCGGGGCCGTGACCGTGCTCGGCGGCGGCTACCCGGCCTCCGGCGCGGCCGGCGCCGACCGGCTGCCGGTGCCGTACCTGCCCGAGGGGCTGCGCTACGACCCCCAGGAGGGCGCCGGCGAGGTGCAGACGCCGCTGCTGGGCTCGCCCGCCGACGACCTGCTCGTCGGCGACAAGGTGTGGTTCCGGCACGCCAAGGCCGGGGAGCTGTGCGAGCGGTTCGACGCACTGCACCTGGTGGAGGGGGACGCGGTGACGGCGACGGTGCCGACGTACCGGGGCGAGGGGCGCACCTTCCTGTAGGCGGTCTCCGGGGCGGGTCAGTCCGTCGGGCCGAGGCCGCTGCCCACGCCGCCGCCGGTGTCCGCGTCGCCGATGGGCCGGATGCCCTTGGTGATCTCGTCCATGACGGCCAGGGGCGGCCCGTCCTCGCCTGCGTCGAAGACGTAGCGGACGAGGATCGGGGACTCGGTGCCGACGGTGGAGGGGAACACCATCGACTGCACGTAGCCGCCGGGCCCCTTGGCCGTCTTCACCCTCCGGCGCACGTAGTACCCGGCGCGTCCGGCGACCGCGACGGGGCCGGACGCGACCTCCTCGTGGGACCGGATGCCGCCGAAGGGCTTGTTGCCGATCAGGTCGCGGTCGTAGGCGTCGTCGGCCGCGTCCTCGATGTCCTGCTGCGCGAGGATCCTCGGGGAGGACTCGGCGTTCGCCGTGACGGTGCGGGAGACGACGAGGCCGTGCCGGCAGACGCTGCCGTCGGCGGGGCAGTCGTAGGTGCCGTCCGTGGTCATCATGACGTCGTCCTCGGCGACGTACTTGGGCAGGACCCAGCCCTCGGGCAGCGGGAAGGTGATGCCGTTGAGCTGGTCCTCGACCACGGCCGGGTCGTCGGCGGAGGGTTCGGAGGCGGTCGGTGAGGGGGACGGCGACCCGCTCACCGGCGAGGGGTCGGTGGCGGTCGCCGTGACCGGCGGGGTCTGCGTCCGCGGGCTGCCCTCGTCGTCCTCGCCCAGCACGAACACGCCGGTGACGATCGCCGCGACCAGCACGGCCGCGGCGGTGGTCACGGCGACGGCCTTTCCGCGTCCGCCGCCGCCCGTGCCCGGTCCACCGCCGCCGGGTACGCCGCCGGTGGACAGCGGCACGGTCGCCGCCCGGCCGGGCTCCGCCCCGTAGGGCGTCGGCGTCGGCTGCTGCCCGGGCACCGGCCGGGGGGCATGGCCCACGGCAGGCCCGTACCCGATCGGCTCGGGGGCGCGCCGGTGTTCCGTCCAGGCCGTGCCGTCCCACCAGCGTTCCTGGTGCGGGGCCGACGGGTCGCGGTACCAGCCGGGCGGGGGCGTCATACTCATCCCGGCACTGTAGGACGCCGCGCGCGGTGTTCTACAGCGGTGTGACGTACGCCCCCGAGATCCCGCCGTCCACCAGGAAGTCGGTGGCGTTGACGAAGGAGGAGTCGTCGCTGGCCAGGAAGGCGACGGCGGCGGCGATCTCCCGGGCCTCTGCGAACCGTCCGACCGGGATGTGGACGAGGCGGCGCGCGGCCCGCTCCGGGTCCTTGGCGAACAGCTCCTGGAGCAGCGGGGTGTTGACCGGCCCGGGGCACAGCGCGTTGACGCGGATGCCCTCCCGGGCGAACTGCACGCCCAGTTCCCTGGACATGGCGAGGACGCCCCCCTTGGAGGCGGTGTATGAGATCTGGGAGGTGGCCGCGCCCATCCGGGCCACGAAGGACGCGGTGTTGATGATGGAGCCCCGGCCCTGGCGCCGCATGTAGGGGATGGCGGCCCTGCAGCACAGGTACACGGAGGTGAGGTTGACCTCCTGGACGCGCTTCCACGCCTCCAGGCCGGTCTCCAGGATGGAGTCGTCGTCCGGCGGCGAGATGCCGGCGTTGTTGAACGCGACGTCGACGCTTCCGTAGGTGTCGTACGCCGCCGCGAACAGCGCCTCGACCTGCTCGGGGTCGGTGACGTCGGCCTTGACGAAGATGCCGGCGGTCTCCTCGGCCGCCGCTTTCCCCCGGGTCTCGTCCACGTCGCCGCAGACGACGTGGGCGCCCTCGGAGGCGAGCCGGCGGACGGTGGCGAGGCCGATGCCGCTGCCCGCGCCCGTGACGACGGCGGTACGGCCGACGAGCCTGCGGCAGACGATGTCTTCGCTCACTGTGCGGGGCCCTCCGTGCTCGACGAAACGTTGCTGATGAAGACGTTCTTGGTCTCGGTGAACGCGGTCAGCGCGTCCGGGCCCAGCTCGCGGCCGACGCCGGACTGCTTGAACCCGCCGAACGGTGTCCAGTAGCGGACACTGGCATGGGAGTTGACGGACAGGTTCCCGGCGCGCACCGCGCCCGACACGCGCAGCGTGCGGCCGACGTCCCGGGTCCACAGCGAGCCGGACAGGCCGTAGTCGGTGGCGTTGGCCAGGCGGATCGCGTCGGCCTCGTCCTCGAAGGGCAGGACCACGGCGACGGGCCCGAAGACCTCCTCGACGGCCACGCGCGCGTGCGCGTCGACGCCGGTGAGGACGGTCGGCGCGAACCAGTAACCGGGGCCGCCCTCGGGTGCCTTGCCGCGGATGCCGGGGGCGTCGTCGGGAACGTGGGAGCGGACGCGGTCCAGCTGGGCGCGGGAGATCAGCGGGCCCATCTCGGTGCTCTCGTCGGCCGGGTCGCCGACGCGGACGGCCTCGATCGCGGGGGCGAGGAGGGCGAGGAAGCGGTCGTGCACGGATCGCTGGACGAGGATGCGGGTGCGGGCGCAGCAGTCCTGGCCCGCGTTGTCCAGGAAGGACATGGGCGTGGCGGCCGCGGCGGCCTCCAGGTCGGCGTCGGCGAAGACGATGTTGGGGCTCTTGCCGCCGAGTTCGAGGGTGACGGGCTTGAGGAGCGCGGCTCCCTTGGCGGCCACCCGTCGGCCCACGGCCGTGGACCCGGTGAAGACGATCTTGGCGACGCCCGGATGCTCGACGAGCGCGTCGCCCGCGACGGGGCCGTGCCCGGGCAGCACCTGGAGGAGGCCCTCGGGAAGGCCCGCCGCCAGGGCGATTTCGGCCAGGCGCAGGGCGGTGAGGGGGGTCGTCTCGGCGGGCTTGAGGAGGACCGCGTTGCCCGCCGCGAGCGCCGGTGCGGCGGCCCAGGCGGCGATCGGCATCGGGAAGTTCCAGGGGGCGATGACGCCGACGACGCCGAGCGGTTCGAGGAACGTGACGTCCAGGCCGCCGGCGACCGGGATCTGGCGACCGGTGAGCCGCTCCACTCCCCCGGCGGCGTAGTCGAGCAGGTCGCGGACGTTGCCGGCCTCCCAGCGGGCGTTGCCGAGGAGGTGTCCGGCCTCCGTGACCTCCAGTCGGGCCAGTTCCTCCAGGTGCTCGTCGACGCCGGCGGCGAAGCGGCGCAGCAGCCGGGCCCGGTCGCCGGGGGCGAGGGCGGCCCAGGCGGTCTGCGCCCGCGCGGCGCGTGCGACGGCGGCGTCCACGTCGGCCGCGGAGGCGGCGGGGACGGTGGCGACGACCTCTTCGGTGGCGGGGTTCAGTACGACCAGCTGGTCGGGGAGATCTTCGGACAGCTCGGACAACCGGTGCCTCACATGCGTTCGAAGGAGCGGCGCAGTTCCCAGTCGGTGACGGCGGCGTCGAACGCGTCCAGTTCGACGCGCGCCATGTTGCGGTAGTGGGCGACGACCTCGTCCCCGAAGGCGGCCTTGGCGAGGGTGCTGTTCTCCCACAGCTCGGCGGCCTCGCGCAGGGTGGTGGGGACGTGCTCGAAGTCGGCGGCGTAGGCGTTGCCCGGGCAGGGCTCGGGCAGCTCCAGGCGCTGCTCGACGCCGTGCAGTCCGGCGGCGACCATGCCGGCCACCGCGAGGTAGGGGTTGACGTCGCCGCCGGGGAGGCGGTTCTCGAAGCGGAGCGAGTGGCCGTGACCGACGACGCGCAGGGCGCAGGTGCGGTTGTCGTGGCCCCAGGCGACCGCGGTCGGGGCGAAGGAGCCGGGCTGGAACCGCTTGTAGGAGTTGATGTGCGGGGCGTAGAGGAGGGAGAACTCGCGCAGCGCCACGAGTTGTCCGGCGAGGAAGTGCCGCATGACCTCGGACATGCCGCCCTCGTGTCCGCCGGCCATGACGCTCCGGCCGTCCCTGCGGGCGAGCGAGAGATGGATGTGGCAGGAGTTGCCCTCCAGCTCGTTGTACTTGGCCATGAAGGTGAGGGACATGCCCTCCTGGGCGGCGATCTCCTTGGCACCGGTCTTGTAGACCGCGTGCTGGTCGCAGGTGACCAGGGCCTCGTCGTAGCGGAAGGCGATCTCGTGCTGGCCGGGGTTGCACTCGCCCTTGGCGGACTCGACGGTGAGACCGGCGCCGGCCATCTCGTTGCGGATGCGGCGCAGCAGGGGTTCGACGCGGCCGGTGCCGAGGACGGAGTAGTCGACGTTGTACTGGTTGGCGGGGGTCAGCCCGCGGTAGTTGGCGTCCCAGGCGTGTTCGTAGGTGTCGCGGAAGACGATGAACTCCAGCTCGGTGCCGACCTGTGCGGTGTACCCGTGCCCGGCGAGCCGCTCCAGCTGGCGGCGCAGGATCTGGCGGGGCGCGGCGGGCACCGGGGAGCCGTCCTCCCAGGCGAGGTCGGCGACCACCATGGCGGTGCCCTCGTTCCAGGGCAGCCGGCGCAGGGTGGCGGGGTCGGCGTGCATGGCGAAGTCGCCGTAGCCGCGGTCCCAGGAGGACATGGCGTAGCCGTCCACGGTGTTCATGTCGGCGTCGACGGCCAGGAGGTAGTTGCAGCCCTCGGTGCCGTGGGCCAGGACCTCGTCGAGGAAGAAGCGGGCGGCGAACCGCTTGCCCTGGAGGCGCCCCTGCATGTCGGGAAAGGCCAGGACGACGGTGTCGATGTCACCGGCGGCGACGAGGGCGTGCAGTTCCTCGACCCCGAGCGGGGGTGTGCGGTCTGCCACGGGAAGAGCCTCCTTCTGGCCGGGAGCCATAAGGTATTGCCGGGAACCTTTGGTTGGGAAGGGGGCGCGGCGGCGTGCGGGAGGAATCCGGCGGGAGCGCCGGGAGCGTGACGGACCGGCTGGCGCCGGTACTGCGGCCGGTGCGGGCCGGAAACGGCTTCGAGGAGGCGCTGGAGCAGATCCTCCAGGTCGTCAGGCTGGGGCTGGTGGCGGCGGGCGAGCGGCTGCCGGCCGAGCGGGAGCTGGCGGAGCGGCTGGGGATCAGCCGGGTGACGCTGCGCGAGGTGCTGCGGGTGCTCCAGGACCAGGGGCTGGTGCGGGCGCGGCGCGGCCGGTACGGCGGAACGTTCGTGCTGCCCCGCGCGGACGCGGCCGGCGAGGACGAGCTGCGGCGCCGGGTGGCCGGGGTGGACATCGAGGACGTGCTGCGGTTCCGCGAGGTGCTGGAGGTGGGGGCGGCCGGGCTGTGCGCCGCACACGGACTGCCGGACGGGCGGGCGGCGCGGCTGCGCGAGGCACTGGCCGGCACACGGGACGCTCCGCTGGCGCAGTACCGGCGGCTGGACACGATGCTGCACCTCACCCTCGCCGAGCTGTGCGGCTCGCCGGCGCTGGCGGCGCAGTACGCGGCCGTCCGGGCCGGCCTCAACGACCTGCTCGACTGCATCCCGCTGCTGGTGCGCAACCTGGAGCACTCCCAGCGTCAGCACGCCGCGCTGGTGGAGGCCGTGCTCGACGGGGACGCGGACGGGGCGCGGGAGATCGCCCGGGAGCACTGCGCGGGGACGGCGGCGCTGCTGCGGGGGTTTCTGACGTGAACGCCTTGCCGTGGCGGCGTCCTGCGGCAAAGGTGTGACGACGGTCCATTGTGTGGTCCGATTTCCTGGAGGGTGGATGGCGGGCAGGCCGCTGATCGGTGTCAGCACGTATCTGGAGTCCGGGGCGCGCTGGGGTGTGTGGGAGCTGGAGGCGGTGCTGCTGCCCGCCGGGTATCCGCGGCTGGTGCGGCGGGCGGGCGGACTGGCCGCGATGCTCCCGCCGGACGAGCCCGAGCATGCCGCCGCGGCCGTCGCCCGCGTCGACGGGCTGGTGATCGCGGGCGGCCCGGACGTGGAGCCGGTCCGCTACGGCGCCGAGCCCGATCCGCGCACCGGCCCGCCGGCCCGGGCCCGGGACACGTGGGAGCTGGCGCTCATCGAGGCGGCCCTGGCCGCGCGCGTCCCCCTGCTGGGCGTCTGCCGGGGCATGCAGCTGCTCAACGTCACCCTGGGCGGCACCCTGGTCCAGCACATCGAGGGGCACGCCGAGGTGGTGGGCGTGTTCGGCGGCCACCTGGTCCAGCCGGTGCCGGGGACGCTGTACGCCGGTGCCGTGCCGGAGGAGACGTTCGTGCCGACGTACCACCACCAGGCGGTGGACCGGCTCGGCACCGGCCTGATCGCGTCGGCCCACGCCGCGGACGGCACCGTGGAGGCCGTGGAGCTGCCGCCCGGCTCCGGCTGGGCCCTGGGCGTGCAGTGGCACCCGGAGATGGGCGAGGACGTACGGGTGATGCGGGCCCTGGTGGACGCGGCACGGTCGGACTGAGCGGAGCCCGGGGACCTGCCCGGTCCGGGCCGGTGACGGCGTTCGAAGCGTGCCCCGGTGGGACGGGGCCGGGCAGTCCGTACGACTCGCGGCCCGGAGGCCGTGACGGTCCCGCGCGGCACCGGGCGGGCCGTGAACCGCCCCCGCCGGCACGCCGCCCCCCGCGGAACGGGGGCCGCCGAGCCGCACGACTCGCGGCCTGCAAGACAGCACGCCGCCCCCGGATCGGCGACGGCACTCGACACCCCCGGCCAGCGGGACGGGACCGAGGGACCACGCGGCTCGCGGCCCGGGACGGAACAAGCACCCCGCACCACCCCGGGGCGGGCTCGAAGCGCGGCTTCGTCGGCGCGCCTAGGCCCGGGTCAGGGAGAGCAGCCGACGGGCCGGGCCGGTCGGGCGGTGGCCGGTGGGCCAGACCGCTCGCAGGTCGCGGGCCAGGACGACGTCCGCCACGGGGACGCTCACCAGGCGCCGGGTGGTCAGTTCCTCGCCGACGGCCAGTTCGCTGAGGACGGAGGGTCCGGCGCCGCCCACCGCGGCCGCCTTCACCGCCGTGGTCGAGGACAGTTCGATCAGGGGGCGGGCCAGTCCGCCCAGCGCCGCGTCCAGGACCTGCCGGGTGCCCGAGCCCTTCTCGCGCAGGATCAGCGGGGTCGCCGCCAACTCCGCCGCCGCGAGCGGGCGCCCGCGGCGGGCCCAGGGATGGCCCGGCGCGGTCACGACGATGAGCCGGTCGTGGCCGATGACCGCGGAGTCGAGGCCGGTCGGCACACTCACCCCCTCCACGAAACCGAGGTCGGCGTCGTCGGACAGCAGGCGCTCGGCGACCGCCGCCGAGTTGCCCGCGAGCAGCGACACCGCCGTGTCCGGCAACTGGGCGCGCAGCGCGACCAGCCAGCCCGGCAGCAGGTACTCGGCGATCGTCATGCTCGCGGCGACCCGCAGCCGCGAGTCCCGCCGGTCCCGCAGCGCCTGCGCGCCCGCGTCGAACGCCTCGGCGGCCTCCACGATCCGCCGCGCCCAGTCCGTGACCAGCGCGCCCGCGTCGGTGAGCCGGGAGCCGCGCGGCGAACGGTCCACCAGGGCGACACCCAGCTGCCGTTCCATCGAGCGGATGCGGCTGCTGGCGGCCGGCTGGGTGATGCCCAGTTCACGCGCCGCACCGCCTAGGCTGCCCAGGCGTGCCACCGCCAGCAGCAGCTCCATCGCCCCGAGGTCCGGCACCCGGTGCGCCAGCGAGCCCGCCACGGACCGTCCCCGGTCGTCGTGCCCGCCCTGCGTGCCGCCCACGCCGCCCGTGCCGCTCCCCGCCCCGCTCCCAGCGTCCCTGCTCATAACTCCAGCTTATGCCCTCATAGAGACGTGGTCCCTGGTCAGGGGTTTCCCCGGCCGGGACCGTGGAGTCATGGTCACCGCAGCCCAGCCCCGCCCTCCTTCCCCCTCCCCCTCTCCCGCCGTCGGCCCGGCCGTCCGCCGGGTACCGGCCGTCCGCCATCTCGGACCCAACTGGTACGCCTGCGTCATGGGCACCGCCATCGTCGGCACGGCGGGGGCGGCGCTGCCCGGGCAGGTACCCGGTCTGCGCGCCGTCTGCACCGCGGTCTGGGCCCTCTCGCTGGTCCTGCTGGTGGTCCTGCTGGCCGCCCGGTCGCTGCACTGGCGCCACCACCGCGACCAGGCCCGCGCCCATCTCCTCGATCCGGCCGCCGCGCCGTTCTACGGCTGCCTGTCGATGGCCCTGCTCGCCGTCGGCGGCGGCGCCCTCGCCCTCGGCCGGGACTGGGTCGGCACCCCGGCAGCGGTCGCCCTGGACGCCGTGCTGTTCACCGCCGGTACGGTGATCGGGCTCGCGGCGGCGGTCGCCGTGCCGTACCTGATGGCCGTACGGCACCGGATCGAGCCGGGGCAGGCCAGCCCGGTGTGGCTGCTACCGCTGGTCGCGCCGATGGTGTCCGCGGCCGTCGGACCGATGCTGGTGCCGCACCTGCCGCCGGGACAGCCCCGCGAGACGCTGCTGCTCGCCTGTGTCGCGATGTTCGGGGTGAGTCTGTTCGCGACCCTGCTGACGCTGCCGGTGGTGTTCGGCCGACTGCTCACCGGCGGCCCGCTGCCGCTCGCGCTCACCCCGTCGCTGTTCCTGGTCCTGGGGCCGCTCGGCCAGTCGACGACCGCCGTGGGCAAGTTCGCGGACGTGGCGCCGGGCATCGTGCCGGGGCCTTACGCAGAGGGCTTCTCGGTCTTCGCCGTGCTGTACGGAGTGCCCGTGACGGGCTTCGCGCTGATGTGGCTGGCCCTGGCCGCCGCGCACGTCGTCAGGGCCCGCCGGCAGGGCATGGGCTTCTCGATGACGTGGTGGTCGTTCACCTTCCCCGTGGGCACCTGCGTCACCGGCGCCGAGGCGCTGGCCCGCGAGACGGGGCTCGTCGCCTACGACGGGCTCGCCGTCGCCCTGTACGCCCTCCTCGTCGCCGCCTGGGCCGTGGCCGCCGTACGCACCGCGCGGGGCCTGCTCAGCGGCGCGCTGCTCGCAGGGCCGCGGCCAGTACCCGGGGCGCCTCTGCCAGCGACGGCCCGTACCACGTGAGACACCGCCCGTCGACGAGGGCGCAGGGCAGGCCGGGGAAGGCCTCGGGGCCGTCTTCGGCGGTGAAGCGGTACGGCTCGTCCGGCAGGACCACGACGTCCGGGCGGGCCGCCCGCAGTTCGTCCACCGGGACCCTCGGGTAGCGCTCGGGGTGTGCCGCGTACAGGTGGTCGACGCCGAGGCGGGCCAGGACGTCCCCGGCGAAGGTGTCGCGGCCCAGCACCATCCAGGGCCTGCGCCAGACCGGGACGACGGCCGTGGCACGCCGCCCGGGCACGGGCGGGTCGGCCCAGGCCGCCTCCGCCTCGTCCAGCCAGCGGGGCCGGGAGGACGCGCCGCAGGCGGTGAGTGTCCGGTCCAGCTCGGTGAAGGCCTGCGGGACGGTGCGCACCTCGGTCACCAGCACCTCGACGCCCCCGGCGCGCAGGGCGTCGAGGTCGGGGGCGCGGTTCTCCTCCTCGTTGGCGATCACCAGGTCGGGGGCCAGGGAGAGGATCCGGTCGGTCTTCGGGTTCTTGGTGCCGCCGACGCGTACGACGTCCAGGCCGGCCGGGTGGGTGCACCAGTCGGTCGCGCCCACCAGCGCCCCGGGGGCGGTGGCGGCCACCGCCTCGGTCAGCGACGGCACCAGGGAGACGACCCTCACCACCGCGCACTCACCTGCGGGGGCCTTCCCGGACCGCCTCGATGTGCTCGGCGACGGCGACGACGATCAGCCGGGTGTCGGGCACCGTGGCCCGCCAGCGGTGCCGCACGCCGCCGGTGAGGTACAGCGTGTCGCCCCGTCCGAGCCGGTAGGCGCGGCCCTCGGCCTCGATCTCCACGGCGCCCTCGGCGACGAACATCAACTGGTCGTTGCGGTACTGCAGTTCCCGGCCGGCGTCGTGGTCGCCGGTGAACTCGGAGGCGTGCATCTGGTGGTGTCCGCGCACCAGAGAGCGCACCCTGGGCGCCAGCTCGGGGTCGGGGTCCTCGGCGCGGACCACGTCGACGCTGCACGCGGGGTCGGCCGCGGCGAGCAGTTCCACGGCGGTGGTGCGCAGGGCGTCGGCCACCTTCTCCAGGGAGCTCTGGCTGGGCCGCGCCCGGTCGTTCTCGATCTGGCTCAGGAAGGGCACGGACAGGCCGCTGCGCTCGGCCACCACTGCGAGGGTGAGTTCGAGGTCCCGGCGCCGCCGCCGTACGGCCGCGCCCACCCGGAGGTGCTGATCTTTGTGGTCGCCCATCGCTCCGGCTCCCTCCTTCACCCGTCCTCGTGCCGTCGACGTGTCCCGTGCGGGGCGCCGTCCTCCTGATGAGTTCTCTGCACCCTACGCATGTTCGGCAAACCGTTTCATGCGGCCGTCACATCGATGTCACGGTGCGGTGGCCGCGACCTCACGGTTCTCGCCACCGGCGGGACGGTCCACGGGCCATACCGGTTCAAGGCACAGACGGCCTCCCCTGTTCCCGCCAGCCGTTCCCGCCCCGGCACGGCCCTGCTCAGGTGCGGGGTTGGCGCTCCGTGGTTGGCCGAATCCCTACCGTGTCCGACTCCGGGACGACCCGAGGGGTGGGGGCGGGGGGGGCCCCCCCCGGGGGGGGGGCCCGGCCCCCCCCCCGGGGGGGCGGGGGGGGGGGGCCCCCCCCCCCCGGCCGGGGGGGGGGGGGCGGGGGGCCCGGCGACGGC
>NZ_JBIVPJ010000010.1:0-261940 GCF_044754585.1 Streptomyces sp. NPDC093065 | reverse complement strand
CAGGGGCAGCGGCTCGGAGGAGGTGACCAGGTCCCGCAGGGGATGGCGGGCCAGGACCGCGTCCACCTCCGGCGTCAACGCCGCCGCCAGCCGGGACGCGGGCGGCCTGCTCTCGTCCCGCAGTGCCTCGACCGCGGCCAGCAGTTCACGCCGGCCGGCGCTCCCCGGCACGTCCGAGGCGGCCCGCTCGTACAGCCGGGCGCCCTCCTCCAGGACCAGGTCCGTGTCCATCCCCGCCGGAATCTTGATCCGCGCGTGATGCCGCCAGGTGGTGACCGGATCGCTCCACGCCTCCACGGTGTACGACCACAGTCCGGTCTCGCCCGCGGTGACGGTGGCGCCCCAGCGGTCGGTGCCCGGTGCCAGCTCCCGCATCGGCGTCCACGGCCCCGGCCGGCCCCGCGGATCTCTCAGGACGACGTTGGCGGCGACCGCGTCGTGCCCCTCCCGGAACACGGTGGCGGAGACCTCGAACGACTCCCCGGTGACGGCCTTCGCGGGCCTGCGTCCGCGCTGCACCACGGGACGGACGTCCAGTACGGGGATGCGCCCGACGACGGTGGCGCCGTCCGAGGAGGACGCGGGCGCCGCGTCGGTGGCCGGGGATGCTGACGAGTGGTGCGTGGCGGGCATGACCGCTCCTGTCCGCGTCAACTGGGTGGGCGGATGACTTCTGGGGAGGTGGGTCCTGCGAGGTGCGTGCGGGGCGTACCGCAGGAGCCTTCCCACACTCTTCCGGTGGGCAATCCGGCACTTTGTCAACTACTCGCGCGTATGTCGACAACACGGCACACACGGCGATCTGACCGTCGCTTTCCCGGTTGCGACTCCCGCAATCAGCGTTCGTCGCGACATGTGCAGCTTTCCTTGCGGGCCGAAGCGCCACAAGAAGGCCGACGGGGAAAGATCCGGCCATATCGACACGCCGAGCGTGTCAGTTCCTGTGCGGCGGATCAGGGCGAAGGCCCCAACAAGGGACACATCGCGCGGTAACGTCGTGAGGGTGAAGGCGATCCGTCGACTGACCGTCCGTCCCGTTCTCCCCGACCCCCTCCGGCCGCTCAGTGATCTGGCCCGCAATCTGCGCTGGTCCTGGCACCCGGAGACCCGCGACCTCTTCCAGTCCGTCGACCCCGAGTGCTGGACCGCGTCCGGCCGCGACCCCGTACGGCTGCTCGGCACCGTCCGGCCCGCGCGCCTCGCGGAGCTGGCCGAGGACCGGCGCTTCCTGCGCCGGCTGACCGCGGTGGCCGACGACCTCGACCACTACATGACCGGCGACCGGTGGTACCAGGCCCAGCCGGGCCGACTCCCCGCCGCCGTCGCCTACTTCTCGCCCGAGTTCGGCATCACCGCCGCGCTGCCCCAGTACTCCGGCGGCCTCGGCATCCTGGCCGGCGACCACCTCAAGGCGGCCAGCGACCTGGGTGTGCCGCTCGTCGGCGTGGGCCTGCTCTACCGCCACGGCTACTTCCGCCAGTCCCTCTCACGGGACGGCTGGCAGCAGGAGCACTATCCCGTCCTCGACCCCCACGAGCTGCCGCTGGTCCCCCTCAAGGAGAGCGACGGCACCCCCGCGCACGTCGCCCTGGCGCTGCCCGGCGGCCGGGAGCTGCGGGCCCGCGTCTGGCTGGCGCAGGTCGGCCGGGTGCCGCTGCTGCTGCTCGACTCCGACGTCGAGGAGAACGACCCCGGCGAACGCGGCGTCACCGACCGGCTCTACGGCGGGGGCAGCGAGCACCGGCTCCTCCAGGAGATGCTGCTCGGCATAGGAGGTGTCCGGGCGGTGCGCACGTACTGCCGGCTCACCGGCCACGCCGCGCCGGAGGTGTTCCACACCAACGAGGGCCACGCCGGCTTCCTCGGTCTGGAACGCATCGCCGAACTGTGCGACGACGGGCTGGAGTTCGGCTCCGCCCTGGAGGCGGTGCGGGCCGGCACCGTCTTCACCACCCACACCCCCGTCCCGGCCGGCATCGACCGCTTCGACCGCGAGCTGGTCGCCCGCCACTTCGGCCCCGACTCCGAACTCCCGCGCATCGACGTCGAGCGGGTCCTCAGGCTCGGCATGGAGACCTACCCGGGCGGCGAACCGAACCTGTTCAACATGGCCGTGATGGGTCTCAGGCTCGCCCAGCGCGCCAACGGCGTCTCCCTGCTGCACGGCGGGGTCAGCCGGGGGATGTTCGCCGGACTGTGGCCCGGCTTCGACGCCGACGAGGTCCCCATCACCTCCGTCACCAACGGTGTGCACGCCCCGACCTGGGTGGCGCCCGAGGTGTTCCGGCTCGGCGCCCGGCAGATCGGCGTGCAGCGGGCCGAGGACGCGCTGGCCGTCGGCGGCTCGGACCGCTGGGACTCCGTCGCGGACATCCCCGACCAGGACATCTGGGAGCTGCGCCGCACCCTGCGCGCCCAGCTCGTCGACGAGGTGCGCGAGCGGCTGCGCGCCTCCTGGCGGCAGCGCGGTGCCGGGACGGCCGAACTGGGCTGGATCGACGACGTCCTCGACCCGGACGTGCTGACCATCGGCTTCGCGCGGCGCGTCCCGTCGTACAAGCGGCTCACGCTGATGCTGCGCGACCGGGAGCGGCTCACCGAGCTGCTGCTGCATCCCGAGCGGCCGGTCCAGATCGTCGTCGCGGGCAAGGCGCACCCGGCGGACGACGGCGGCAAGCGGCTGGTGCAGGAGCTGGTGCGGTTCGCCGACGACCCGAGGGTGCGGCACCGGATCGTGTTCCTGCCGGACTACGGCATGGCGATGGCGCAGAAGCTCTACCCCGGCTGCGACATCTGGCTGAACAACCCGCTGCGCCCCCTGGAGGCCTGCGGCACCTCCGGCATGAAGGCGGCGCTCAACGGCTGCCTCAACCTGTCGGTGCTCGACGGCTGGTGGGACGAGTGGTACCAGCCCGACTTCGGCTGGGCGATTCCCACCGCCGACGGCGCGGGAACCGACCCCGACCGGCGCGACGCCATAGAGGCCAACGCCCTCTACGACCTGCTGGAGCAGCGGATCACCCCGCGCTTCTACGAGCGGGCCGCGAGCGGGCTGCCCGACCGCTGGCTGGAGATGGTGCGCAGGACTCTCAGCCTGCTCGGCCCGAAGGTGCTGGCCGGCCGCATGGTCCGCGAGTACGTCGAGCGGCTCTACGCCCCCGCCGCCGAGGCGCACCGCGCGATGGACCCGGACTCCGCGCGCGGGCTCGCCGAGTGGAAGGCACGGGTGCGGGCCGCCTGGCCGGGGGTGAGCGTCGACCATGTGGAGACGTCCGCCGCCACCGCCAGCGCCGAGCTCGGCACCACGCTCGCCCTGCGGGTGCGGGTCAAGCTCGGCGACCTCGCGCCGGAGGACGTGGAGGTGCAGGCGGTCTCCGGCCGGGTGGACTCCGAGGACCGGATCACCGACGCGGCGAAGGTGCCGCTGAAACCGGTGGGCGGCCCCGACCTGGAGGGCCGCTGGGCGTACGAGGGGCCGCTCGCCCTGGACCGCACCGGACCCTTCGGCTACACGGTCCGCGTCCTGCCCGCGCACCGGCTGCTCGCCTCCGGCGTGGAGACCGGTCTGGTCGCGGAGCCCTCCGGCGACCTGGTGGAGGCGGCGGGGCTGCTGATGCGGTGAGCCCCCGCAGCAGTCCGCGGCAGCCGGGCGGCGGTCGACGAGGAGGGCTCAGTCCTCCTCGTCGCCGCCGCTCAGCCGTCGCAGCACGGTGCCGCAGCGGCGGGCGTAGGCGTGCTGGAAGGCGCGGGCGGCCGGCCCGCCGGCCTTGGCGTACCACTTGGCGGGGCGGCTGAAGGCGTGCACGGTCAGCCAGACCGTGCCGTCGCCCGTGCGGTCCACCACGAAGGCCTCCTCGCCGGACTCCGGGTGGCCGGGCAGCGTCCCGTAGGCCCAGCCGGCCCGGCGCGGCTCCTCCAGGGTCCACACCACCCGGCAGGGCGCCTTGATCATGCCGGCGAGGGTGACGGTGACGTCGACGCCGGGCGCGGCACGCTCCGCGCTCGCCTCGATGCCGACGCCCATCTCCCGGTGCATCTCCCAGGTGAGCACGGCCTCGACCGCCCGTTGGAACACCGGTTCGCCCTCCCCGAGGCGGGTGCGTACGTGCATGGGGCGGTAGCCGGGCGGGCAGTGGTCCTGTTCGCGGGTGGCGCCGACGTCGTCGTACGTGAAGGACATGGGCACCAAGACTAGGGCGGCACCCGGGAACCGCTGGTTCCGGGTGCCGCCCGCCGTGTTGCGCCGGTGCCGCCGCCTCTTCGGGTCAGCTCACGTTGATCGCGGTCCAGGCCGCGCCCACCGTCTTGTACTCGGTGCTGTCGGCGCCGTAAAGGTCGGACGCCGCGCTCAGGGTGGCCGTGCGTGCGTCGGCGTAGTCGGTCGTCGACGTCATGTACTCGGTCAGCGCCTTGTACCAGATCTGCAGGGCCTTGGCGCGGCCGATGCCGGTGACGGTGGAGCCGTCGGAGGTCGGGGAGTCGTAGTCGACCCCGTCGACCGTCCGCGCCCCGCTGCCCTCGGACAGCAGGAAGAAGAAGTGGTTGGCGGGACCGGACGAGTAGTGCACGTCGACGCCGCCGAGACCGGAGTCCCAGTAGTCCTTGGACGCGCCGTCCTTGCTGGGCTTGTCCATGTAGCGCAGCGGGGTGCCGTCGCCGTTGATGTCGATGGCCTCGCCGATGAGGTAGTCGCCCTTGTCGGTCGAGCTGTTCGCGAAGTACTCCACGCCGGTGCCGAAGATGTCGCTGGTCGCCTCGTTGAGGCCGCCGGACTCGCCGCTGTAGTCGAGGCCCGCGGTGTTGGAGGTGACGCCGTGGCTCATCTCGTGCCCGGCCACGTCCAGCGAGGTCAGCGGGTTGGTGTTGCCCGATCCGTCGCCGTAGGTCATGCAGAAGCAGTCGTCCGACCAGAAGGCGTTGACGTAGTTGCTGCCGTAGTGGACGCGGGAGTAGGCCGCCTTGCCGTCGTTCTTGATGCCGTTGCGGCCGAAGGTCTCCTTGTAGAAGTCCCAGGTGACCTGGGCACCGTAGGCGGCGTCGACGGCGGCGGTCTGGTCCTCGGGGTCGCTGGAGGCGGCGCCGGTGCCCCAGGTGTCGTCCGCGTCGGTGAACAGGGTGCCGGTGCCGGAGGTCTTGCGGGCCAGGTTGTACGTCTTGTGGCCGCCGCGCCCGGTGTCGTACAGCTGGTACGACGAGCCCGACTTGGTGGTGCCCAGTTCGACCGTGCCGGAGTACAGGCTCTTGCCGGAGCCGGTCTCGATGCCCTGGTACTCGTGCAGCTTGGCGCCGGTGGCGGCGTCGGTGACGACGTGCAGCTCGTTCGGGGTGCCGTCGTCCTGGAGGCCGCCGACGACGGTCTCGTAGGCGAGGACGGGCTTGCCGTCGGCGGCCCAGATCACCTTGCGGGGCGCGGAGTCGGCGGCGGTCTTCGACGACCCGGCGTCCTTGGCGGCGGACAGCGCCTGCTGCTCGGCCTTGGCCGCCTCGACCTTCGGCGTGACGGTGGCGACCTCGATGTCCGCCTTCGTCGCCTTGGTGACGCCTCTGGCGGCGCCGGACTCCGTGCGGTGCACGACGAGGTCGCCGCCGAGGACGGGCAGGCCGTCGTAGGTGCGCTCGTAGCGCGTGTGCACGGTGCCGTCGCGGTCCTTGACCACGTCCTTGACGACCAGCTTCTCCTTGGCGCCGAGGCCCAGCTGACGGGCGGCGCCGGCCGCGCCGGCCTGCTGCTCCTGTATGAGCGCGCTGCGGGCGGTGTCCGACAGCAGGACGGGAGCGCCCGGGAGTGCCGCCGACGCGCTGCTGTCGGCGGCGGCGTTGCCCGCGGTCAGACCGGTGGTGAGCATCGCCCCGGCGGCGACCGCGGTGGCGAGGGCCAGCGTGGTGCGCTTGTGGCGCGCGAAGAGGGAAGACACACAAGCTCCTTCGGTGGGGGGACCCGGTCGGCGTGGGGTGTCCGGCCGGTTGCTGCGAAGTTGTGCGGCGGGTGACGGAAGACTGACACCGAAGGCGCGTACATGTCAGGAGGGCGCGATGATGTTGGCCGAAAAGCGATGCCAAGACGTGTGTTGCGGATATGTGAAGGCCGTGTGACCTCGGTCAAGCGGCAACAAGGCGTGCGTAAGTGCTTGGCAAAAAACGGGCAGCGGGGCCGGGCAGCGGGGCCGGGCATCGGGGCCGGGGAGCGGCGGACATGGAGAGGGCGCCGCCCCGGAGGAATCGAACCTCCGGAGCGGCGCCCCGACTTGGGGTGGTGCACCCGTGGGCCGGCCGGCCTACGGGAAGGTGAGCCGCCAGGCGTCGATGTAGCCGGTGTCCGCCGGGCCCTGGTCCTGGACGCGCAGCTTCCAGGTGCCGTTGGCCGATTCGGAGGAGGCGTTGACCGTGTAGGTCTCGTGCACGTCCGCCGCCGGGTCGTAGCCGCTGTTCTTCAGGCGGTACGTCGACCCGTCGGGCGCGACCAGGTCGATCCGCAGGTCACCGCGCCAGGTGTGCACGATGTCCACGCCCACCTCGAGGTTGCTCGGCGCCTTGCCGGAGCGTCCGGAGACCGTGATGGACGAGGTCACCGCCGACCCGTAGTCGGGGATGTTCACGTTCGCGGCGTTCTCGAAGGTGGTGCCGTCACCGGGGTCCTCGCCGCCGGGCCGCGAGCCGACGTTGATGCCGGCCCACGCGTTCGCCACCGCGGTGTACTCGGCGCTGTCGGTGCCGTAGAGCTCACCGGCCGCCGCGAGGGTGCCGGTGCGGGCGCCCGCGTAGTTGGTGGTCGAGGTGAACTTGGTGGTCAGCGCGCGGAACCAGATCTTCTCGGCCTTGGCGCGGCCGATACCGGTGACCGGGAGGCCGTCCGAGGTGGGCGAGTTGTAGGTGACACCGTTGATGGTCTTGGTGCCGCTGCCCTCGCTCAGCAGGTAGAAGAAGTGGTTGGCCGGGCCGGAGGAGTAGTGGACGTCCACCCCGCCGATCCCCGAGTACCAGTAGTCCTTGGACGCGCCGTCCTTGCTGGGCTTGTCCATGTAGCGCAGCGGCGTGCCGTCGCCGTTGATGTCGATCTCCTCGCCGATGAGGTAGTCACCGACGTCCGAGGAGTTGTTGGCGTAGAACTCGACCGACGTGCCGAAGATGTCGGACGTCGCCTCGTTCAGACCGCCGGACTCGCCGCTGTAGTTGAGCCCCGCGGTGTTGGACGTGACGCCGTGGGTCATCTCGTGCCCGGCCACGTCGATGGCGGTGAGCGGGTTGGAGTTGTTGATCCCGTCGCCGTACGTCATGCAGAAGCAGCTGTCCGACCAGAACGCGTTGACGTAGTTGTTGCCGTAGTGGACCCGGCTGTACGCGCCCACACCGTCGCCGCGGATGCCCGAACGGCCGTGCACGTTCTTGTAGTAGTCCCAGGTCAGTGCGGCCCCGTAGTGCGCGTCGGCGCCGGCGGTTGCCGGGTCGGAGGAGCTGCCGTTGCCCCACACGTCGTCGGAGTCGGTGAACAGCGAACCGGTGCCGGACGAGCCGCCGTTCAGGTTGTACGTCTTGTGGTTGCCGCGCGCGGTGTCGGTCAGCGTGTACGACGACCCGGACTTCGCGGTGCCCAGCGTCACGGTGCCGCTGTACGTGGTGTGGCCGGTGCCGTTCTCGATGGCCTGGTACTCGTACAGCTTGGCACCGGTGGCGGCGTCGGTGACGACGTGCAGCTCGTTCGGGGTGCCGTCCTCCTGGAGGCCGCCCACGACCGTCTCGTACGCCAGGACGGGCGTACCGTTCGCGGCCCAGATCACCTTGCGCGGGGCGTGGTCGGCGTCCGGCTGCTCCGCGCCGGCGGCCTTCGCGGCGGACACCGCCTGCGACTCGGCCTTCGCGGCCGAGATCTTCGGCGTCACGGTGGCGGGCCTGATCGCCTTCGCCGTGGCCTTCACGACCTGCTCGGTCCTCCCCGCGTCACTGGCCACCACGAGATCGCCGCCGAGGACGGGCAGGCCGTCGTAGGTGCGCTCGTAGCGGGTGTGCAGGGTGCCGTCGCGGTCCTTGGCCACGTCCCGGACGACCAGCTTCTCCTTGGCGCCAAGACCCAGCTCGTCGGCGGTCTTCGCCTTGGTGGCGTTGGCGTCCCGGATCAGTTCGGCACGCTGGGCCGGGCTGAGCCCGACCAGCTCGTTGCCCTTCGCGGGGGAGGGCTCGGGGGCCGCGGTGGCGGTGCCGGACTGGACCGCCGTGGCGATCAGCGCGGCGACACCGGCCAGCGCGACGGCCGCGGCACGCCGGTGCGTCGTGCGGCGGGAGGTGGTGTGGGAGGTGCGTCTGTGGGGAGTGCTGCTGCTCAACACTGACTCCTTCTGCGTGGCCGCGGGTCGCGCGGCCAGGGAGACCGGCCGGCGGGTGGCCGGCCGGGCGGAACTGTGCGGTACGCGGAGAACACGTGCCATGAGCCGGCCGCTGCACAGCGCTCGTGGGGAAGCTGTGGGGGCACTGTGAAGGGGCCGACGGAAGAGTGGCAGGAGAAAGCGCTACTTGTCAGGAGCGCGTCAGTAAGTTGGCTGGAAATGGTTCGTTGACCGGGCGTTCACGTTCGATAAACGGAATCGTCGCCGTCCCCGCCCGGTTGCTGTCCGGTCGGTCAGTACCCGGCGGCCGGCTCCCCGTGCCAGGAACCCCACAGGGCCGCGTACGCCCCGCCCGCCGCCACCAGTTCGTCGTGCGTGCCCAGCTCGGTCAGCAGGCCGTCCTCCATCACCGCCACCCGGTCGGCGTCGTGCGCGGTGTGCAGGCGGTGCGCGATGGCGATGACCGTACGGCCCTTCAGCACGGCGGCGAGCGCCTGCTCCGTGTGCCGGGCCGTCGTCGGGTCCAGCAGGGCGGTGGCCTCGTCCAGGATCAGCGTGTGCGGGTCGGCCAGCACCACCCGGGCCAGGGCGAGCTGCTGGGCCTGCGAACCGTCCGCGCAGTGCGCGTGCTCCTTCGCGCCCAGCTCGGCGTCGAGGCCACCGGGCAGTTCCCGCACCCATTCCTTCGCGCCCACCGCGGCCAGCGCCGCCCACAACTCCTCGTCCGTGGCCGCCGGTTCGGCGATGAGCAGATTGTCGCGGACCGTGCCGAGGAACACGTGGTGCTCCTGGGTGACCAGCACCACCTGACGGCGCAGCCGCTCCGGACCCAGGGCGACCACGGGCACCCCGCCCACCGTCACCGAGCCCTCGGTCGGCGCGTCGACGCCCGCGAGGAGCCGGCTCAGCGTGGTCTTGCCGGCTCCGGAGGGACCGACGACCGCCAGCCGCTCACCCGGCCGCACGGTCAGGTCCACCCCGCGCAGCACCTCCCCGCCCCGGTCGTAGGCGTACCGCACCCCGGACACGTCGATACGGTCGTCCGCCGGGACCGCCGACCCGTCAGCCGCCGCCCGCGGCGCGCCGGCCAGCCCCTCCACCCGGGCGAAGGAGGCCGCACCGGCCTGCAGTTGCTCGACCCGCAGCAGCACCTCGTCGAGCGGTCCGGCCAGCTGCTGGAGGTACACGGCGCAGGACACCACCGCGCCCAGGCTCGCCGACCCGTGCCCGTGCAGGACCCCGCCGAGCAGCAGTACGCCCGCCACCGGAAGGACGTAGGAGACGTCCACCGCCGGGAAGAACACACTGCGCAGGAACAGCGTGCGGAACCGGGTGCGCCGTGAGACCTCCAGCGCCTCGCGGTTCGTCGTGACGCGCCGCCCGGCCAGCCCGAAAGCCTCGACCGTGCGGGCCCCCGACACCGTGGCCGCCAGGCTCTCCGCGACCTCCGAACCGGCCGCGCCCTCGGCGAGGTAGGCCGTCCGCGCCCGGCGCAGGTACCAGCGCAGCGCGAGCCAGGCCGGCGTCAGCCCCAGCACCCCCACCAGGCCGAGCAGCGGATCGAGCACGAGGACCGCACCGACGAGGAACAGCGCCTGCACGGCGTTGACCAGCAGCTCCGGGCCCGCGTCGCGCAACGTCGTGCCGACGGCGGTGACGTCGGCGGTGCCGCGCGTCGTCAGGTCACCGGTCCCCGCCCGCTCCACCACCGACGCGGGCAGCGCCAGCGCCCGGTCCACGTACCGCTCGCGCACCCGGGCGAGCGTCCGCTCCCCGAACCGGTGCCCCACGAAGCGCGCCCAGCGGGCCAGCAGCAACTGCGCCAGCGAGCAGAGCAGGATGGCGAGGGCCATCCGGTCCACCGCGTCGACCCCGCCCCCGCCGCGCACCTCGTCGACGATCCGGCCCAGCAGCCACGGCCCCGCGAGACCGGCCAGCGCGGCCAGCGCGTTGAGCCCGAGGACGACCGCGAAGGACCTCCGGTCGGCGCGCACGAGGCCGGCAGCGGCGCGGCGGACGTCGGCGCGCTCGGCCACGGGCAGCTGTGTCATCGGCCGGGCTCCCCTTCTACGGCGCCCTCTTCTTCGGCGTCCTCGTCGTCCCGCGCGACCAGGGCGCGGTATTCCGGTTCGGTGTCCAGGAGTTCGCGGTGTGTGCCGGTGGCCGCGACCTTGCCGTCGATCAGGTGGTGCACGACGTCCGCGCGGTCGAGGAGCAGGGGTGAGGTGGCGGCCAGGACGGTGGTGCGGCCCTGGCGGGCATGCCTGAGGCGGTCGGCCACGGTGGCCTCCGTGTGGGCGTCCAGGGCGGAGGTGGGTTCTGCGGCGAGGAGGACTTCCGGGTCGGTCAGGAGGGCTCTGGCCAGGCGGATGCGCTGGCGTTGTCCTCCGGACAGGTCTCGGGCCTGGGCCGCGACCAATGTTTGCAGTCCGTCCGGGAGGGCGCGGACGATGTCTTCGGCGGCGGCCGCCTGAAGGGCCTGGGTGAGGTGCGCCTTGTCATCTGCCCCGGTTGGTTGTGTTGCGTCTGCCGCTGCGTTGTGGCTGGTCGCGCAGTTCCCCGCGCCCCTGAGGTCGGTGTCCGGAGCGCCTACTACATCGCTCAGGGTGCCTGCGAAGAGGTCGGCCTCCGGGTCCGCGACCAGGATGCGGGAGCGGACCTGGGGGAGGGGGATGTCGGTCAGGGGGATGTCTCCCCAGGTCGCGTCCGACGGGGTGTAGCGGCCCAGGCGGTCGAGCACCTCGGTGGCGTCGGACGGGCGGGACGTGACCAGGACGGTGAGACGGCCGGGGGCGATGCGGGCGCCCGAGGCCGGGTCGTAGAGCGCCGAGGGTTCGGCGGGGGCGTCCCGGGTGCCCTCGTCGGGCTCCGGTTCCAGGTGCAGGAAGGCGACGACGCGGCGGGCGGCCACCACACCGCGGCTGAGCTGGTGGCCCATTTCGATGAGGAACGCCACCGGCCAGCCCAGCGCGACGACATAGCCGTACACCGACACCAGTTCGCCCACGCTGATCTGACCCCGCGCGGCCAGCCGGGCGCCCAGCCAGGTCACCAGGGCCAGGAACAGCATCGGCAGGCCCACCCCCAGGGCCTGGATCCAGCTGGTCACCGCGCCGACCCGGTAGCCCTGCTCGCGCAGCCGGCCCGAGTCCCGGCGGAACGCGTCCGCGACCAGGCCCTTGCCGCCCAGACCGTTCAGCACCCGCAGCCCGCCCGCGAGGTCACCGATCCGCGCGGTCAGTACGGACTGCCGCTCCCGGTACTCGGTCTCCCTGCCCTGCAGGCGGCCCATCAGCGGGCCGAGGGCCACCCCGAGCAGCGGCACACCGAGCAGCACCACCAGGGCGAGCCCGGCCGACACCGACAGCATCAGTCCGCCGACCGCCGCGTAGGCGACGACCGCCCCGACGCCCGGCCCGACCGCCGTCAGGGACGTGCTGATGGTCTGCACGTCGCCCACCCCGATGGTGACGACCTCGCCGGCCCCCACCTGCCGGCGCAGCGCCGCGCCGAGCCGCGTGGCGTGGCCGACGACCACCTTGACGGTGCGGAAGTTGGCGTCCATCCGCACCTTGGTCATCGTGCGGTGCCGCATCACGCCCAGCCACGCGTTGACCGCGCCGACGGCGACCATGGCACCCGTCCAGCCCGCCAGCGCCCCCAGGTCCCCGGGCTCCAGGCCGTGGTCGACCGCCCGGGCCATCAGGTACGGCGTCGCCGCCAGCAGCACCATCCAGGCACTGGCCAGCACCGCCCCCGCCAGACACCGGGCCCACTGCCGCCGGACCAGCCACGCCAGGTACCGCCAGCCGCCCCGGCACTCCGGCGCACCCGGGTCCTCGTACGCGTCGATCCTCACGCCAGACTGTCCCGCCAGGCACGGTGCAGGTCCGCGAACCGGCCCGTACCGGCGATGAGTTCGTCCGGGGCGCCGTCCTCGACGATCCGGCCGTGCTCCATCACCAGCACCCGGTCGGCGATCTCCACGGTGGACAGCCGGTGCGCGATCACCACCGCCGTACGGCCCTTCAGCACCGTCGCCATCGCCCGCTGCACCGCCCGCTCCCCGGGGATGTCCAGCGAGCTGGTCGCCTCGTCCAGGATCAGCACCGCCGGGTCCGCGAGCAGCGCCCGCGCGAACGCCACGAGCTGCCGCTGACCGGCGGAGATCCGGCCGCCCCGCTTGCGTACGTCGGTGTCGTAGCCGTCGGGCAGCGCGGCGATGAAGTCGTGGGCGCCGATCGCCTTCGCGGCCCGCTCGATCTCCTCGCGCGTCGCCTCCGGACGGCCGATGGCGATGTTGTCGGCGACCGTGCCGGAGAACAGGAACGCCTCCTGCGTCACCATCACCACCCCGCGCCGCAGTTCCGGCACGGCCAGGTCGCGCAGGTCGGTGCCGTCCAGCAGCACCCGCCCGGCGGAGGGGTCGTAGAACCGGGCGAGCAGCTTGGCCAGCGTCGACTTGCCCGCGCCGGTCGAGCCGACGACGGCGACCGTCTGCCCGGCCGGCAGCGTCAGCTCGAAGCGCGGCAGCACCTCGCCGCCGGTGCGGTAGCCGAAGCTCACCGAGTCGAAGACGACCTCGCGGCCGGGGTGCTCCGACTTCAGCGCCGGCAGCTCCTTCGGCGCGGCCGGCTCGGGCACCGACGGCGTCTGGGCCAGCAGCCCCGCGATCTTCTCCAGGGACGCCGCCGCCGACTGGTAGGAGTTCAGGAACATGCCGAGCCGGTCGATCGGGTCGTACAGGCGGCGCAGGTAGAGCACCGCCGCCGCCAGCACACCGAGCGCCAGGGTGTCGTCCGCGACCCGGTAGGCGCCCCACAGCACGATCCCCGCGACGGCCGTGTTGGCGACCAGCCGGGAACCGACCACGTAACGGGCCATCTCCAGCAGCGCGTTGCCGTTGGTCCGCTCGTGACGGTGGTTCAGGACCGCGAAGTCGGCGTCGTTGGCGGCCTCCCGGCGGAAGGCGCGCACCGGCCGGATGCCGTTCATCGTCTCCACGAACTTCACGATCACCGCCGCGATCGCCGTGGACCGCTGCCGGTACACCCGCCCCGCGCGCCGCTGGTAGAGCCGCACCAGCCCGTACAGCGGCACGAACGACGCCACCGCCACGGCGCCGAGGCCCAGGTCCAGCCAGAGCAGCAGCGCCGCGATGTAGACGAAGGACAGGATGACCGTCACCAGCTCCTGCAGGCCCTCGTCGAGCAGCTCCCGCAGCGACTCGACGTCCGTGGTGGAACGGGAGATGAGGCGGCCCGAGGTGTAGCGCTCGTGGAAGTCGACACTCAACGCCTGCGCGTGCCGGAAGATCCGTCCGCGCAGGTCGAGCAGCACGTCCTGGTTGACCCGGGCCGCCGCGGCGATGAAGGCGTACTGCAGTGCGCCCGCCGCCAGCGAGCACAGCAGGTAGCCGGCGCCCACCGCGATCAGCGGACCGTGGTCGTCGTCCCGCAGGGCCGGCACGGCGTGGTCGATGGCGTACGCCACCAGCAGCGGGCCCGCCTGCACGGCCGCCTGCTGGAGCAGCAGGAGCAGCACGGTGAGGGCGACGCGGGCCTTCCGCGGCGCCAGCAGGGAGCGCAGCAGGGCGCCGGTCGCGCCGGGCGGGCTGGGCAGGACGTCCTGGTCGAACGAGTCGTCGTCGGCGGCGCGGGCACCGGTCCCGGCCGGATCCCCGTGTGCGGGATCCTCCGGCCGGTCCGGCCTCGGCGCGGTGGCCGTGGGCGCGGTCATCGGCCGTCCCCTTCCTGGGAGCCCTCTTCGTGGGAGCCTTCGGAATGCTCGTGCCCGTCGGGCCCGGACATCAGATGGGCGTACTCGGCGCTGGTGCGCAGCAGCTCGTGATGGGTGCCGACGGCGGTGATCCGGCCCTCGGACAGCAGGGCGACGCGGTCGGCGAGCAGGACGGTGGAGGGGCGGTGGGCCACGATCAGCGCCGTGGTGTCGGCGAGGACCTGCCGCAGCGCGGCCTCCACGGCGGCCTCCGTGTGCACGTCCAGCGCGGACAGCGGGTCGTCCAGGACCAGGAACCTGGGCTTTCCGACCACCGCGCGCGCGAGCGCGAGGCGCTGACGCTGGCCGCCGGAGAGGCTGAGGCCCTGCTCGCCGACCTGGGTGCCGGTGCCCCGGGGGAGCGCGTGCGCGAAGTCGGCCTGCGCGACGGCGAGTGCACGGGCCAGCTCCTCGTCGCCGGCGCCCGCGGCGGCACCCATCAGCACGTTTTCGCCGACGGTGGCCGAGAAGAGGGTGGGCTCCTCGAAGGCCACGGCGACCATCGAGCGCAGCTCCTCGCGGGACAGGTCGGTGATGTCCTCGCCGTCCAGCGTGATCCGGCCGCCGGTCACCTCGTGCAGGCGGGGTACGAGCGCGGTCAGTGTCGTCTTGCCGCTGCCGGTGGCACCGACCAGGGCCATGGACTCGCCGGAGCGGATGTGCAGGTCGACGTCCGTCAGGAGAGGCGGGGAGCCGGGGGCGGCGTCGGGATACCGGAACCGCACGTGCTCGAACCCGAGTCCCTCAGCCGCGGGCCGTCGTGCCGCTGGGGCGGCACGGGTGGGCGCGGCGGCACCCCGCAACGCCGGGCCGCGCTCCCCACCCCCCGGCACCGACGCACGGTCACCAACACCCCCCGGCGACTCGACCTCCGCGTCCATCACCTCGAAGTACCGGTCCGTGGCCGTCGCCGCCTCCTGGCTCATCGCCAGCAGGAAGCCGATGGACTCCACCGGCCACCGCAGCGCCAGCGCCGTGGACAGGAACGCCACCAGCGTGCCGGCCGACAGCGACCCGTCCGCCACCTGCACCGCCCCGACCACCAGCGCCGCCCCGATCGCCACCTCGGGCAGCGTCACGATGACCGCCCAGATGGCCGCCAGCAGCCGCGCCTTGCGCAGCTCCGTGCCCCGCAGGGTGTGCGACAGCTCGTGGAAGGCGCGGGCCTGGCTGCGGTGCCTGCCGAAGCCCTTGACGATCCGGATGCCGAGCACGCTCTCCTCGACCACGGTCGTCAGGTCCCCGACCTGGTCCTGCGCGCGCCGCGCCACCGCGGAGTACTTCTTCTCGAAGATCCCGCAGGTGATCATCACCGGAATGGCGGGCCCGAGGATGACCAGCCCCAGCGTCCAGTCCTGGACCAGCATGATGCCCACGCCGACCAGGATCGTGACGCCGTTGACCAGCAGGAACGTCAGCGGGAAGGCGAGGAACATCCGGAGCAGCATCAGGTCGGTCGTCCCGCGCGACAGCAGCTGCCCCGAGGCCCAGCGGTCGTGGAACGCCACCGGCAGCCGCTGCAGATGCCGGTACAGGTCCGCGCGCATGCCCGCCTCGACCCCCGCCAGCGGCCGGGCAACCAGCCACCGCCGGAACCCGAACAGCAGCGCCTCCGCAAGCCCGAGCAGCAGCAGGTACAGCGCCCCGAGCCACACGCCGGCCGGGTCACGGTCGGCGATCGGCCCGTCCACCATCCACTTCAGGACGAGCGGGATCACCAGCCCCACGCAGGAGGCGAGGACCGCTATGACCGCGGCCGTCCCCAACCTCGCGCGCACCGGCCGCACATAGGGCCACAGCCGCAGCAGGGCACGTACGGTGGAACGCTTCTCGGCGGGTTCCGTGGCGGGGGCAGGGTTCGTGGGCATCAGCAGCGAGCCTACGGTTCACCACTGACACTGCCCACCGAGTTTCCGCGCCCGCCCGGGGTCGTACGGAAGCCTCGCAGGGGTCGTACCGGCGCATCGACCGATCGGCTGATGCGCCTTCGAGCGCGTCGGCCGATGTGCCGGGCCCCCGGCCGCCGGGACGCTGGTGCCATGCCCGTCATCGAAGTCACCGACCTGCGCAAGTCCTACGGCGGACGCCCCGTCGTCGACGGTGTGTCCTTCGCCGTCGAGGAGGGCGAGATCTTCGGCGTCCTCGGCCCCAACGGAGCCGGCAAGACCACCACCGTCGAGTGCGTCGAGGGACTGCGCGTCCCCGACGCCGGCCGGGTCCGGGTCACCGGGCTCGACCCCGTCGCCGACCACCGGCGGGTCGCCGAGGTCCTCGGCGCCCAGCTCCAGCAGAGCGAACTCCAGCCCAAACTGACCGTCCGCGAGGCCCTGGAGCTGTACGCCGCCTTCTACCCCGAGCCGGCCGACTGGCGCCCGCTCGCCGAGCGGCTCGACCTCGGCCCCATGCTGGACACCCGGTTCGGCAAGCTCTCCGGCGGTCAGAAGCAGCGCCTGTTCATCGCGCTGGCCCTGGTCGGCGATCCCCGCGTCGTCGTCCTCGACGAGCTGACCACCGGCCTCGACCCGCGCGCCCGCCGGGAGACCTGGCAGCTGATCGAGGACATCCGCGCGGGAGGCGTCACCGTCCTGCTGGTCACCCACTTCATGGAGGAGGCCCAGCGTCTGTGCGACCGGATCGCGGTGATCGACCGGGGCCGCGTCGCCGCCCTCGACACCCCGGCCGGGCTGATCCGGCGGTCGGCGGGCGCCACCGTCATCAGTTTCACCCCGTCCGCGCCCCTGGACGAGACGGACCTGCGCGCGCTGCCCGGACTGGCCTCCGTCGAGTTCAAGGACGGCCGCGTCACCCTGTCCGGCACGGACGAGACGGTCAACGCCGTCATCACCCTGCTCGCCCGCACCCGCGTCACCGCCCACCAGCTCCGGGTCACCGACACCACGCTGGACGACGCCTTCCTGGACCTCACGGAGGCCTCCGCATGACCACCGACGTCTTCGACACCGCCGTACTGAGGACCGAGCTGCGGCTGTTCCGCCGAGAACCGGGCGCCCTGTTCTGGATGCTGGCGTTCCCGACGCTGCTGCTGGTGATCCTCGGCTCCATCCCGTCCTTCCGCGAGGCCGACGCCTCCTTCGGCGGGCTGCGCCCGGTCGACGCCTACGTGCCGGTGGCCGTGCTGCTCGGCCTGACCGTCGGCGGGCTCCAGGGCATGCCGCAGGTCCTCACCGGCTACCGGGAACGGGGCATCCTGCGCCGGATGTCCGCCACACCGGTGCGCCCGGCGGCGCTGCTGTCCGCGCAGATGGTGGTGTGCGGCGGGGCCGCCCTGGCCTCGGCGCTGCTCGCGCTCGCGGTCGGCCGGCTCGCCTTCGACGTGACGCTGCCCGGACAGCCCGTCGGCTACCTCCTCGCGCTGCTGCTGGCCGTGCTCGCGGCGCTCTCCCTGGGCGCCGTGCTCTCCGCCCTGTCCCGCACCACGAAGATCGCGGGTGCGGTCGGCTCGGCCGCGCTGTTCCCGGCGATGTTCTGCGCGGGCGTGTGGCTGCCGGTGCAGGCCATGCCGGACCTGCTGGCCCGCATCGTGGGCTGGACCCCCTTCGGCGCGGCCGCGCAGGCCCTCAACGAGGCGGCGGCGGGCGACTGGCCGGGCTGGTCCCACCTGGCGGTGCTGGTGGCCTGGACGGCACTGCTCACGGCGGCGGCCTCGCGCTGGTTCCGCTGGGAATGAGAGTGGGGGAGAGGCGGCGGCGTGTCCGACAATGACGCCATGACGGAGACGACGGCGGTCGACGAGCGGTGGGCGGCGTTCCACCGCTGGGGTCCGTACGCGCTGCTGGCCGTCGGGACCCTGGTGGCCTGGTCGGCCGCCGACGCGATCGGCATGACCGGCGGCGAACGCCGGGCGAGCGGGGCCCTGATCGTCGCGGCGGTCGTGCTCCAGCTGTGGTGGAACCGGGCGGCGCGCACCCGCCCCGACCCCTCCCCGGCCGGCACCTGCTACTACGCCGTCCGCTGGGCCATCGGGTTCGCCCTCACCTGGCTGAACCCGCTCTTCGCCTTCTACGCGGTCGTCGGCTACTTCGGCGCCCAGCACCTGCTGCCGCGTCGGCTGTGCCGGGCCGGACTGTTCGCCACCGCCGTCACCCTCGCCGGTTCCCAGTCCGGCGGGCTGCCGCCGAACGGGATCATGGGATGGGTGCTCTTCGGCGCGATCCTCACCGTCAACAGCATGCTGGTGGCCCTCTTCGCCCACTTCGCCGCGCTGGAGGAGGCCCGCAGTCGCGCCCGCGTCGAGACCATCACCGAACTGGAGCGCACCAACACCGCCCTGCAGCAGGCCCTCGACGAGAACGCCGCCCTCCACGCCCAGCTCCTCGTCCAGGCCCGGGAGGCCGGGGTCGCCGACGAGCGTAGGAGGCTGGCCGCCGAGATCCACGACACCCTCGCCCAGGGCCTGACCGGCATCATCGCCCAGCTCCAGGTCGTGGCGGCCACCCCGGACCCGGCGCTGGGCCGCGAGCACATGGACCGGGCCCTCGCCCTGGCCCGGCACAGCCTCGGCGAGGCCCGCCGCTCCGTGCACAACCTCTCGCCCGTCGCGCTGGCCGACGACGGGCTGCCGGACGCGCTGAAGAAGACGGTGACGGAGTGGGGCGGGCGCACCGGCGTCCAGGCCCGGTTCACCGTCACCGGCACCGCCGAACACCTCCACGACGAGGTCGCCGCCACGCTCCTGCGCATCGCCCAGGAGGCCCTCTCCAACACGGCCCGGCACGCCGCCGCCGACCGGGTCGGCGTCACCCTCTCCTTCATGGGCGACGAGGTCACCCTCGACATCCGCGACGACGGCCGGGGCTTCGACCCGCTGACCGCGCGCGAGCGCACCCCCGCCGGGGGCTTCGGCCTGGACGGCATGCGGGCCCGCGCCGAACGCATCGCCGGTTCGCTCACCGTGGAGGCGGAACCGGGGCACGGCACCGCCGTCTCCGCTCGCGTACCGTTGGTCCGCCATGACCGATGACGCAGTGCCCCATGACGCAGTGACCGGCGACGCGGTGCCCGGTCGCGCCGCGCCCGGTGACGCCGTGGTCTCCCTCCTCGTCGTCGACGACCACCCCGTGGTCCGCGACGGCCTGCGCGGCATGTTCGAGTCCGCGCCCGGCTTCCGCGTCCTGGGCGAGGCGGCGAGCGGCGTCGAGGCGCTGGAGCGGGCCGCCGCGCTCGACCCCGACGTGATCCTCATGGACCTGCGGATGCCGGGCGGTTCGGGCGTGGACGCCATCCGCGAGCTGACCCGGCGCGGCGCCCGCGCGCGGGTGCTCGTGCTGACCACGTACGACACCGACTCCGACACCCTGCCCGCGATCGAGGCGGGCGCGACCGGCTACCTCCTCAAGGACGCCCCCCGCGACGACCTGTTCACCGCGGTCCGCGCGGCGGCCGAGGGACGCACGGTCCTCTCCCCGGCGGTCGCCTCCCGGCTGGTCTCCGCCGTCCGCACCCCGAAGACACCCGGCGGCGAGCCCCTGTCCGCCCGCGAGCGCGAGGTGCTCGCGCTGGTGGCGCGCGGCACCTCCAACAAGGAGATCGCCCGGGAGCTGTTCATCAGCGAGGCGACCGTCAAGACCCACCTCACCCACCTGTACGCCAAGCTCGGCGTGAGCGACCGGGCGGCGGCCGTCGCGACGGCGTACGAACGGCGCATCCTCGGCTGAACCGGCCGCGGTCCGGCACGGCTTCGCACCCGCCCGCGCTCACCCCGCCCGCAGCAGCAGCACCGTCCGCCCCGGCACCGTGATCTCCGCCCCCGCCGGGTGCACGGCGCCCGGTGCCTCGCCCTGCTCCTCCCGGCCGGTGTCGACGACCACCTCGTACCGCTCCGCCCACGGGGGACCCGGCAGGACGAAGCCGGCCGGCTCCTCGCCCGCGTGCAGGACGGTCAGGAAGCTGTCGTCGACGACCGGGTCGCCGTGCTCGTCCCGGCCCGGGATGTCCCGCCCGGACAGGTACATGCCGAGGGTGGCGGCGGGGGCGTACCAGTCCCGCTCCGTCATCTCCGTGCCGCCCGCGGTGAACCAGGCCAGGTCGCGCAGGCCGTCCGCGGAGTGCGCGCGGCCGGAGAAGAAGGCCCGGCGGCGCAGCACGGGGTGCCGGTGGCGCAGTCCGATCAGCCGGGAGGCCAGCTCGAACAGCGGGCGCCACTGAGGGTCGTCCAGCAGACTCCAGTCCACCCAGCCGGTCTCGTTGTCCTGGCAGTAGGCGTTGTTGCTGCCGCGCTGGGTGCGGCCCATCTCGTCGCCGGCGACCAGCATCGGCACCCCGGTCGACAGCAGCAGCGTGGTCAGCAGGTTCCGCAGCTGGCGGCGGCGCAGGGCCCGAACGCCGGGGTCGTCCGTCTCGCCCTCCGTTCCGCAGTTCCAGGAGCGGTTGTCGTCCGTGCCGTCCCGGTTGCCCTCGCCGTTGGCCTCGTTGTGCTTGCGCTCGTACGACACCAGGTCGCGCAGCGTGAAGCCGTCGTGCGCGGTGACGAAGTTGACCGACGCGTAGGGGCGTCGCCCGCCCCAGGCGTACAGGTCGCTGGAGCCCGACAGGCGGTACCCCATCTCCCGCACGTCCGGCAGCGCGTGCCGCCAGAAATCCCGGACCGCGTTCCGGTACCGGTCGTTCCACTCCGTCCACAGCGGCGGGAAGGCGCCCACCTGGTAGCCGCCCGAGCCCACGTCCCACGGCTCGGCGATCAGTTTCACCCGGCGCAGCACCGGATCCTGCGCGATCACCGCGAGGAACGGCGAGAGCATGTCGACGTCGTGCATCGAACGGGCCAGCGCCGCCGCCAGGTCGAACCGGAAGCCGTCCACGCCCATCTCCGTGACCCAGTACCGCAGCGAGTCGGTGATCAGACGCAGCACGTGCGGCTGGACGACGTGCAGGGTGTTGCCGCAACCGGTGTAGTCCGCGTACCGGCGGGCGTCGGGCTGGAGCCGGTAGTAGCCGCGGTTGTCGATGCCCTTCAGGGAGAGCGTCGGGCCCAGCTCACCGGCCTCGGCGGTGTGGTTGTAGACCACGTCGAGGATCACCTCGATGCCGGCCGCGTGCAGCGCGCGCACCATCCGCTTGAACTCGCCCACCTGTTCACCGGTGGTGCCGGAGGCGGCGTAGGCGGCGTGCGGCGCGAAGTAGCCGACCGAGTTGTAGCCCCAGTAGTTGCGCAGGCCGCGCTCCAGCAGGTGGCTCTCGTGCGCGAACTGGTGCACCGGCAGCAGCTCCACCGCCGTCACGCCCAGCCGCGTCAGGTGCGCGATCGCCGCCGGATGCGCCAGGCCCGCGTACGTGCCGCGCAGCTCCGGAGGGATGTCCGGGTGGAGCTTGGTGAAGCCGCGCACGTGCAGCTCGTAGATGACCGAGTCCGCCCACGGCGTCTTGGGCCGGCGGTCGTCCGACCAGTCGTCGTCGTCATGGACCACGACACCCTTCGGGACGTGCGGCGCCGAGTCCCGGTCGTCGCGGACGGTGTCCGCCACGCGCTGCTCCGGCCAGTCGCGGACGTGTCCGTACACCTCGGGCGGCAGCACGCCGTAATCGTTGCCTTCGGCGGCGTCCACGGCTCGGGCGTACGGGTCGAGGAGCAGCTTCGCCGGGTTCCAGCGGGCGCCGGTCCACGGGTCCCAGCGGCCGTGCACCCGGTAGCCGTAGCGCTGCCCGGGCAGCACGCCCGGCACGAAGCCGTGCCAGATCTCGTGCGTCAGCTCGGTCAGCCGCACCCGGCTCTCCCTCGCGCCGCGGCCCGGCCCGTCGAACAGGCACAGCTCCACCGCCTCCGCCCCGCCGGCCCACAGCGCGAAGTTGGTCCCCGTCACCTGGTCCGGGCCGGTGCGCAACCGCGCGCCCAGCGGCACCGGGGTGCCCGGCCGGGCCGGCACGGCGGGCGGCGGCGCGGCCCGCCGCCCGCCGTTGACCACGACGGCGGGCCGCCCGTCCGCGGCGGCCCGCTCCCCGGCCACCGCCTCCTGCTCGGCTGCGCTGGACACCTGTCAGCCTCCCACGGCTCGTGGAACGACGTCCGGCAGGAGGGCGTGCGGCGTCCCGGCCGCTGCTCCCCGTCGCGTCGTCCTCCCCACAGTTCTGCCCACCGGGTGGCTCGCACTCACGTTTCCCCAGGGCCGACCGGTCGTTACGGGTGGATGTGAGGCACGTACACGGGCGCGCACGGCGCGCGGGCGCCGCTCTGGCCGCCCTACTGACATGGGCAGGACTGCTGGCCGGGGCAGCCGGATGCAGCTCGGACAGCGGAGGCATCGGCTCCGGCATCGGCTCGGGCATCGGCGAGATGTTCGGCAAACAACCCGCCGCCGAGGACGTCATCCGCGTCACCCCGGACGACGGGAGCAAGGCCGTCGCGCCGGAGAAGAAGCTGTCGGTGCGGGTGCCCGACGGGCGCCTGGAGTCGGTGAAGGTGGTCAGGGCGCAGGACGCGCAGGAGAGCCCGGTGCCCGGCCGGATCTCCGAGGACGGCCTGAGCTGGCGGCCCGACGACGACCGGCTCGCCCTCGCCGCCAAGTACACGGTCGACGCGGTCGCCCTGGACGGCGGCGGACACCGCTCGGCCCGGCACACCACGTTCACCACCAAGGTCCCCGAGGAGCGCTTCATCGCCTACGTCGCCCCCGAGAACCGCTCGGTCGTCGGCACCGGCATGATCGTCTCCCTGGAGTTCAACCGCGAGATCACCGACCGAGCCGCCGTCGAACGCGCCGTGGCGGTCACCGCGGAGCCCGCCGTCGAGATCCGCCCCCACTGGTTCGGCAAGGACCGCCTCGACTTCCGCCCGAAGGAGTACTGGAAGCCCGGCACCGAGGTCACCGTCGACCTGGCGCTGCGGGACGTCGAGGGCGCGAAGGGGGTCTACGGCCTCCAGCGCAAGAAGGTCTCCTTCACCGTCGGCCGCAGCCAGGTCTCCCGCGTCGACGCGGTCGAACGGACCATGGAGGTGCGCCGGGACGGCACGCTGCTGGCCACCGTGCCGATCACCGCGGGGGCGCCGACGACCCCCACCTACAACGGCCGCATGGTGATCACCGAGATGCTGGAGGTCACCCGCATGAACAGCCGCACGGTCGGCTTCGGCGGCGAGTACGACATCCCCGACGTCCCGCACGCCATCCGCCTGACCGGCTCGGGCACCTTCCTGCACGGCAACTACTGGGCCCCCGCCGACACCTTCGGCCGGGCCAACGTCAGCCACGGCTGCGTCGGACTGCGCGACGACAAGGGCGGCGGTTCCGACACCCCGGCGGGCTGGTTCTTCGACCGCAGCCTCGTCGGCGACGTCGTCGAGGTGGTCCACAGCAAGGACAAGACGGTCGCGCCCGACAACGGACTGGGCGGCTGGAACATGAAGTGGAAGGAGTGGAAGGCGGGCGGCGCGGTGAAGTGACGCCGAAGCCCCTCGCGGCTCCCGGCCGCCAACTCGGTACGGAACGGTGACAATTCACCTGTCCCGCAACCCCCTGGCCTGCGGTTACGATGCGCCGGTGCGCGCGCGGGCGCACTGGGGCGCGGGCCCGACCAGGCCCGGCGAGGGGAGACAAAGTGAAGGTGCGTCCGATGGCGGGGGCGGTACTCGGACTGCTGATGCTGACCGTCACCGCATGCGGTGGGGACGGCTCGGGCCCGGGGGCCGGGGACGGCAAGGGGGAGAAGGCCAAGGACTCCACCGCGGCACAGGGCAAGCAGTCCGAGGCCGTGGTCACCATCGCCCCGAAGAACGGGGCCGAGGCGGTCGACACCAGCGGCGCCCTGAAGGTCGCCGCGGCGAAGGGCAGGCTCACCGAGGTCGTCGTCAAGGACGGCAAGGGTGCGAAGGTCGACGGCGAGATATCCGGGGACGGCGCCGCCTGGACGCCGTCCACCCATCTGGCCGCCTCCACCACGTACACCGTGCACGCGGTCGCCAAGGACTCCGAGGGCCGCACGGCCGCCGAGGACTCCCGCTTCACCACCCTGACGCCGAAGAACACCTTCGTCGGCACCTTCACACCGGAGGACGGCTCGAAGGTCGGCGTCGGCATGCCGTTCTCGATCCGCTTCACCCGGGGCATCACCAAGCCGGAGGACGTCGAGAAGGCCATCACGATCAAGACCGAGCCGGCCGTCGAGGTCGAGGGCCACTGGTTCGGCAACGACCGCCTCGACTTCCGCCCCGAGAAGTACTGGAAGGCCGGCACCAAGGTCACCGTCGACCTGGACCTCGACGGTGTCCAGGGCCGCGACGGCGTCTACGGCGAGCAGACCAAGACCGTGTCCTTCACCGTCGGCCGCAGCCAGGTCTCCGTCGTGGACGCCAAGAAGCACACGATGAAGGTCGTGCGGGACGGCAAGACCATCAGGACCGTCCCGGTCACCACCGGCGCGCCGGGCTACGAGACCTGGAACGGCCAGATGGTCGTCACCGAGCGGCTCGCCGTGACCCGGATGAACAGCGAGACGGTCGGCTACGGCTCCGAGTACGACATCAAGGACGTCCCGCACGCCATGCGGCTGTCCACCTCCGGCACCTTCATCCACGGCAACTACTGGGGCGGCGACGCCTTCGGCAACCGCAACTCCAGCCACGGCTGCATCGGCCTGCGCGACGTGCGCGGCGGCTGGGACGGGAAGGCGCCGGCCGCCTGGTTCTTCGAGAACTCGATCGTCGGCGACGTGGTCGTGGTCAAGAACTCCGAGGACGCCACCATCGCCCCGGACAACGGCCTCAACGGCTGGAACATGTCGTGGGAGAAGTGGAAGGCGTGAGGGCCGACTGCCACGACGAGTGAACGCCCGCTAACCTGCGGAGCATGACCGTACATCTCGAAGTCGCGGACGGCGTCGGTACGCTGCGCCTGGACCGCCCGCCCATGAACGCGCTGGACGTCGCCACCCAGGACCGGCTGAAGGAGCTGGCCGAGGAGGTCACCCGGCGCGACGACGTCCGCGCCGTCGTGATCCACGGCGGCGAGAAGGTCTTCGCGGCGGGCGCGGACATCAAGGAGATGCAGGTGATGGACCACGCGGCGATGATCGCGCGGTCCCGTGCCCTCCAGGACTCCTTCACCGCGGTGGCCCGCATTCCCAAGCCGGTGGTCGCGGCCGTCACCGGCTACGCACTGGGCGGCGGCTGCGAACTCGCGCTCTGCGCCGACTTCCGCATCGCCGGGGAGAACGCCAAGCTGGGCCAGCCCGAGATCCTGCTCGGGCTGATCCCGGGCGCGGGCGGCACCCAGCGGCTGTCCCGGCTGATCGGCCCCTCCAAGGCCAAGGACCTGATCTTCACCGGCCGCCAGGTGAAGGCCGACGAGGCGCTGGCGCTCGGCCTGGTGGACCGGGTGGTGCCGGCCGCCGAGGTCTACGAGCAGGCGCACGCGTGGGCCGCACGGCTCGCGAAGGGTCCCGCCATCGCCCTGCGCGCGGCGAAGGAGGCGATCGACACGGGTCTGGAGACGGACATCGAGACCGGCCTCGCCGTCGAGCGGAACTGGTTCGCGGGCCTGTTCGCCACGGAGGACCGCGAACGCGGGATGCGCAGCTTCGTGGAAGAGGGCCCGGGCAAGGCGAAGTTCCTCTGAACTCCCCGGAATTCTCCCGGTGAGCTCCCCGGGATCCTCCCGGTGGGAAGTACAAGTTTCACCCGAAGTCGCGTCCTCCCTCTTGCAATTGACGCGATGTCTGATCCGGGTCCCTCGATGGGGCGGTTTATGGCAGCCTTAACACACCATTAAGCGCGCCTTGTCGAGGGAGTCCGTCGCTTGTCTCCGGCCGAGTCGTTCCCGCAGGTCAGTGGGTCTGTTTCCGGTCCCGAACTGCCTGTGGCATATGCCGATCGCCCGTCGGCCCGCCCGGCCCCCACAGGGGCCTATTCCCCGGGAACGGCCCCGGAGCCCTGCGAAGGCGGCCATGATGGGGGCATGGCGGGGCTGGATGGTACGGAACAGCCGCGGGGAGCCGGACGTGCGACCGCGGCGCGCTGGTCGCCGGCGGTCGAGGACGAGCGCGCGCTCAAGGCGCTGGAGCTGTTCGGCAACCCGACGGAGCACGAAGTTCCGTTACCCTCCCGCCCCGAATCCGCCGCCACCGCCCGCCGGCTGGCCCAGGTCGTCGCTCTGCGCCAGTGGCAGCTCGGCCCCAAGGTCACGGAGGACGCCGTCCTCCTCGTCTCGGAGCTGGTCGGCAACGCCGTACGCCACACCGGCGCCCGCGTCTTCGGCCTCCGGATGCGCCGCCGCCCCGGCTGGATCCGGGTCGAGGTCCGCGACCCCTCCCGGGGGCTGCCCTGCCTGATGCCGGTGCAGGAGACGGACATCAGCGGGCGGGGCCTCTTCCTCGTCGACGAACTGTCCGACCGGTGGGGCGTCGATCTGCTGCCGCGCGGCAAGACCACCTGGTTCGAGATGCGGGTCGTGGACCGGTGAGAGCGCATCTGCCCCCGGAATCAACCCCGTTCGCCGGACACGCCACCTACGGGTGAGAATCCGGAACGTCTCGCTCCGCAGCCGCGATCGTATCCGCATGATCACCACTCGTCTGCGCCACCGGACCGCCGCCGCCGTCCTGTCGCTCTCCGCCGTCCTCGCCACCACCGCCGCCACCGCCCCCGGTGCCGCCACGGCCCCGGCGAGGACCACCGCCAAGGCCGCCCCGGCCTGCCCCCGGTTCGACGACAAGACCAAGGCCGCCGCCGACCGCGGCGTCGACGTCGACCGCATCACTCCCGAACCGGTCTGGCGCACCACCTGCGGCACCCTCTACCGCAGCGACAGCCGGGGCCCCCAGGTCGTCTTCGAAGAGGGCTTCCACGCCAAGGACGTCCAGAACGGCCAGTACGACGTCGAGAAGTACGTCCTGGTCAACCAGCCCTCGCCGTACGTCTCGACGAGCTACGACCACGACCTGTACAAGACCTGGTACAAGTCCGGCTACAACTACTACGTCGACGCCCCCGGCGGCATCGACGTCAACAAGACCATCGGCGACACCCACAAGTGGGCGGACCAGGTCGAGGTCGCCTTCCCCGGCGGCATCCAGCGCAAGTACATCATCGGCGTCTGCCCCGTCGACCGGCAGACCAAGACCGAGATCATGAGCCAGTGCGAGAGCAACCCGCACTACCAGCCCTGGCACTGACACCGGTCGCCCCGGCTCAGGGGCGCAGGAACAGCGCCTCCGACCCCACGGGCCGGCAACCCGCCGCCTGGAACGCCCGCAGACTGCGGGCGTTCCCCGCCGACACCTGCGCCCACACCGGCTCACCCCCGGCCAGCTGCCGCGCCGCCGTCACCAGCAGCCGCCCCAGCCCCCGGTGCCGGACGCCCTCCGCCACCTCCACGGCGACCTCCAGCCGTCCGGCCACCCCGCGGCCCAGCACCAGCACCCCGCCGTCGGCCGCCCACACCCGCACCCCGTCGCGCCGCCGCCGGGCCGCGACCACCCGGGGGTGCCCGGGATCGGCGACCTCAGTCAGCGCGACCTCGGGGCGACCCGCGAGCGGTGCCCCGGTCAGCAGCACGTCGATCGTGTCCGTCGTACGTCCCGTGCGTTGCGCGAAGGCCGTCAGGAACCGGGGGTTCATCGTCGCGGCGAGGGGATCGCACCCCAGCGACGCCAACGTCCCGCGCACCCACCCCTCGTGCTCGTCGGTGAAGACGACCGAGTGCGCCGTGAAGGCGATGACCCCCGCGTCCCGCCCGCCGTGCTGCGGCACGACACTCGTCCCGCCGTCCGCCGGCGGGAACACACCCCGCGCCGCCGCGTCCAGAATGTCCCGCAGGCTCTCCGCCACACCGCGCTCCTCGAATCTCCGCCCACTGGAAGACACAGACTCCCACTCACGGTGCGCACCGTCCGCCGAGGAGCTCCGGCGGGTGGTCGCCGCACCGGGCGCACGGGCGGGCGGTTAATCTGACCTGCGTCAGTTGGACCCAGGCACGAAACGAGGGGCGGACCGGTGGCCGACATCGAGGAAGCACGCAAGCAGTTCGAGCGGATCGACACGGACGGTGACGGCTTCATCACCGCGGCCGAGTTCAAGACCGCCCTCGCCCAGGGCGGCGACTGGAACGTCACCGAGTCGGTGGCCGAGGCGGTCATCGCCGGCCGCGACCTCGACGGCGACAAGCAGCTGTCGTTCGACGAGTTCTGGGCCCACCTGAACAAGTAGCGAAGACGTGCCACGAGAGGCGCCCGCCGGTCACCCGGACGGGCGCCTTCGGCACGGAATAGCGCCCTCCAGCCGGACGTTGGTACAGGTCACGGGCGCGAGCCAGGGGGCTCCGCACGACACGACCTCCGAAGGGCCAGGCGAGTCGGCATCATCGGCGCGGGCAACATCGGCGGCAACCTCACCCGGCGGCTCACCGCCCTCGGACACGACGTCTCCGTCGCCAACTCGCGCGGACCCCGGACACTCACCGCACTGGCCGAGGAGACCGGCGCCACGCCGGTACCGGTGGAGGAGGCGGCGCGCGGCGCCGAGATCGTGGTCGTCACCATCCCGCTGAAGCGGGTCCCGGACCTGCCGTCCGGTGTCCTGGACGGGGCGGCCGACGGCGTCGCGGTCATCGACACCGGCAACTACTACCCGCAGCAGCGGGACGGCAGGATCGCGGGCATCGAGGACGGGGGCCTGACCGAGAGCCGCTGGACCGAGGGGCACCTCGGCCACCCGGTGATCAAGGCCTTCAACGGCACCTACGCCCAGGACATCCTCGACCGCCCCCGTCCGGCCGGCGCCCCCGACCGCATGGCGCTCCCGGTGGCCGGCGACGACGCGGCGGCCAAGGCGAAGGTCCGCGCCCTGATCGACGATCTGGGCTTCGACAGCGTCGACGCCGGCGGCATCGACGACTCCTGGCGTCAGCAGCCCGACTCGCCCGTGTACGGCCTGCGCGAGGGCGTCGACGGCGTCGCCAAGGCGCTGTCGGAGGCGTCCCCGGAGCGGCCCGCGGGCTTCCGGGGCTGACGGCCCGGCCCCGGCTCAGGACTGGGCCCACTCCTTGAGCGCGGCCTTGCTCGCGAAGTCCGCCACGTTGGTGTCGACCGGGCTGTCGGTGTACTGGTGGAAGCGCCACTTCGCCTGGATGCGCGGCTTGCCCGCCGAGACGTAGTCGGCGATCCACAAACCGTCACCGGCGTACGAGGTGGTGTCGATGTTCAACCAGAAGTGCCGGTTGCAATAGAGGACGATCCTGTTGTCCGGCCGCAGTGACTTCAGCTTGCGGATGAAGCTGTCCTTCTCCGCGTTGCTCGGATGGGTGCCCTCGCCGTTCGTCTCCCAGTCGACGGCGAGGATGTCGCCCTTGCGCTCCGGGGTCTTGGAGACGAAGTACTCGGCCTGGGCGGCCAGGTTGCCCGGCCACAGGAAGTGGTAGAAGCCGACGACGAGTCCGGCGTCGCGGGCCCGCTTCGTCTGGGCCGCGAGTTTCGGGTTGACGTACGAACGGCCCTCCGTCGCCTTCACGAAGACGAAGGAGAGACCGTCGGTGTCGTAGCTGGAGGACTGGTAGGCGCTGACATCGATGCCACGCAGCATGGGGCCTCCCTGAGGAGCTGTGGGGGGACGGGAGTTGGTTATTCCCCACGATGGCACGGGTGATCCCGCTCCAGGGCCGAAACGTCGACTTCGCTTCGCCCGGGCGCCATTGACGCGCGTAGCGCGGTGCCGCACGCTGGGCTCCGGTTCACGGACGACTCGACGGTCGGGAGGCCGGGATGTTCAGACGCGTGTCACGTCTCCTTCTCTCTTTTGTCATGCTCATGGCTGGCGCGGTGGTCGGGGCGGGCGCCACCGCCGGCACCGCGCACGCCGACTCCTGCTACACCTGGAACCGCACCCTGACCCAGGGCACCTCCGGCAGCGACGTGACGCAGTTGCAGATCCGCGTCGCCGGCTGGGTCACCTCGGGCGAACGCCTCTCCTACGACGGTCAGTACGGCGCCCGGACCGCCGCCGCCGTCAAGAAGTTCCAGGCCGCCTACGGACTGGCCGCGGACGGCGTCGCCGGCCCCGCGACCTTCAGCAAGATCTACGCGCTCCAGGACGCGGACTGCACCCCCGTCCACTTCACCTACGCGGAGCTCAACAAGTGCAACTCGGACTGGTCGGGCGGCGCGGTCTCCGCCGCCACCGCCAAGTCGAACGCGCTGAAGACCATGTGGAAGCTGGAGGCGATGCGGCACGCCCTCGGCGACGTGCCGATCACGATCTCCAGCGGCTTCCGCTCCCGCGCCTGCAACAGCGCCGTCGGCGGCTCGTCCACCAGCCGCCACCTCTACGGCGACGCGGCCGACCTCACCGGCTCGCCCAGCTTCTGCCGGCTCGCCCAGCAGGCCAGGACCCACGGCTTCTCGGAGATCCTCGGACCGGGCTACCCCGACCACAACGACCACACCCACGTGGCCCTCGACCCGTCGCCGTACTGGTCGGCCCCGAACTGCGGCATCTGATCCGCCGGCCACCCTCGGAACCTCGACGTGCCGCCCCGTTCGGTTCGTGTTCGACCGGGGCGGAGGGCAGGATGGAGGGGCGAGCCGCTGACGCGGCCCCGTGCGTCCGCTGCAGGAAGGGGGCGCCGAGGATGAGTACGCACGAGTCCCACGCGCGCCGAGGCCCGGCACCGGAGATCTCCCAGGCGTGGTCGTCATCGCCGGGGGGACTGCTCGATCTGCTCGGTGTCTCGGCCGTCGTGGTGGACGGCACCGGGCGGATCGTCTTCTGGAGCCCGCAGGCCGGTGACGTGTTCGGCTACTCCGCCGAGGAGGCGCTGGGCCGGTACGCGGCCCGGCTCCTGCTGCACGAGGAGCACCGCGGCCTCGCGACGACCCTGTTCGCCAAGGTGATGAGCACGGGGGAGAACTGGGCCGGCGCCTTCCCGGTCAAGCGAAAGGACGGCAGCACCCGGCTGGTGGAGTTCCGCAACGTGCGGTTGCAGAACGACCGCGGGGACGTGTACGCCCTGGGCATCGCCGCGGACCAGATCGTGCTGGAGGGCGCGGAGACCAAGCTCGCGCTGTCCGAGCAGCTCGTCTCGCAGGCACCCGTCGGCATCGCGCTGCTGGACACCGATCTGCGGTACATCCTGGTCAACCCGGCCCTGGAACGCATCAACGGGATGCCCGCCGCCGAGCATCTCGGCCGGCGGCCGCGCGACATCCACCGCTCCCTGGAGGTCGGCGCCGTGGAGGCGGTGATGCGGGAGGTGCTGCTCACCGGCACGCCCATGCTCGACCAGTACATCGTCGGCCGCACCCACGGGGACCCGGACCACGATCACGCGTGGTCCGTGTCGTACTACCGTCTCGAAGGCCCGGGCGGACGAGTGATCGGTGTGGCGAACTCGGTCGTCGACGTCACGGAACGGCACCGCGCCGCGGCCGAGGCGGACCGGGCCCGCCGCAGACTGGCGTTGATCGCCGACGCCTCCGCACGGGTGGGTACCACACTCGGGGTGGAGCAGACGGCCCGGGAACTGGCCGACACCGCCGTGCCGGTACTGGCGGACGTGGCCGCCGTCGACGTACTCGACAGCGTGCTGGCCTTCCGCCGCGGCAGCGGCCACCGCGACGGGCCCGAGCTCTTCCGTGCGCTTGCGGTCGCCACGGCCCGGCCGAGTGAGGCCGCCGGCGCCGCGGACCCGGTCGGAGAGGTGGCCTCGTACGGTGCGGACCGGCTGATCACGCGGTGTGTGCACACCGGCCGGCCCGTCCTGGTGCCCCGCACCGGTCCCGACGACCTGACGCGCATCGCGCGCGACGAGGAGGCCGCGCACGCGCTCGCCCGCGCCGGCGTCCACTCGTACCTCGCCGTGCCTCTGATCGCGCACAACGAGATCCTCGGCGCCTTCGACCTGATACGCGCCGGGAACCCGCTCCCCTTCGACGACGAGGACGTCGTCCTCGCCCGGGAACTGGCGGCGAGGGCGGCGGTCGCCGTCGACAACGCCCGCTGGTACCAGAGCGTCCGCAACTCCGCCGAAAGCCTCCAGCGCAGCCTGCTGCCCAGCCACCCCTCCCGGCTGGCCGGGCTCGACGTGGCCTCGCTCTACCAGCCCGCGCAGGCGTCCAGCGAGATCGGCGGGGACTGGTACGACGTCATCCCCCTGTCCGGCGACAGGGCCGCGCTGGTGGTCGGCGACGTGATGGGCAACGGCATCGACGCCGCCGCGACGATGGGCCGCCTGCGCACGGCCACCTGCGCCTACGCCGACCTCGACCTCGTACCGCACGAGGTCCTCCGGCACCTCGACACCCTCACCTGCGGGCTCGAGCACTACATCGCCACGTGCCTCTACGCCGTGTACGACCCCCATCGGCACCAGTGCCACATCGCCAACGCCGGACACCTTCCCCCCGTCCTCGTACGCCCCGGTGAACGGCCGCGGCTCGTTTCCCTCCCGGCCGGGGCACCTCTGGGGGTCGGCGGCGTCGCGTTCGACACCACGACCTTCGACCTGCGGCCCGGGGACAGGCTCGTCCTCTACACCGACGGCCTGGTGGAGACCCGTGATCACGCCATCGACGAGCGACTGGACGTCCTGGTCGACGCGCTCGACGGGCACCCCGCGCCCCTGGAAGACACCTGCAGGCGTCTGCTGGGTGCCCTGCGCCGGCCCGACGACCACGACGACGTCGCCGTTCTGATCGCCGAAGCCGGCGTCGTCTGACGCCGGGGCCGTCCCCCTCGATCCGGCACCGCCGCGGAATGCCGCCGACTCCGGCCGGGCAGGCTCCTCCGGCGGGCGGAGGCCGGTCCCCGGGCACACGCCGGCGGCCGGGCATCGCCGCACGACGTTCAGCGGACAGCCGTCGGCACCGTCGCGGCCGGCGGCGAGGACCGGGTACGTGGCCTGCTGCGGGACATGGGAGGGCTCAGGCGTTCGGTCGGCTTCCGGGCCCCGGACGCCGGACTCGGCTGCGTGACCGGCATCGGCTCCGCGGCCTGGGACCGGCTCTTCAGCGGGCCGCGCCCCCGTGACCTGCGTCCTCGGCCACGAGGGTGCGGACCGCGTCGTTCACGAAGCGCCCGTAGCCGTGCCGGGAGACGGTCCGAAGGACGCGACGGGGGGAGAGCATGCTCGGTGGGTCACCCGATCTGTTCGTGCGGTTCCCGCCGCGGGGAACCGGAGAGCCGGGGGCGACGGACCAGGCGCTCAGCTTTCGGAGGCCGCCTCCCGGATGTCCCGGTGGGTGTGGTCCATGACCTCGCCCATGTCGTCCGTCGCGGGGTCGAGTTCCGCCGCACGCGCCGCCACCCGCCGCAGGCAGTCGGTCGTGGCCAGCGCCAGACCGGCCGCCTTGCCCAGCTCGCCGTCGCCCAGCAGCTCCTCGATGCCGGTGGACAGCCCGGCCAGCGTCTCGTCGTCGGTCTGCGGTACCAGGTGGCCCTCCAGACCCGCCGGGTACGGCGTCCGCTCCCGGTACTCGCGCAGTGCGGTGACGACGGCCGGGTTCTCGCTGTACTGGTCGAGGAGGCCCATCAGGACGTAGAGCCGTGCCACCAGCCGCGGCGGACCGGGGTACCCGTCCAGCCAGACGATGAGCTCGCGTTGACCGCCGAGGTGGTCGATGAACCGGGTCATGGCCTCGGCGAGCGTGTTGGACTGGGACCAGTGGGCCGGCAGTTGCCGCGCCACCTGCCGCGCCAGTTCGCTTCGGCCGGCCGGGGAGAGGGTCCCGGCCTCGAAAGCGGTGACCAGCTCCTGGTCCACGCCGAAACCGGTGGGGGCGGATCCGCCCTCGACGGCGCGCGACACATCGCGCCGGATGCGCAGCACTTCGTCGCCGATCCTGCTCAGCGGCTTCTCCCTCATGCGGTCCTCCCGGTCCCACGCGCGGTCGTCACGGTCACGTCGTGCCCGGTCGCGGGGCCACCGGCTCCAAGCGGACCACCAGACCCTTCGACGTCGGCTGGTTGCTGACGTCCGCCACGCTGTCCAGCGGGACGAGGACCTGCGTCTCCGGGTAGTACGCCGCCGCGCAGCCACGGCTGGACGGGTAGGGGACGACCCGGAAGTCCTCCGCACGGCGCTCCGTGCGGTCCGCCCACACGCCGACCACGTCCACGCGCTGTCCCCCGGACAAGCCGAGTTCCGCGATGTCCGCCGGATTGATCAGCACGACCCGGCGGCTGCCGTGGATGCCGCGGTAGCGGTCGTTGTTCGTGTAGGGGATCGTGTTCCACTGGTCGTGCGACCGGAGCGTCTGCAGCAGCAGGTGCCCCTCGGGTGCCTCGGGCATCTCCCAGGCGTTGCACGTGAACAGTGCCTTCCCCGTGGAAGTGCCGAAGACGCCTTCGTTGACCGGGTTCGGCAGGCTGATGCCGCCCGGCCGGACCACTCGCCGGTTGAAGTCGTGAAACCCCGGCACGACGTGGGCGACCCGGTCGCGGATCGCCCCGTAGTCGGCCTCGAACCGCGTCCACGGAATCCCGGCTCCGTCGGCCAGGGTGCGGCGCGCCAGCCGGCACAGGATGGCGACCTCGCTCAGCAGCAGCCGGGACGCCGGCTCCAGACGGCCGCGCGAGGTGTGCACCTCGCTCATCGAGTTCTCGACGGTCACGAACTGCTCGCCGCCCGACTGGACGTCCACCTCGGTACGCCCCAGGGTCGGCAGGATGAGGGCGGTCTCGCCGCAGACCGTGTGCGACCTGTTGAGCTTCGTGGAGATGTGCGCGGTGAGGCGGCAGCGGCGCACGGCCTCCTCGGTGAAGGCGGTGTCGGGAGCGGCCATCACGAAGTTCCCCGCCACGCCGAGGAAGACCTTGATCCGCCCTTCGTGCATGGCTCTGATCGAGTTCACGGAGTCGAGTCCGTGGCCCCGGGGCGGCTCGAAGCCGAACTCGTCGCGCAGCGCGTCGAGGAAGGAGTCGGGCATCTGCTCCCAGATGCCCATCGTGCGGTCACCCTGCACGTTGCTGTGCCCGCGCACCGGGCAGGCTCCGGCTCCGGCCCGGCCGAGATTGCCGCGCAGCAGCAGGAAGTTGACGATCTCCCTGATCGTGGGGACGCCGTGCTTGTGCTGCGTCACCCCCATGGCCCAGCAGACGACGACCCGCTCGCTGCGCAGGACGTCGTCGCGGACCCGCTCGATGTCCGCGCGGCTCAGCCCGGTCGCCCGGAGCACGTCCTCCCAGGCGACGGACCGGGCGTGCCGGGCGAACTCCTCGAACCCGCTGGTGTGCGAGGCGATGAACTCCTGGTCCAGCACGGCGCCCGGCCGGGCGTCCTCGGACTCCAGCAGCAGCCGGTTGAGTGCCTGGAACAGCGCGAGATCGCCACCGCTGCGAATGTGCAGGAACCGGTCGGCGATCTGCACGCCCCGGCCGATCACCCCGCGGGCCTTCTGCGGGTTCTTGAAGCGCAGGAGTCCGGCCTCCGGCAGGGTGTTGACCGCGATGACGCGGGCGCCGTTGCGCTTGGCCTGTTCCAGGGCGGAGAGCTGGCGAGGGTGGTTGGTTCCGGGGTTCTGGCCGACGAGGAAGATCAGATCGGCGTGGTGGAGGTCCTCAAGACTCACCGTCCCCTTGCCGGTCCCGAGGGTCTCGTGCAGGGCGAAGCCGCTGGACTCGTGGCACATGTTGCTGCAGTCGGGCAGGTTGTTGGTTCCGTACGCCCTGGCGAAGAGCTGCAGCACGAAGGCGGCCTCGTTGCTGACCCGGCCCGAGGTGTAGAAGACAGCCTCGTCGGGGGAGCCGAGCGACCTCAGTTCGTCGGCGATCAGACCGAGCGCGTCGTGCCAGTTGATCGGCTCGTAGTGGTCCGACCCCGGGCGTTTGACCATGGGTTCGGTGAGCCGGCCCTGCTGGTTCAGCCAGAGGTCGGAGTGGCCGGCCAGCTCCGACACGGAGTGCCTGCGGAAGAACTCGGCGGTGATCCGCCGGGTCGTCGCCTCGTCGTTGATGTGCTTGGCGCCGTTCTCGCAGTACTCGTTGAGATGCCGGTGGCCGGGGGAGGGGTCGGCCCAGGCGCAGCCCGGACAGTCGATGCCGCCCACCTGGTTCATGTTCAGCAGCGTCACTCCGGTGCGCCGGGCGGAGGTCTCCTCCAGGGAGTACTCCAGCGCGTGCGTCACCGCCGGCACGCCCGCCGCCCACTTCTTCGGCGGGGTCACCTCGAGTTCGTCCTCGGGCTCTTCGCTCGGTGGCCTGTGCATCTGAGGGGTCTCCCGCTTTCTCGCCGGTCGGTTCAGCCCACGGGCCATCGAGGTACGTGGCACCGCGGTGGCTCCGACTCCACCGGCCGGACGTGACCGTTTCGGATGGTCCCCCGCCAGCCCTCGCCCTCCTGCCCGAGGCCCTCCACGAACTCCTTGAAATGCGCCAGTTCGGACCGGACCACGCGTCGGACGAGTCCGGACGCGTCCGCCAGGAGGACCACGAGGCGCGGTCGCAGGAGCTCGATGTGCACGGTGACCGCGGTGCTGTCCGGTGCGGTCTCGTGGAACGTCACCTCTCCCCGGTGACGTGCGTCCAGACCGCGCCATGCCACACAGGTGTCCGGCTGCTGCTCGACGATCTCGGTCGCGAACTCGTGGCGCGCCGGCCCCAGTCCCACGGTCCAGTGGGTGATGGCAGGTCTGACCTGGTCCACCTTCACCACCGAGGTCATGAACCGGGGGAACGTCCTGAACTGGGTCCACTGGTTGTAGACGGTGCGCACCGGCACCGCGACCTGCACCGTCTCTTCGATCGTGGTCATGGCTCGCCCGTCTGCGATGGATGTCCCCTCAGTCTCACCGTCCTGCCGGAGTGCCGCCATGTGGATCTTGGTGGTGCTCGGGCGCACCCCGCGAGGCCCGCTTGCGACCGCGCGGGCATGGCGTTTGGCTGGACGAAAGCGCCGCGCATCAGGAGTTGCCATGTCGATGTCGACATTCGGTTTCGGTTCGTCGGACCCGTTCAGTGACATGCTCAACCGCTTCTTCGGCATGTCGCCGGCGTCGTCGCCGCCCGCGGTGCAGCGCGTGCCCATCGGGCGGCTCCTGACCGAGTCCTCCCAGGAACTCATCAACCTCGCCGCCCGGCGGGCCGTCGAGGACGGGACGTCCGACCTCGACACGGAACATCTCCTGTGGGCGGCCACCAAGGTGGATCCCGCCCGGCGGATCCTCGTCCGGGCGGGCGTCGATCCGGATTCCTTCGCCGACGACATCGCCCGCGTCCTGCCCCGGGAGTCGGGCGAGCCGTCGGCCGAGCCCGGTCTGACCCCCGCGGCCAAGCGCACGCTCGCCGCGGCGTACGAGCGTTCGCAGGCCGCAGGGGTGTCGTACATCGGCCCCGAGCACATCCTCAGCGCCCTGCTCGACGACAGCGACACGGGCGCCGCCCGGATGATGCGTGCGGACGGCCTCGACCCGGCGAAACTCGCGGGACTCGCCGAGCAGACGGGACGCGGCGACGGCGGATCCACCGGCCGGAAGAAGCCGGCGACCACCCTGGACGAGTTCGGCCGGGACCTCACGGAAGAGGCCAGGGCCGGAAAACTCGACCCGGTGGTCGGGCGTGCGGAGGAGATCGAGCAGACCGTCGAGATCCTTTCGCGCCGCTCCAAGAACAACCCCGTTCTCATCGGAGAACCGGGAGTCGGCAAGACCGCGATCGTCGAGGGGCTGGCCCAGCGCATCGTGGCGGGTGAGGTTCCCGGCACCCTCAAGGACAAGCGCGTCGTCGCGCTCGACCTGTCCGGCATGGTGGCGGGCGCGCAGTACCGGGGACAGTTCGAGGAGCGGCTCAAGAAGGTCATCGAGGACGTCCAGCAGGCCCGCGGCGACATCATCCTGTTCATCGACGAACTCCACACCGTCGTCGGTGCCGGAGCCGGCGGCGAGAGTTCCATGGACGCCGGGAACATGCTGAAGCCCGCCCTCGCGCGCGGCGAACTCCACGTGGTGGGTGCGACGACCATCGACGAGTACCGCAAGCACGTGGAGAAGGACGCGGCCCTCGAACGCCGCTTCCAGCCCGTGCTGGTCCCCGAGCCGACGGTCGAGGAGACCCTGCAGATCCTCGAGGGCCTGCGCGACGCCTACGAGGCGCACCACCAGGTCCGCTTCGCCGACGGCGCCCTGGCAGCGGCGGCGGAGCTGTCCGACCGCTACGTCAGCGACCGCTTCCTGCCCGACAAGGCGATCGACCTGATGGACCAGGCGGGCGCCCGCGTACGGCTGCGCAGCGCGAGCCGTTCCACCGAGGCCGTCGGCCGCGAGGACCGCATCGCCCGGCTGCGCCGGGAACAGGAGCAGGCCGTCGCCGCCGAGGACTACGACCGGGCGGGTGAGCTGAAGCGCGAGATCGCCGAGGCGGAGGGCGAACTGGCCGGCATCGAGGAGCGCCGCGAGGGCGTCGTCTCCGTCACCGCCGACGACATCGCCGATGTGATCTCCCGCCGCACCGGCATCCCGGTCTCCCAGCTGACGGCCGGGGAGAAGGAGCGGCTGCTCAAGCTGGAGGAGGAGATGCACGCCCGGATCGTCGGCCAGGACGAGGCGGTCACCGCCGTCTCGCGGGCGGTGCGCCGCAACCGGGCCGGCATGGGCGACCCCGACCGCCCCGTGGGCTCCTTCCTCTTCCTCGGCCCTACCGGCGTCGGCAAGACCGAGCTGGCCAAGACCCTCGCCGAGCTCCTGTTCGGCGAGGAGAACCGCATGGTCCGCTTCGACATGAGCGAGTTCCAGGAGAAGCACACCGTCGCCCGGCTCGTCGGGGCGCCCCCGGGATACGTCGGCTACGAGGAGGCCGGCCAGCTCACCGAGAAGGTCCGCCGCCAGCCCTACAGCGTGGTCCTGTTCGACGAGGTGGAAAAGGCCCACCCCGACGTCTTCAACACGCTGCTGCAGATCCTGGACGACGGCCGCCTCACCGACGGACAGGGCCGCACCGTCGACTTCCGGCACTGCGTGATCATCATGACGTCCAACATCGGTGCCCACCGCATCCTCGACCACAAGGGCGACGCGGCCGGTCTCAAGGACGAACTGATGGAGGAACTACGGGCCCGCTTCCTGCCCGAGTTCCTGAACCGGATCGACGACATCATCGTCTTCCACAGTCTCACCCAGGACGATCTGACCGAGATCCTGAACCACCTCCTCGCCCAGAGCGAGCACCGCGTGCACGCCCAGGGCATCAAGCTGGAGGTCACCGAGGCCGCCAGGAAACTGCTCATCGCCCACGGCTACCGGCCGGAGTTCGGCGCCCGCCCGCTGCGCCGCACCATCCAGGCCGAACTCGACAACCGCATCGCCGACCTGCTCCTGGGCGGCGAGGCCGGTCCCGGGGACACCGTCGTCGCCGACGTACATCAGGACGCGCTCGTCTGCACCGTGCGCAAGACGGCCGACGACGCGTCCTGACGCCGGGCCCGGCGCCGGCGGGGTCTGCCCGCTCAGCACTCGATGATGTTCACCGCGAGCCCGCCCCGGGCCGTCTCCTTGTACTTGACCGACATGTCGGCGCCGGTGTCCTTCATGGTCTTGATGACCTTGTCCAGGGAGACCTTGTGGGACCCGTCGCCGCGCATCGCCATCCGGGCCGCCGTGACCGCCTTGACGGCGGCCATGCCGTTGCGCTCGATGCACGGGATCTGGACGAGGCCGCCGACCGGGTCGCAGGTGAGGCCGAGGTTGTGCTCCATGCCGATCTCGGCGGCGTTCTCCACCTGCTCCGGTGAGCCGCCGAGCACCTCGGCGAGGGCGCCCGCGGCCATCGAGCAGGCGGAGCCGACCTCGCCCTGGCAGCCGACCTCGGCGCCGGAGATGGAGGCGTTCTCCTTGAAGAGCATGCCGATCGCGCCGGCCGCCAGGAGGAAGCGGACCACGCCGTCCTCGTCGGCACCGGGGACGAAGTTCACGTAGTAGTGCAGGACCGCCGGGATGATGCCGGCCGCGCCGTTGGTGGGGGCCGTGACGACCCGGCCGCCGGCCGCGTTCTCCTCGTTCACGGCCATCGCGTAGAGCGTGATCCACTCCATGGCCAGGGCCTGCGGGTCGCCCTCGGAGCGCAGCTTGCGCGCGGTGTTCGCGGCGCGGCGGCGGACCTTCAGGCCGCCCGGAAGGATGCCCTCGCGGGTCATGCCGCGCTCGACGCACGCCTGCATCACGCGCCAGATCTCCAGCAGACCCGTGCGGATCTCGCCCTCGTCGCGCCAGGCACGCTCGTTCTCCAGCATCAGCGCCGAGATGGACAGACCCGTCTCGCGGGTCAGGCGCAGCAGCTCGTCGCCGGTGCGGAAGGGGTACTTCAGGACCGTGTCGTCGAGCACGATGCGGTCGGCGCCGACCGCGTCCTCGTCGACGACGAAGCCGCCGCCCACCGAGTAGTAGGTCTTGGTCAGCACCTCGGCGCCCTCGGCGTCGTACGCCCACAGGGTCATGCCGTTGGCGTGGTAGGGGAGGGCCTTGCGACGGTGCAGGACCATGTCGTCGTCGTAGGAGAAGGCGATCTCGCGCTCGCCGAGGAGGCGGAGGCGGCCGGCCGACCTGATCGTCTCGACGCGGTCGTCGGCGCTCTCCACGTCCACCGTGCGCGGTGAGTCGCCCTCCAGGCCGAGCAGCACCGCCTTGGGCGTGCCGTGGCCGTGGCCGGTGGCGCCGAGGGAGCCGTACAGCTCGGCGCGGACCGAGGCGACGGAGTCCAGCAGCTCCTCGTTGCGCAGGCGGCGGGCGAACATGCGGGCCGCGCGCATCGGGCCGACCGTGTGCGAACTCGACGGGCCGATGCCGATCGAGAACAGGTCGAAGACCGAGATGGCCACGGGGACTCCTCAGAACGGGGGTGGTGCGGAGGGGGTGCTTCGGGTGGGGCGCCGGGCCCCGCTCGTGGCGGGCGCGGCGCCCCGCCCTCGGACGCGGTGTCTACTTGTTCAGACCCGGGTACAGCGGGTGCTTGTCGGCCAGGGCCTTCACCCTGGCCTTGAGCGCCTCGGCGTCGTAGGACGGCTTCAGTGCCTGGGCGATCACGTCGGCGACCTCGGCGAAGTCCTCGGCGGTGAAGCCTCGGGTCGCCAGGGCCGGCGTACCGATGCGCAGACCGGAGGTCACCATCGGGGGACGCGGGTCGTTCGGGACGGCGTTGCGGTTGACCGTGATGCCGACCTCGTGGAGGCGGTCCTCGGCCTGCTGTCCGTCCAGTTCGGAGTCGCGCAGGTCCACCAGGACCAGGTGGACGTCCGTGCCGCCGGTCAGGACCGACACGCCCGCCGCCTTCGCGTCGTCCTTCACCAGGCGCTCGGCGAGGATGCGGGCACCGTCCAGCGTACGACGCTGGCGCTCCTTGAAGTCCTCGCTCGCGGCGACCTTGAAGGCGACGGCCTTGGCGGCCACCACGTGCTCCAGCGGGCCACCCTGCTGACCGGGGAAGACGGCGGAGTTGATCTTCTTGGCCAGCTCGGCCGTGGAGAGGATCACACCGCCGCGCGGGCCGCCCAGGGTCTTGTGCGTGGTGGTGGTGACCACGTGGGCGTGCGGCACCGGGTTCGGGTGCAGGCCCGCCGCGACCAGACCGGCGAAGTGCGCCATGTCGACCATCAGGTACGCGCCGACCTCGTCCGCGACCTTGCGGAACGCGGCGAAGTCCAGCTGCCGCGGGTACGCCGACCAGCCGGCCACGATCAGCTTCGGCCTGTTCTCCTTGGCGAGGCGCTCCACCTCGGCCATGTCGACCCGGCCGTCGTCGCCGACGTGGTAGGCGACGACGTTGTAGAGCTTGCCGGAGAAGTTGATCTTCATGCCGTGGGTCAGGTGCCCGCCGTGGGCGAGGTTCAGACCCATGATCGTGTCGCCCGGCTTGAGCAGCGCGAACATCGCCGCCGCGTTGGCCTGGGCGCCCGAGTGCGGCTGCACGTTGGCGTGCTCGGCGCCGAAGAGCGCCTTGACCCGGTCGATCGCGATCTGCTCGACCACGTCGACGTGCTCGCAGCCGCCGTAGTAGCGGCGGCCGGGGTAGCCCTCGGCGTACTTGTTGGTGAGGACCGAGCCCTGGGCCTCCATGACCGCGACCGGGGCGAAGTTCTCCGAGGCGATCATCTCGAGGGTGGACTGCTGGCGGTCCAGCTCGGCGTCGACGGCTGCGGCGACGTCCGGGTCCAGCTCGTGCAGGGGTGTGTTCAGAAGCGACATGCGGTCGGGACTCCTCAGCCGGCGGTGAAGGCGGTGTACTCGTCGGCGGAGAGCAGGTCGGCCGGCTCGTCCGTGATCCGCACCTTGAACAGCCAGCCGCCCTCGAAGGGGGCGCTGTTCACCAGCGACGGGTCGTTGACGACGTCCTCGTTGACCTCGGTGATCTCACCGGAGACGGGGGAGTACAGGTCGGAGACGGACTTGGTCGACTCCAGTTCGCCGCAGGTCTCGCCCGCGGTCACCGAGTCGCCGACCTCGGGGAGCTGGACGAAGACGACGTCACCGAGCGCGTTGGCCGCGTGCTCCGTGATGCCGACCGTCGAGACGCCGTCCTCGGCGCCCGACAGCCACTCGTGCTCCTTGCTGTAGCGCAGCTGCTGGGGGTTGCTCATGGCCTGAATTCTCCTGTACGCGAGGAAGTGGCTGGTGAAGGGGGTGATGGGGGAACGAGCGAGGCAGGGGGCCGCCGGGGAGGGCCGCCGCCCAGTGTCTACTTCCGGCGCTTGTAGAACGGCAGCGCCACGACCTCGTACGGCTCGTGACTGCCCCGGATGTCCACGCCGACGTCCTCGGTTCCCGGGGCCGCGTGCGCGGGGTCGACGTACGCCATGGCGATCGGCTTGCCCAGCGTCGGGGACGGAGCACCCGAGGTGACCTCGCCGATCACCGCGCCGCCCGCGACCACCCGGTACCCGGAGCGCGGGACCCGGCGGCCCTCGGCGACCAGGCCCACCAGGACGCGGGGCGGGTTCTGCTCCGCCCGGGAAGCGGCCTCGGCCAGCGAGGCGCGCCCGACGAAGTCGCCCTCCTTCTCGAACTTCACCACCCGGCCGAGACCGGCGTCGAACGGGGTCAGCGCGGTCGACAGCTCGTTGCCGTACAGCGGCATGCCCGCCTCCAGGCGGAGCGTGTCCCGGCAGGACAGGCCGCACGGGACCAGCCCCACGCCCTCGCCCGCCTTGGTCAGCGCCTGCCACAGCTCGACGGCGTGCTGCGGCGCCACGAACAGCTCGAAGCCGTCCTCGCCGGTGTAGCCGGTGCGTGCGATCAGCGCCGGGACGCCGGCGACCGTGCCGGGCAGCCCCGCGTAGTACTTCAGGCCCTCCAGGTCGGCGTCGGTGAGCGACGCGAGGATGCCCGGGGACTCGGGGCCCTGCACGGCGAGCAGCGCGTAGGCGTCGCGGTCGTCGCGCACCTCGGCGTCGAAGCCCGCCGCCCGCCCGGTCAGCGCGTCCAGCACGGCCTGGGCGTTGGAGGCGTTGGCGACCACCATGTAGCGGGGGGACCCGGCCTCGGTGTCGCCCAGGCGGTAGACGATCAGGTCGTCCAGGATGCCGCCGTCCTCACGGCAGATCATGGTGTAGCGGGCCCGGCCCGGCTTCACGGTGCCGATGTTGCCGACCAGCGCGAAGTTCAGCAGCTCGGCCGCCTGCGGGCCGTTGACGGTGATCTCGCCCATGTGCGAGAGGTCGAAGAGACCGGCGCGGGTGCGCACCGCGACGTGCTCCTCGCGCTCGGAGCCGTAGCGCAGGGGCATGTCCCAGCCGGCGAAGTCGGTCATCGTCGCGCCCAGCGCGCGATGCGTGGCATCGAGCGCGGTACGGCGCGGTTCGGTACTGCTCATCGGTCGGTCGTCTCCCATGACAGGACGTGGCGAGGTCGGTCCTCCCCATCTGTCATCGGAACCTGAGAGGTTCGCCACGGCCACCGGAGTACGGCGATCAGGGCTTGCACCTTGGGTGGGACCGCCGTCGGGGGCGGTCCGCTTTTCAGATGTGCCTCGCCCGCGCGGTAACGGGGCCTGAGAGATTCAAGGGAGGGACTTGCTCCTTCGGCGCCCCGGCGCGGCCGGGGACTCTCCCGCGCGGATTCAAACGGCCGGTATGCAGTTGGCGCCGCCATCATTGCACGCCCCGGCGATCCGTGGGCAGAGCTGTTCTTGTAACCGGCTTGTGGCAGTAAGCGAACGAAAACGCGAGACCTGCGCATTACCTTCTCTTTACACTCGACGGGGAGGGCCTCGTGAACCGCCCCAGGGGAGGACGATCACGGTGAACAGGACCACGGCGTACGCCACGACCTCGGGACTCGCGCTGCCCGAGCAGCCGGCCGCTCCGGCGACCGAGGCGTGCGCCCCACTGCACGCGCCCGTCGTCCGTGACCTCAGGGACCGCGACGGCCGCAGCCCGCACGCCCTGCTCTTCGGACCCCGGGACCTGGTGGTGATCACCGGTCTGCCCGGCAGCGGCAAGTCCACGCTGATGCGGCGCACCGTGCGCGGCCCGCGCGTCGACTCCCAGGACACCCGCGACCGCTGGGAGCACCGCGTGCCGCGCCGGCTGCCCTACGCGCTCTACCGCCCCCTGGTCCGCCTCACCCACTACGCCGGACTGCGCCGCGCGGTGCGCTCCGGCGAGGGTGTCGTCGTGCACGACTGCGGCACCCAGGCCTGGGTGCGCGGCTGGCTGGCCCGCGCGGCCCGCCGCCGGGGCGGTGCCCTGCACCTGCTGCTCCTCGACGTCGCTCCCGACGACGCCCTGGCCGGCCAGCGCGAGCGCGGCCGGGGCGTGTCCCGGTACGCGTTCCTGCGGCACCGCGCGGCCAACTCCCGCCTGCTGCGCGCGGTGACCGCGGGCAGCCTGCCCGCCGGCTGCGCCTCGGCGGTCGTCCTGGACCGGGCCGCGGCCGGCACCCTGCGCCGGATCGCCTTCACGGGGTGACGCACGGTAGGGCACCGGGGCCGAACGGGTTAGCCTTTCAGCCACGAACAGCGGTATCAGGCAGGCGGTAGGTAGACAGATGGACTTCCCGGCACAGGCGCACCCTCATCCGCACGGCGGGTGGCCCGGCAACGAGCTGGAGGAGGTGCTGTCCGCCTCCCTCGGCGTCCCGACGGCCGGCGGCCGGATAGTGGAGGTCCTCGGCCGCAGCCTCCTGTGGGTACCCCTGCCGAGCGGCGGCGGACCGCACAGCGGCCCCCTCGACCTGCCCTCGCTGGAGATCGACGGCCAGGCCTACGTACCGGTGTTCAGCTCCGAGGAACAGCTCCGGCAGGTCGCCGGGCCGCAGATGGCGTACACCGTCGCCCCCGCCGTGGAGTTCGCCCGCGGCCTGCCGCCGCAGGCCGGCATCGCGCTGAACCCGGAGGGCGTGGTGGGCCTCCCGCTGCCGCCGCCCGCCGTGGCCGAACTGTGCCGGGCCGGACGCACCCCGCTGGACGGCCCCGCGTCCGGCGGACGGGTCCGCCTCTTCGAGCCCGACTGGCAGGACGACCCGGTGGACTTCCTGGCCGCCGCCTCCGCCGAGTTCGCCGCCACCGGCGTCGTACGCAGCGCGCGCCGCTGTCTGGCCGCCGTCGAGACCGCCGACCCGGCCCTGTACGTCGGCGTCGAACTGACCCACTGGGAGGGCGACGCCCAAGCCCTCCCCCTGGAGGCCCTCGGCCGCGCCCTGACCAAGTCCCCCCTCAGGTACCAGGTCAACCTGGTCCTCCTGGAGGCGGCCCAGGACCCGGTCTGCGACTGGATGCGGGACAAGGTCAGGCCGTTCTACGACCGGGACTTGTAAGCGCCCGTCGGGTGGGCGCCCCGAAGGGGCGCGGGGCTGTGACATGTGCGGCTCCGCCGCGCGGCGCGACAAGCCACAACGAATCCGCACCCGCCGACGGACAGCACACCCCGAGCTGGAAGGCCCCCCGCACCCGGCGGAGCCTTAAGCTGGTTCCGACACCGGGGGAACTTCTCGAAGGGGCGATACGCGTGAGCGCCAGCGGCACCACGACCGGACAGGTCGAGCACATGCTGCGCCAGGTCACGCCCGGGCGCTACGACGCCTACGAGGCCCTGCTGCGCGCCCTCGCCACTCCCACCTCCGGCCAGGTCTGGATGCTGCTGTGGCACGGACAGGCCGGCTCCCCGGACGCCCAGTACGGGAACATGGAGGTCGAGGGTTACGGCTACGCGCCCTGCGTGACCTCCGCCCAGGAGCTGTCCGCCAGTGGCTGGAACCGGTCGTACGAGGTGGTCGACGGCCTGGAGGTGGCCCGCGCCCTCTACCCGGACCACTACGGCCTGTGGCTCAACCCGCACGCCCCCGGCGGCGGCGTCGGCATCCCCTGGCTCGACCTGCGCCGTATCGCCTCTGGCCTGGACCGCCAGCCCGCCGGGCCCCTGCGCCTGTCCGAACCGGCCGTCGAGATCCCCCAGTTCTACGCCCTGCTCGCACAGAACGCCCACCGCACCCCGGCGGTCCGCGCGCTGCGCCGCGCCTGGGTGCAGCCGGCGCTCGGGGCGCCGTACCTCGCCATCGGCCTGGACGTGTACGACACCTCCCCGCCGGCCGTCGACGCGGTCCGCGCGATGATGCAGCAGTCCGTCGGCGCGGTGCCGGACGGGCTGCCGGTGTCCACGGTGGCGATGACCGACACGCACGACCCGGTCGCCCTGTGGCTGCGCGCCAACGCCCGCCCGTTCTACGACCGCGAGGCCCACGCGGCCGCCCCCGCCCAGGCACCGGCGGGCGGGTACGGATACCCTCCGGCCGGCAGCCGGTACTGACGTCGGAGATCATCTTCGCGCGTAGATGGCGGCGCAAAGCACCATCTTGTCCCTGATGTCCCAACTCGCCCGCGTCCGGCCCCCGTTACCCACTGTCCGGATAACGGAACACCTCAAACAGCATCACGTTTGCGCATCCATTCCCCGTCCCCTCTGGCTACAGATCGCCAAAGCGTTGAAGACTCCCGCAACAAGGGGTGGATGCTCGCCTCTTTGTACGACGGACTGATCACGCCGCTACAGCGGCAAGTGCGGGCCGGCTACCGCCGGTTGAGAGGGGTCCCTGCCAGATGACGGCACCATTGCACGAGCCGACCGCGGAAGCGGCCCCGAGTGCGGCAGAGGAAGCGGCGGTCGCCGGCGCCGAGGCCAAGTCGGTACAAGGGCGCTCCCTGGGCCGGATCGCCTGGGAGCGCCTGAAGAGGGACAGGCTGGCCCTCGCGGGCGGTGTCGTGGTGCTGGTCCTCATCGTGATCGCCGTGCTGGCTCCCCTGATCACCTCCCTGTACGGGCAGGAGCCCAACGCGTACAACGAGGACATGATCGACCCGCTGTTCGGCACCCCCACGGGCTCCCTGGGCGGTGTCAGCGGCGACCACTGGCTCGGGGTGGAGCCGGTCAACGGCCGCGACATCTTCGCCCGCATCGTCCACGGCTCACGGATCTCGCTCCTGGTGGGCTTCCTGTCCGCCATGGTCGCCGTGGTCCTCGGCACCGTCCTCGGTGTTCTCGCGGGCTTCTTCGGCGGCTGGGTCGACTCCCTCATCTGCCGGATCATGGACGGACTGCTGGCCTTCCCGCAGCTGCTCTTCATCATCGCCCTGGTCTCCGTCATGCCGGACAACATGCTCGGACTGAGCGGCACGGGCGTGCGCCTGCTCATGATGATCGTGGTCATCGGCTTCTTCGGCTGGCCCTACATCGGTCGCGTGGTCCGAGGCCAGACCCTCTCGATGCGCGAACGGGAGTACGTCGAGGCGGCCCGGTCGCTGGGGGCCGGACGGTTCTACATCCTGTTCAAGGAACTGCTGCCCAACCTGGTGGCGCCGATCATCGTCTACACCACGATGATGATCCCCACCAACATCCTCACCGAGGCGGCGCTCAGCTTCCTCGGCGTGGGCGTCAAGCCGCCCACGTCGTCCTGGGGGCAGATGCTCTCGAGCGCGATCGACTACTACAAGTCGGACCCCATGTACATGGTGGTTCCCGGTGTGGCGATCTTCATCACCGTTCTTGCCTTCAACCTCTTCGGTGACGGCGTGCGCGACGCGTTGGACCCGAAGGGTTCCCGCTGACCTGCCGTACCGCAAGGCGACCCGTGGCACCTGCACGGGGTCTCTCATCTAATCCGGAGGATCCGAGATCGTGACTACCCAACGCACCTCAGGGCGGCGCAAGCAGGCTTTGGCCGCTGCCGCAGTGGTCGCCGCGCTGCTGACCACGGCGGCGTGCGGCGGCGGCGGCGACGACGACGGCGGCAGCGGTTCGAAGAACGGCGCGGCCGGCTTCGACGCCGCCAACAACAAGGTCGCCCAGGCCTCCGAGGCCAAGAAGGGCGGCACGCTGAAGTTCGCCAGCACGCAGGACGCCGACTCGTGGGACACCACGCGTGGCTACTACGGCTTCATGTGGAACTTCTCCCGCTACTACAGCCGCCAGCTCGTCACGAACAAGACGGAGCCGGGCAAGACCGGTGCCGAGGTCACCCCCGACCTCGCGGCCGACGTCGCCAAGGTCTCGGCCGACGGCAAGACCTACACGTACACCCTGCGTGACGGCATCACCTGGGAGGACGGCAAGCCGATCACCTCCAAGGACGTCAAGTACGGCATCGAGCGCGTCTGGGCGCAGGACGTGCTGTCCGGCGGTCCGACGTACCTCAAGGAGGTGCTCGACCCCAAGGACGAGTACCAGGGTCCGTACAAGGACAAGGCCAAGGACAAGCTGGGTCTGAAGGCGATCGAGACGCCGGACGACAAGACGATCGTCTTCCACCTGCCGCAGGCCAACTCGGACTTCGAGGAGATGCTCGCGCTGACCTCGGCGTCCCCGGTCCGCCAGGACAAGGACACCAAGTCCAAGTACGGTCTGCACCCGTTCTCCTCGGGCCCGTACAAGTTCGAGTCCTACAACCCGGGCAAGGACCTGACCCTGGTCCGCAACGCCGAGTGGAAGCAGAGCTCGGACCCGGTCCGCAAGGCGTACCCGGACAAGATCACGATCAAGTTCTTCACCAACGCCAACGACCTGGACGCCCGCCTGATCGCCGGCGACTACGACATCGACCTGGCCCAGACCGGTCTGTCCCCGCAGGGTCGCACCACGGCGCTGAAGGAGCACAAGGAGAACCTGGACAACCCGATCTCGGGTTACATCCGGTACGCGTCCTTCCCGCAGAACGTGAAGCCGTTCGACAACATCCACTGCCGCAAGGCCGTGCTCTACGGGGCCGACCACGTCTCCCTGCAGACCGCGCGCGGCGGCCCGGTCGCCGGCGGTGACATCGGCACCAACATGCTGCCGCCCGCCGTTCCGGGCTCCGAGGGCCAGAAGTACGACCCGTACGAGATGGCCGGTGCCAACAAGAAGGGCAACGTCGAGAAGGCCAAGGAAGAGCTGAAGGCCTGCGGCAAGCCGAACGGCTTCAAGACCACCATCGCGGTCCGCAACAACAAGCCGGTCGAGGTCGCCACCGCCGAGTCCCTCCAGGCCTCGCTGAAGAAGGTCGGCATCAACGTCGAGATCGACCAGTACGACGGCTCGCAGTACGCCAGCGTCATCGGCAGCCCCTCGAACGTGAAGAAGAAGGGCTACGGCATCATCATCATGGGCTGGGGCCCGGACTTCCCGTCCGTGCAGGGCTACGGTCTGCCGCTGTGGCACAGCGACTACATCCTCGACAGCGCGAACAACAACTTCGCGATGATCGACGACCCGAAGATCGACGGTCTCTTCGCCGACTACCTGACCGCGAAGGACGACGCGGGCAAGCAGCAGATCGCCACGGAGATCAACCACAAGGTGATGGAGGGCGGCTACTACCTGCCCTTCGTCTTCGAGAAGTTCATCAACTGGCGTTCCAGCAACATCGCGAACGTGTACACCACCGACGCCTACAGCGGTATGTACGACTTCGTGAACCTCGGCCTGAAGAACCCCAAGAAGTAACCGGTACACCCGCCGTACGGCACGAAAGGCAGGTGAAGGCCGGCGCGGCGTGACCGCGGGCCGCCGGACGACCTCCGGCGGCCCGCGGGGCGCAGCGGGCCGCAACCCGTGCTCGCTTACCTCATCAGGCGGCTGTTCGCCGCCGCAGTGATGCTCGTGGTCATCATCCTGGTGGTCTTCTGCATCTTCTTCCTCGTCCCCAAGTGGGCCGGGGTCGACATCGCCCTGAACTTCGTCGGCAAGCAGGCGGACCCCGCCGCCGTCGAGGGTGTGCGGGAGAAGCTGGGTCTGGGCGACCCGGTCCTCGTCCAGGCCTGGGAGTTCTTCAAGGGCATCTTCGCGGGTCGCACCTACGCGGCCGGCGGCGACGTGACCCACTGCTCCGCGCCCTGCTTCGGTTACTCCTTCAAAACCGAGCAGTCCGTGTGGCCGGTGCTGACCGAGCGTTTCCCGGTGACCCTGGCTCTCGCGCTCGGCGCCGCCGTGCTGTGGCTGCTCTTCGGTGTGGCCGCCGGTGTGCTCTCCGCCCTCAAGCGGGGCACGCTGTGGGACCGCGGCGCGATGGTCGTCGCCCTGGCGGGTGTCTCCCTCCCCATCTACTTCACCGGTCTGCTCAGCCTGGCGATCTTCTCCTACGGACTGGGCTGGATCGACGGTGAGTTCGTACCGCTCGAGGAAAGCTTCAGCGGATGGCTCGGCGGCATGATCCTGCCCTGGATCACGCTGGCCTTCCTGTACGCCGCGATGTACGCCCGGATCACCCGCGCCACCATGCTGGAGATCCTCGGCGAGGACTACATCCGCACCGCGCGGGCCAAGGGCCTCAAGGAACAGGTCGTCATCAGCAAGCACGCGATGCGGTCGACCCTGACCCCCCTGCTCACCATGCTCGGCATGGACCTCGGCGCCCTGATGGGCGGCGCGATCCTGACCGAGACCACGTTCAGCCTCCCGGGCCTCGGCCAGAAGGTGCTGGACGCGATCAAGAACCACGACCTGCCCTTCATCCTGGGCGTCGTCCTGATCACTTCTCTCGCGGTGCTGATCGCCAACCTCGTGGTGGACATCCTGTACGCCGTGATCGACCCCCGAGTGAGGCTCGCATGACCGAACTGAGCAAGAGCGGGGCAGCGGTGGGCGAGCCCACCGGCACCTCGCCCGCGCCGACCGCCTTCCTGGAAGTACGCGACCTCAAGGTCCACTTCCCGACCGACGACGGCCTGGTCAAGTCCGTCGACGGGCTCTCCTTCCAGCTGGAGAAGGGCAAGACCCTCGGCATCGTGGGCGAGTCCGGCTCCGGCAAGTCGGTGACCTCGCTCGGCATCATGGGCCTGCACACCGCCGGCCAGTACGGCAAGCGCAAGGCGCAGATCTCCGGCGAGATCTGGCTGGACGGCACCGAGCTGCTGTCCGCCGACCCCGACCACGTGCGCAAGCTGCGCGGCCGGGAGATGGCGATGATCTTCCAGGATCCGCTGTCCGCGCTGCACCCGTACTACACGATCGGCCAGCAGATCGTGGAGGCGTACCGCATCCACCACAAGGTGGACAAGAAGACCGCCAAGCGCCGCGCGGTGGAGATGCTCGACCGGGTCGGCATCCCGCAGCCGGACAAGCGGGTGGACAGCTACCCGCACGAGTTCTCCGGCGGTATGCGCCAGCGCGCGATGATCGCGATGTCGCTGGTCAACAACCCCGAGCTGCTCATCGCGGACGAGCCGACCACCGCCCTCGACGTGACGGTCCAGGCGCAGATCCTCGACCTCATCCGGGACCTGCAGAAGGAGTTCGGCTCCGCGGTCATCGTCATCACCCACGACCTGGGCGTCGTCGCCGAGCTGGCCGACGACCTCCTGGTGATGTACGGCGGCCGGTGCGTCGAGCGCGGTCCGGCGGAGAAGGTGTTCTACGAGCCCCGGCACCCCTACACCTGGGGCCTGCTCGGCTCGATGCCGCGGCTCGACCGCGACCAGCAGGAACGCCTCATCCCGGTCAAGGGCTCCCCGCCCTCCCTCATCAACCTCCCGTCCGGCTGCGCCTTCAACCCGCGCTGCCCCTACGCCGACGTGCCCAAGGACGACGTCACCCGCACGGTCCGCCCCGAGCTGACCGAGGTCGGCAGTAAGCACTGGGCCGCCTGCCACATGTCGCAGGAGCAGCGGGAGCGTATCTGGACCGAAGAGATTGCGCCGAAGCTGTGAGCGACGAAGCCAAGGACCAAACCAAGGGCAAGGCCAAGGACGAAGCAGTGGCCATCCCCGCGCAGAGCGACGGCACGCAGGAGAAGGCCGGCGGCACCGCGACCCTCACCAAGGACGCCGCCCCCGGCGAGACCCTGCTCAAGGTGACCGGGCTGCAGAAGCACTTCCCGATCAAGAAGGGCCTGCTGCAGCGCCAGGTCGGCGCGGTCCGCGCCGTCGACGGCATCGACTTCGAGGTCAGGTCCGGCGAGACGCTGGGCGTCGTGGGCGAGTCCGGCTGCGGCAAGTCGACCATGGGCCGGCTGATCACGCGGCTCCTGGAGCCGACCGCGGGCAAGGTCGAGTTCCAGGGCAAGGACATCACCCACCTCGGGGTCGGCGGCATGCGTCCGCTGCGCCGTGACGTGCAGATGATCTTCCAGGACCCGTACTCCTCGCTGAACCCGCGCCACACCATCGGCACGATCGTCAGCGCCCCCTTCAAGCTGCAGGGTGTCCAGCCCGAGGGCGGGGTCAAGAAGGAGGTCCAGCGGCTGCTGTCGGTGGTCGGCCTCAACCCCGAGCACTACAACCGCTACCCGCACGAGTTCTCCGGCGGCCAGCGCCAGCGCATCGGCATCGCCCGTGCGCTCGCGCTCAACCCGAAGCTGGTCGTGGCCGACGAGCCGGTCTCCGCGCTCGACGTGTCGATCCAGGCCCAGGTCGTCAACCTGCTCGACGACCTCCAGCAGGAGCTCGGCCTGACGTACGTGATCATCGCGCACGACCTGTCGGTGGTCCGGCACGTCTCGGACCGCATCGCGGTGATGTACCTCGGCAAGATCATGGAGCTGGCCGACCGCGACCTGCTCTACAAGTCGCCGATGCACCCGTACACCAAGGCGCTGATGTCGGCCGTCCCGATCCCGGACCCGGCCCGCAAGTCGGCCAAGAGCGAGCGCATCCTGCTCAAGGGCGACGTGCCCTCGCCGATCGCCCCGCCGACCGGCTGCCGCTTCCACACCCGGTGCTGGAAGGCGACGCAGATCTGCACCACCACCGAGCCGCCGCTGAAGGAGCTGCGGCCGGGGCAGCAGGTGGCCTGCCACCACCCGGAGAACTTCGAGGACCAGGCTCCGCAGGACGTCGTCCTGCTGACCGCGGCCAAGGAGGCGGCGGAGCTGGTGTCGGAGGAAGCGCTGGCGGAGTCGGCGGCGACCTCGGCGGCGGTTGCCGCGGAGGTCGCGGAGGCCGCGGAGGCCGAGGCGGAGTCCCGCGCGGACGCCGCGGCGGACGGCGACGAGCCCGCCGCCGAGGAGCCGGCGGCCGAGGAGCCTCCCGCCAAGGAGAAGTGACCTCACTCACCCGCTCTGCCAGTGAGCCCCTGCCTTCGTTTGTAAGGCAGGGGCTCACTGGCAGGTAAGAATAGAAGGGTGTACGAGCAACTCTTCAGCCCCACCGTCCAGCACACGCTCGACCTGGTCGGGATCTTCGTCTTCGCCATCTCCGGCGCGCTGCTGGCCGTACGCAAGAACTTCGACGTCTTCGGCATCGCCGTCCTCGCCGAGGTCACCGCGCTGGGCGGCGGGCTCTTCCGCGACCTGGTGATCGGCGCGGTGCCGCCCGCCGCCTTCACCGACCTCGGATACTTCCTCACCCCGCTGTTCGCGACGCTGCTGGTCTTTTTCCTCCACCCCCACGTGGAGCGCCTCCAGACCGGCGTGAACATCTTCGACGCGGCGGGCCTCGGCCTGTTCTGCGTCGCCGGCACCACCAAGGCGTACGACTACGGTCTCGGCCTGACCGCCTCGGCCTGCCTGGGTCTGACCACCGCGGTGGGCGGCGGTGTCCTGCGCGACGTGCTCGCCAACGAGGTGCCCTCACTGCTGCGCTGGGACCGCGACCTGTACGCCGTCCCCGCGATCGTCGGCTCCGCGATGGTCGCCCTGTGCATCCGCTACGAGGCGCTCACCCCCTTCACCAGCGGGCTGGCGGTCGTCACGGCCTTCGTACTGCGACTGCTCGCCCTGCGCTACCACTGGCGGGCACCACGCGCCTGGAACCGCCGGTCGACGGTGGTCGAGGGGGACTGACCCGGCTCGGGTCGGGGAGGCGGCACGCCCTCGACGAAGGCGACGCCGTCGGATCGCGTCCGTCCTGCCCGGGTGCGGTCGGCCGGGGAGGGAACGACGGGGAAAGCTACCGCTTAGTAGTTTCCTGTTGTACCGTGCAGTCATGCCAGAAGCAGCCTCCGCAGCGGCCACACGGGCCACCATCGGCGACAGCGAGTTCGACCGGGACACCGCCGTCACCCGGCGCGCCCCCGGTGTCTACGACATCGACCTGTCGGCCGGCTGGACGATCATCAACGCCGTCAACGGCGGCTATCTGCTGGCCGTCCTGGGCCGGGCCCTCGGCGACGCGCTCGCGCATCCCGACCCCTTCACCGTCTCGGCGCACTACCTCACCGCCTCCCGGCCGGGCCCGGCGGTCGTGCGCACCGAGACCGTCCGCGCGGGGCGCTCCCTCTCCACCGGCCAGGCCTCCCTCTTCCAGTACGACGACGAGGGCAACGAGGTCGAGCGCATCCGCGTCCTCGCCTCCTACGGCGACCTCGACGCGCTGCCCGACGACGTCCGCACCTCGGCGAAGCCGCCCGCGATCCCGCCGGCGGGCCAGTGCTTCGGCCCGGAGGACGGCCCCGCCCCCGTCGACGGCAGCTCGGCCATCGCCGACCGGCTGATGCTCAAGCTGGACCCCGCCACGCTGGGCTGGGCGCTGGGGCAGCCCTCGGGGCGGGGCGAGATGCGGGCCTGGTTCGGCCTCGCCGACGGCCGCGACGCGGACCCCCTCTCGCTGCTCCTGGCGGTGGACGCGCTGCCGCCGACCGCCTTCGAGCTGGGGCTCAAGGGCTGGGTGCCGACGGTCGAGCTGACCGTGCACGTGCGCTGCCGTCCGGCGCCTGGCCCGCTGCGGGTCTCCATCACCACCCGCAACCTCGCCGGCGGCTTCCTGGAGGAGGACGCCGAGGTCTGGGACAGCGCCGACCGGCTGGTCGCCCAGTCCCGTCAGCTGGCCCGGGTCCGGCTCGGCTGACCCGGGGGCACCTCAGTCCAGCCAGTGCGTGCGGCCGACGCTGATCAGTCGCAGCTGCCGCCGTGCCGTCTCCACGGCCCGGCGGCGCTCCTCTCCGGGGGCGTCCAGCGTCTCCAGGAAGAGGGACGCCGTGATCAGCATCTGGTCGACGTAGAGGCCCGCCAGCATGCGCAGATCGGTCTCGCTCCAGTCCGCCGCCGACGCGTCCGTGGCCAGCTCGGCCTGCACCTCCTCGGCGAACCGAGCCAGTTGCTCACGTATCGCCCGGCGCACCGGCTGCACCCCGCCGTGCCGCTCCCGCGCGATGAAGCGGACGTGGGCCGGGTGTGCGGCCACGTGACCGGCGATCAACTCGACCGCGCGGGCGATGCGTTCGTCGTCGTCCTCGGCCGGTGACATCGTGGTCCGGATCATCGGGTGGAGGCTGCCCAGCGCCTCCTCGACCAGCGCGACGCCGAGATCCGCCGTGGAGCGGAAGTGCCGGTAGAAGGCGGTCGGGGCGACGCCCACGGCACGGGTGACCTCGCGCAGTCCCAGGCTGCTCAGGCTCTGCTCCTCCAGCAGTCCGAGCGCCGCGTCCAGGAGTGCCTGCCGGGTCTTCTGCTTCTGCGCCTGCCGAACGCCGGGGGTGTGACTCATGCCATGCAGTTAACAACCGTTCTCTGGAATTGAAAAGCCGTAGAGCGCGCTAGACTGGGAAGTCAGTGAACAACTGTAACCACAACCGTTCACCGAAGTCCGGAAGGAAGTCCGGAAGTCTGGGGGATCCGCTCCATGCTGTTTCTCGTCGTCGCACTCCTGCTCCTCGGGCTGGTCATGGGCACCGTCGCCCACGCATCGCTCACCTTCTCGCTCGCGGCCGGCCTGGTCATCGCCGTCTGGCTCGGCATCTTCGCCCTCCGCGAGCGGCACGGCCGCCGACGGAGCACCTCCGCCCACTGACCGCACCACCGACGCACGGCAGGGAGAACGTCATGCAGCTCACCGCACCGGCCCACCGCACCACCGACGCCGAGCGCACCACCCGCGCCACCCGCCGGACCGGCATCCACGACACCGACGGCATGGCCGTCGCCGCCTTCGTCCTCGGTCTGCTCGGTCTGCTCGTCCTCAACGTCTTCCTGGGCCCGATCGCCATGGCCCTCGCGGGCGTCGCCCTGTGGCGCGGCACCGCCCGCCGCGGCCGGGCCCTGCTCGGTCTGGGCCTGGGCGTCGCCGACCTGCTGGTCCTGATGGTGTTCATGTCCGCGGACAACACGATGTCGTGGAGCCTGTGAGCCACCCCACCGTCACGCCCGGGCCAACCGCGCGACGAGGCGGGCCTTGGTCCGGGGCAGGGTTCGAGCGCCCCGTAGAATCGGCCGCACCATGGCTTACCTCGACCACGCCGCGACGACCCCGATGCTCCCCGAGGCGGTCGAGGCACTCACCGCGCACCTGAGCGTCACCGGCAACGCCTCCTCCCTCCACGCGTCCGGCCGCCGCGCGCGGCGCACCGTCGAGGAGGCTCGCGAGACCCTCGCCGAGGCGCTCGGCGCACGCCCCAGCGAAGTGGTCCTCACCTCCGGCGGCACCGAGGCCGACAACCTCGCCGTCAAGGGCCTGTACTGGGCCCGCCGCGACGCCGATCCGGCCCGCACCCGGATCCTGGCCAGCCCCGTCGAGCACCACGCCGTCCTCGACGCCGTCCACTGGCTCAGCGAGCACGAGGGCGCCACCGTGGAGTACCTGCCGGTCGACGCCCACGGCCGCGTCCACCCCGAGACGCTGCGCGAGGCCATCGCCCGCGACCCCGGCGACGTCGCCCTCGCCACCGTCATGTGGGCCAACAACGAGATCGGCACGATCATGCCGGTGCGCGAACTCGCCGACGCTGCCGCCGAGTTCGACGTGCCGCTGCACGCCGACGCGGTCCAGGCCTTCGGCCAGCTCCCGGTCGACTTCGCCGCCTCCGGGCTCGCCGCGATGACCGTTTCCGGCCACAAGATCGGCGGCCCCTACGGCATCGGCGCACTGCTGCTCGGCCGGGAGTACACACCGGTGCCCGTCCTGCACGGCGGCGGGCAGGAACGCCATGTGCGCTCCGGCACCCTCGACGCCCCCGCCGTCGCCTCCTTCGCGGTCGCCGGCCGCCTCGCCGCCGAGCGGCGCGAGTGGTTCGCCCGCGAGATCGGCGCCCTGCGCGACGACCTCGTCGCCGCCGTCCGCACGGCGGTCCCGGACGCGGTCCTCGGCGGCGATCCGGCACCTGAGGGGCGCCTTCCCGCCAACGCCCACTTCACCTTCCCGGGCTGCGAGGGCGACTCGCTCCTGCTCCTGCTCGACGCCCAGGGCATCGAGTGCTCCACCGGCTCCGCCTGCACCGCGGGAGTCGCCCAGCCCAGCCACGTCCTGCTGGCCACCGGCACCGCCCCCGACCTGGCCCGCGGCACCCTGCGCTTCTCGCTGGGCCACACCTCGACCGGGGCCGACGTGGAGGCGCTCGCCAAGGCGATCGGCCCCGCGGTGGAACGCGCCCGCGCGGCGGGGCTGTCGTAGCAGGCCCGGCCGACCGGTACCGGCCGGGTCAAAAGCGCGTCCCGGTTCAGCTCGGCGACGGCGAGGGGAGCGGCCGCTCGGACGACCAGAAGGCGTCATCCACATTGGGCCTCGGGACGGCCTCCCCGTAGTAGCTGTGGCCATGTCCCTTCGTGGTCGGCCCGGTGACGCTCGATTCCGGGACACAGGAGGTCTGGACGTCGAGGAAGAACTGGCCCTCTCCGCCGACGATCAAGCTCATCCTCAACAAACCGTCACCGCTCTCGGCGTAGATCTCGGGGAACTCCTTGTTCGGATTGACGTCAGTGATTTTGTGCCCCTTCTTCTTCCAGTGGCGCTCGATTATGCCGAGCAGGGCTCCCCTCCTCTCCGCCGAAACCTTTGTCATGACGACCGCGCGGCGTGTGACGTCTCCCATTCCTGTCGAATCGCCACCGCAGCTGCCGTGGTCCGAAGCGTCGTGAGTCCACTCGACCGGAGGCTTTACCGCCGAAAAGGTCTGGTGGATCAGCGTGTCGGCCTCGTCCGCCGCCTCCTGCATGTTCATGTTCGAGCTCCTCTGCGTATCTCCTGAACCCTCGTCTCCTGTGCCGCAGCCCGCGACAGCGAGGAGTGCGAGCGCGATTCCGGTCACCCGAATGGGAAGCTTGTTCATCGTGACTCTTCTGTCGTGACTAGGTCTGGTCTACCGCCGACAATTTTGGCGACGTTGTTGGCCGCAGACGGATTTCTTTCGGAATCGAAATACCCTGAGTGGGCCGGGGTCGGGCCCTCACCGGAGAGCCAAAGCGGCAGTGGACCGTCGCCTGATTCCATGCGTGTGGCGCCGAAATCGTCGCTGACCGGGTCCCTGCCGAACCAGCGCTCGTCGTCCAGAAAATTGACGACGGCGGGGGCGGGCCCGATGAGGCTGCTGGCCGCCGGTAGCCACGAAACCGGATCGTTGCCGGCCGACGCGGCGAATACATGGCCTTTTCCGACATTCAGCTCGTCTGCGGTCTGCGCGCCCGTGCCGGGGCTTCCCAGAAGCACGATGTCGTCGACGCCGGGTATTCCGCCGTGCTCTCGCGCGGCCGTTCCGACCACGAGCGAGCCATACGAGTGCCCGATGGCGGTGACATGGGGGTCGGCGTTCTCGTTGGTGGCCTGTATGCCTTCCATGAAGCTGCTGTAGGCGGGGGCACCCCGGTTCGCGAGGGTTGTGGACGCCACCTCTGTGAAACCAGGGGCGTCGTAGCCCAACCAGACGATGGAAGCGGTGGAATGGTCGTACTTGTAGGCGCCCTTCGCCGTCTGGTACGCCCGTCGGACCGTGTCGTCCGCGAAGTCGCCGTCAAGCGTGGTGCCAAGCCCCGGAGCGTAGGCGGAGACATTTTTCGAAGTGTCCGGATTTCCGTAGCTTACGATCGCCCGGCCATTGCCCTCATCCCCGATTCCGAGCAGGAACATGGGCGGCTGGCTGGGCTTGGACAGCTTCTCCTGAATTCCCTTCATGCCCTCCAGTTGGGCCCGGGAAGTGTCGTCGTCCTGTCCTTCCAGTTTGGCGATGAGCATCTGCAGGTTTTCGCGGTTGACTTCATCGCGGACTACGGCAGGGATGCCGTCGAGGCCGCCGATGATCTCGGGGAAGGCCGTCTTGTACTCGTCGCGCTCCTCCTCGCTGAGGTTGTCCCACCACTCCTTGCGGTCGGCCGGCGACTTGTCCATCGGGATGTGGTCCTGGACGTAGTCGAGCGCAGCCCAGCTGACGGCGTCGACGTCGGACGCCACATCCGCCCACGTCTTCGAGGTCACGCTCAGCCCCGGTGCCGCCTTGAGCTGACCCAGTGCGTCGCTGTAGCGCGTATCGATCAGCTTCGCCTCCGCCACGGCGTGGGCTATGCGGTCGGCTATGTCCTGTGCCTTCGCGTGATGCGGATTCCCACGGTGAATGTCGAGGCCGCCGGTCCCAGCGGTACCCGGTGAGTACAACCCCCGGTTGTCCGGACCGTAGAGCCCCCTGTTGCTGGAGTCGAGCATGCCGTTGTTGCCCACGGCCGTGCCGCCGGGGATCTCGGCACCGGTCAGTTCGTTCTTGCCGCCGGCGGGAAAGGTGATGTCACCCTCTGCGCTGACGGCGTACCCCAGCGCCGCCGCATCGTCCAGCGCCTCGAGCAGACGGCGCCTGGGCGCGGCGATCTCGAACGAGAAACCGTCCAGCGCTCCGGTGATCAGGCCGCATTCGACCTGGGTGTAGTGGAAGTTCTCCGAGAGTTTCGTCAGCTGCTTTTGTGCCGCGTCCGCTGCCGCGCCCTCGTTGGCCTTCCGCATGGCCTTGGTGACCTGCTTGTCGATGCGCTCCCGAGCCGCGTCGGCGGTGTTGCTGATCGCGCGGTACCCGTCCGCGGCCTCCGAGTACTCGGACGGCTTGAGGGCCTTGAGCGTTTTGATGTCCATGCGCTCGACTCACCGGCCCTTGCCCGAGCCGCCGTCGGCCGGGTCCCCGGAGGCCACTTTCAGCCGGGCGATCTCGGCCTTGATGGCCTCGTCGGTCCTGAGCTGGTCGTTGCCCGTCTTCTCGAACACTTCGGCGAGTCCGTCGCACAGCTCGCTGATGTCCTTCACCCGGCGCTCCCAGGACTCGTACACCCTCTCCTGAACCGCCGCCGTCAGACACCCGGATTCCTTGCCGAGCCCCGTCTGGCCGTCCGCCAGTCTCGCCAGCGCCTTGCCGAGGCTCTCCTGCAACTCGCCGAGGGCTCCACCGGCTCCGGACCACGTGGCCTTGTCGGATCTCATCCTGCCGACCGGACCACCACCGGCTGTGCCGGTGCCTCCCCGATCGGCCGGCAACTGGTTGAGCTGCATCTGCGCGGTGCGTCCTGTGGACACCGCCGCCTTGACCTGCTCCCACTCCTCCCACGCCATGCGTGGCCCTCCCCCTGTGATGATGACGAGCGGATGCGACTGGTGACCGCAGCGTCATGGTTGTCGGGACGTACAGTAACTTTCCCCGAAGCGGTGGCTGTCCGTACCGGCCACCACGAGGCCTGAGTATCCGGACTCAGGCCGAACCGGGTCGTCGTCGGGTCAGGACGGCGTCATCCGGTGGGGGACCGGCCGGGGACGGACTCGGAGTCAGACGCCGGATCGCGAGGGGCCGTTCGACGGGCCGGCCGACGGGCTGCCGGAGGGGCCGCTCGTGGCCGCCCGTCGCACCAGCTTCAGATACCGGTCCCAGTCCCAGTGCGGCCCCGGATCGGTGTGGTCGGTGCCCGGCACCTCCACGTGGCCGAGGATGTGCTTCCGGTCCAGGGGTATGTCGTACCGCGCGCAGATCCCCGCCGTCAGCCGCGCGGAGGCGGCGTACATCGCGTCGGTGAAGTCCCGCGGGCGGTCCACGAAACCCTCGTGCTCGATGCCGACACTGCGTTCGTTGTAGTCGCGGTTGCCCGCGTGGTACGCCACGTCCAGCTCGCGGATCATCTGGGTGACCCGCCCGTCCTGCCCCACGATGTAGTGCGCGGCCGCCTTGTGCCCCGGGTCCTGGAAGGCCCGCACGGCGCTGTCGAAGCTGCCCTGGGTGACGTGGACGATCACCATGTCGATGCCGAAGTCGTCCGGCCGGTCCGCCCGCCGCCAGTTCGCGTCCGACGCCGCGACCCAGCGCGCGCCCGCGTAGTCGACCGCGCCCTCCTCGCGGGGCCGCTCGACACCCGGCATCCGCCACCACAGCCGCGACAGCTCGTCACGGGCCAGCACACCCGTGCCCAGGGCCGCCGCCGCACCGCCGACGATCAGCGCCCGCCGGCCGATGCGCCGGTCGCCGTCACCGGATCCGCCGCTCGTGGATCCGCCCGTGGATCCCTGCTTCGCCCCCATACGATCTTCAACGCATACTCGCGCGCTCCGGTTCCCGCCTCCCCGTACTCTGGAGGGGCTATGACTGACACTCCGCAGCGCACCCGTCCCCTCCGCGTCCTCGCCGCCATGTCGGGCGGAGTCGACTCCGCCGTCGCCGCAGCCCGCGCGGCCGAGGCGGGGCACGACGTGACCGGCGTCCACCTGGCGCTCTCCGCGAACCCGCAGTCCTTCCGCACGGGCGCCCGGGGCTGTTGCACCATCGAGGACTCACGGGACGCCCGGCGCGCCGCCGACGTCATCGGCATCCCCTTCTACGTGTGGGACCTCGCCGACCGCTTCCGCGAGGACGTGGTCGAGGACTTCGTCGCCGAGTACGAGGCGGGACGCACCCCCAACCCGTGCCTGCGCTGCAACGAGAAGATCAAGTTCGCCGCGCTGCTCGACAAGGCGCTCGCCCTCGGCTTCGACGCCGTCTGCACCGGCCACTACGCCCAGGTGATCCTGCGCGAGGACGGCACCCGGGAGCTGCACCGCGCCTCCGACATGGCCAAGGACCAGAGCTACGTCCTCGGCGTGCTCGACGACCGGCAGCTCGCCCACGCGATGTTCCCGCTCGGCGACACGGTCACCACCAAGGACGAGATCCGCGCGGAGGCCGAGCGCAGGGGCCTCGCGGTGGCCAAGAAGCCCGACTCGCACGACATCTGCTTCATCGCCGACGGCGACACCCAGGGCTTCCTCGCCGACCGGCTCGGCAGGGCCGAGGGCGACATCGTCGACGAGGCGGGCAACCGGCTCGGCACCCACGACGGCGCCTACGGCTACACCATCGGCCAGCGCAAGGGCCTCAGGATCGGCACCCCGGCCCCCGACGGCAAGCCGCGCTACGTCCTGGACATCTCCCCGGTGAACAACACCGTGACGGTCGGCCCGGCCGAGGCACTCGACGTCGACGCCCTCCGCGCGGTCAAGCCCCGCTGGTGCGGCGCCGCTCCCGCCGGCCCCGGCACCTACACGGCCCAGCTGCGCGCCCACGGCGGCGAGACCGGGGTACGGGCCGAGCTGGTCGACGGCGCCCTGGAGGTCACCTTCACCGAGCCGGTCCGCGGTGTCGCCCCCGGCCAGGCGATCGTGCTGTACGACGGCACGCGCGTGGTGGGCTCGGCGACCATCGCGTCGACGACGCGCGCCACGGCCGGCGCCGCCTGAACCCACCGCCGGGCAGCGCGCCGGCGCCCTCGTGGGCGCCGGCTCATCCGGCGAAGAACTCCGCCAGCACCGGCGCCAGTACGCCCGGCTCCACCATGTGGGTCTGCCCGTCCACGGTGCCGTACGCGCCGTCGGGGGCCGACTCCGCGACCGTCCGGGCGGCCTCGTGCCACCACGCGTCGCTCGCGCCGCCCGCGAGGACCAGCAGGGGGCAGGCGATCGCGGCGATCTCGGAGCGGGGCACCCGGCCGTCGCCCATCACGGCGTCGTCGTACGCCAGGCTCGGCGCCACCGACTCCATCCCCGCCCACATGGGGGACTGCCGGGCACCGCGGATCATCTCCTCGCCCAGCCCGGTGCGGCGCAGGAACAGCTCCACGGCATCCCCGCGGCGGCCCTGGCCGAGCGCCTCGGTCAGCCGCTCCGTGTACTCGGCCCCGGCCCGCACGCCCGCGTCGTCCATGGCGTACGGCACCTCGTACACGGCGGCCCGGCGCACCGGCAGACCGCTCGCCGCCGCCCGGAGCACCAGTGCGCCGCCCGAAGACATGCCGTACAGCGAGGCCTCGCCGCCCACCGCCTCGGTCAGCGCCGCCAGGTCCTCGATCTCGCGTTCCACCGCGTACGGCGCGGTGTCGCCGCTCCCACCGCGCCCCCGGCGGTCGTACACGACGACGTCGAAGCGGTCCGACAGCTCGGCGGCCAGCGGTGCCGTCGTGGCACCGGTCGACATCGCGCCGCTGACGAGCACGACCGTCGGCCCCCGCCCGGTGCGTTCGTAGGCGATGCGTGTGCCGTCACGCGAAACAGTCTTCTTCTCCATGCCTGTGCAGACTGCCGTACGGCACGCGGTTCATCGCTCAGGACACCTCGACTTCGTAGAAGCAGAGGCGGTCCTTGATCTCCGCGACCTCCGGCTTCGGGTCCGGGTACGCCCAGACGAGGTCCGCCGCGTCCGGCAGCGACCAGTAGGAGGCGTCGCCCTTGAAGGGGCAGTGGGTGGTCGTGGCGGACGGCGTCAGCAGGTCGAGGCGAACGTCCTCGGCCGGGAGGTAGTACCGGTCGGGACAGCCCGTCTCGTGCAGCACCAACGCCCCGTCGCTCTCCGCGAGCAGCTGCCCGCCGTGCACCACGCGCACGTGCCGCTCGCTCGGCTCGACGGTGATGCGGTGTCCCTTGAGTCCCTTGGTCACGGTCGTCCTCCTCGGTGCAGTGGCCTTCGCCACTACAGCGTGCCCGGCCGTCTGGTTCTTCCCGCTCCGCCGGGCCGTACGGTGGACGCCATGAACATCTGCGTCTTCCTCTCCGCCGCCGACCTCGACGAGCGCTACACGGGCCCCGCCAAGGAGTTCGCCGAACTGCTCGGCAAGGGCGGTCACACCCTCGTCTGGGGCGGCTCGGACGTCGGCCTGATGAAGGTGGTCGCCGACGGCGTGCAGGAGTCGGGCGGCCGACTGCTCGGGGTCTCGGTGGACTTCCTGGCGGCCAAGGCGCGCGAGGGCGCCGACGAGATGCTGATCGCGAAGGACCTGGCCGAGCGCAAGCGGCTGCTGCTGGAGAAGGCCGACGCCGTCGTCGTCATGGTGGGCGGCACCGGCACGCTCGACGAGGCCACCGAGATCCTGGAGCTGAAGAAGCACGGGCACACCGACAAGCCGGTCGTGCTGCTCAACACCGCGGGCTTCTACGACGGCCTCAGGGAGCAGTTCCGCCGCATGGAGGACGAGGGCTTCCTCCCCCGCCCCCTCACCGAGCTGGTTTTTTTCGCCGAGGAGCCGGTCGGCGCGCTCGCCTACCTGGAGGAGAGCCAGGGCATCGAGTAGGACGCCGGTGGTGCGAGCATGGCGGGCATGGCTACACACGTGATCACCGGAGCGGGCTCCGGCATCGGCGCGGCCGTCGCCCGCCGCCTGCACGAACGCGGCGACGAGGTCGTGCTCCACGCGCGCGACGCGGGCCGCGCGAAGGAACTGGCCGCCGCGCTCCCCGGCGCGAGGACGCTGGTCGGAGACCTGGCCGACCCGGCCAAGCTGTCCTGGGCCCTCTCGCACCAGTCGCTGCCCGACCGGGTGGACCCGCTGCTGCACATCGCCGGGGTCGTCGACCTCGGACCGGTCGGCGACCTCACCCCGAAGACCTGGCTCAACCAGCTCAACGTCAACCTGGTCGCCCCCGCCGAGCTGACCCGCCTCCTCCTGCCCCAGCTCCGCGTCGCCCAGGGCCAGGTGCTCTTCGTCAACTCCGGCTCCGGCCTCAACGCCCACGCCGGCTGGGCCGCGTACGGCGCCTCGAAGCACGGCCTGAAGGCCCTCGCCGACGCACTGCGCCAGGAGGAGCACGGCAACGGCGTCCGGGTCACCTCGGTCTACCCCGGCCGCACCGCCAGCCCCATGCAGGCCAAGGTCCACCGGCAGGAGGGCAAGGAGTACGACCCGTCGCAGTGGATGGACCCCGAGTCCGTCGCCACGACCATCCTGATGGCCCTGGACCTCCCGAGGGACGCGGAGGTCAACGACCTGACGGTGCGCCCGGGACGGTAAGGGTTTCTCCGAGACGCCGGTGTGGAAATTCCAGCCCGTCCGGCGTCTGAGGACGAGGCCCGTCCAGGGCCGAAGGCGGGGGTTCGGGGGCGGCAGCCCCCGGGGACGGGAAAGGGAAGGGGCGGCGGGGGCGGAATCCAGCCGCCCGACCCCTGCGTACGCTTCTCCCGTGAACGACGACTTCGCCCCCGCCACCGGCATCGGCAGCCTCCCGGGCCACGACGCCCGCGAGGCGGCCAGAACCGCCACCGGCAGCTTCGAGGACTTCCCCTTCCTCCCCGAGCTGCCCGCCCGCGGCCCCGGCGCCGACATGATCGGCCGCACCGCCGGCCTGCTCGTCGAGCTGTACGCGCGCGTGGAGCCCAGCGGCTGGCGGCTCGGCGACCGCCCGGGGCGGGACACGAAACGCGCCCGGGCCTGGCTGGGCGAGGACCTCGACGCCCTGGAGGAGTTCACCCAGGGCTACGAGGGCCCGCTCAAGGTCCAGGCGGTCGGCCCGTGGACCCTCGCCGCCGCCCTGGAACTGCGCAACGGCGAGGCGGTCCTCTCCGACCCCGGCGCCTGCCGCGACCTCGCCGCCTCGCTCACCGAAGGCCTGCGCCTGCACCTCGCCGAGATCCGTCGCCGCGTGCCCGGCGCCCGCCCCGTTCTCCAGCTCGACGAGCCGTCCCTCACCGCCGTCCTGCGCGGCAGCGTCCGCACCGCCAGCGGCTACCGCACCCACCGCGCCGTCGACCGCCAGGCCGTGGAGGCGACCCTCCGCGAGGTCGCCGGGGTCCACGACGGCGGCCCCGTCGTGGTCCACTCCTGCGCGCCGGACGTGCCGTTCGCCCTGCTGCGCCGGGCGGGCGTCGCGGGCGTCTCCTTCGACTTCTCGCTCCTCACCGAGCGTGACGACGACGCGATCGGTGAGGCCGTCGAGGGCGGCACCCGGCTGTTCGCAGGTGTCGTGCCGGGCACGGACACCGCATTGTCAGACCCTGCCGGTAGCGTCATGGGTGTCAGAACGCTGTGGCGCAGGCTGGGGCTGCGCCCGGAGCTGCTCGCGAGGACGGTCACCGTCACTCCCGCGTGCGGACTCGCGGGTGCTTCCCCGGAGTACGCCCGGCGCGCGCTCGCCCACTGCGTCCGGGCGGCGGGATCCCTCGCGGACAACCCAGAGTAACGGGAGGACTTACGGTGGCCGGCGACAAGCAGGGCGACAAGCAGGCGGAGACGACCAGCGTGCCCGCCGAGGCGCGGGAGCGGCACATGCGCCTCGCCGAGCAGATCGAGGAGCACCGCTTCCGGTACTACGTGAACGACGCACCCGTGGTCAGCGACGCGGAGTTCGACCGGCTGCTGCGCACCCTGGAGGAGCTGGAGGAGCGCCACCCGGAGCTGCGCACCCCCGAGTCCCCGACGCAGAAGGTGTCCGGCTCCTACGAGACCGAGTTCACGGCCGTCGAGCACCCCACGCGGATGCTCTCCCTGGACAACACGTTCAACGACGACGAGCTGGCCGCCTGGTTCGACCGCATCGCCCGGGAGCTGGGCGAGCAGGAGTACCACTTCCTGTGCGAGCTGAAGGTCGACGGACTCGCCGTCAACCTCACCTACGAGCGCGGCCGTCTGGTCCGCGCCGCCACCCGCGGCGACGGCCGCACCGGCGAGGACATCACGCCCAACGTCCGCACCATCGCGGAGATCCCCGAGCGCCTGGCCGGCGACGAGGTCCCCGACCTCGTGGAGATCCGGGGCGAGGTCTACTTCCCGATGGAGAAGTTCCAGGAACTCAACGCCCGGCTGAACGAGGCGGGGGACAAGCCCTTCGCCAACGCCCGCAACGCGGCGGCCGGTTCGCTGCGCCAGAAGGACCCGCGCGTCACCGCCACCCGCCCGCTGCACATGGTGGTCCACGGCATCGGCACCCTGGAGGGCTACAAGGGCCTGACCCGCCTCTCCCAGGCATACGACCTGCTGAAGACCTGGGGCCTGCCCACCTCCCCGCACAACAGGGTGGTCGACGGCCTGGACGGCGTACGGGACTTCATCGCGTACTACGGCGAGAACCGGCACTCCGTGGCGCACGAGATCGACGGTGTCGTCGTCAAGCTCGACGAGATCCGCCTCCAGGGCCGGCTCGGCTCCACCGCCCGCGCGCCCCGCTGGGCCATCGCCTACAAGTACGCGCCGGAGGAGGTCAACACCAAGCTCGTCGACATCAAGGTGGGCGTCGGCCGCACCGGCCGCGTCACTCCGTACGCGCAGGTCGAGCCGGTCACGGTGGCCGGCAGCGAGGTGGAGTTCGCCACCCTGCACAACCAGGAGGTCGTCAAGGCCAAGGGCGTGCTCATCGGCGACACCGTGGTGCTGCGCAAGGCCGGTGACGTCATCCCCGAGATCCTCGGGCCGGTCGCCGACCTCAGGGACGGCAGCGAGCGGGAGTTCGTGATGCCGGCCGAGTGCCCCGAGTGCGGGACGCCGCTGAAGGCGATGAAAGAGGGCGACATCGACCTGCGGTGCCCCAACGCCCGCGCCTGCCCGGCCCAGTTGCGCGAGCGCGTCGCCTACCTCGCCGGGCGGGAGTGCCTGGACATCGAGCACTTCGGCGGCGTCGTGGCGGCCGCGCTCACCGGCCCGCTGGAACCGGCCGAGCCCCCGCTGGTGGACGAGGGCGACCTCTTCGACCTCACCGTCGAGAAGCTGCTGCCCATCAAGGCGTACGTCCTCGACCCGGACAGCGGGCTGCCCAAGCGCGACCCCAAGACCGGCGAGGAGAAGATCGCCACGGTCTTCGCCAACAAGGAGGGCGAGCCGAAGAAGAACACCCTCGCGCTCCTGCAGTACATCGAGGAGGCCAAGACCCGCCCGCTGGCCCGCTTCATCAACGGCCTCTCCATCCGGTACGTCGGACCGGTCGCCGCCCAGGCCCTCGCCCGCGAGTTCCGCTCCGTCGACCGCATCGAGCAGGCCACCGAGGAGGAGCTGGCGAGCACGGACGGCGTGGGCGGCACCATCGCCACCGCCGTCAAGGAGTGGTTCGCCGTGGACTGGCACCGCGAGATCGTCCGCAAGTGGAAGGCGGCCGGGGTCTTGCTGGAGGACCGGTCGACGGGGGAGGACGAAGGGCCCCGGCCGCTCGCGGGACTCACCGTCGTCGTCACCGGCACCCTGGAGAACTTCACCCGGGACGGCGCCAAGGAGGCCCTCCAGAACAGGGGCGCCAAGGTGACCGGATCGGTGTCCAAGAAGACGTCGTTCGTCGTGGTCGGTGACAACCCCGGGTCGAAGTACGACAAGGCGATGCAGCTGAAAGTGCCGGTTCTGAACGAGGAAGGTTTCGGCGTGCTCCTCGAACAAGGAGCCGAAGCGGCGGCGGGTGTCGCGCTTTCGGCTGAGGAATAGCGGTTGAAGGCCACCCGATCGGCGCATATCAGATGCATACGGGTGGCCGGGTGGCATTCGGGCAACCGTCGACGACCAGTGCCCCTGGAAGCCTTCCGCGGCCTACTGTTGAGGTGTGCGCCCGCCGTGCCCAGCTGCGGTCGGGGCATCCCCCTGCCCCGGGTGACAGGGGAAGGGGTCTTTGACGCGGAGCCGTTGAAGGTGGTCGAGGCGGGGGCCGCGTGGCGTGGGCACCGCCGGCTGTGAGAGGGACGGGAATGGAACCGACCGAGAGCGCCGCCGCGGGCTCACGGCTGCGCCTGCGTCGCATGGTGGGCGCGTGGCACGTGAGCCGGTGGCACGGGCAACGCGAGGGTGGCATCCCGCGTCCCGCGGCGGGCATCCGCGTGCCGCAGGCCACCGGCCACACCACCGGACACCTCCACGGCCCCGCCGACCCGGACGCCGAACGGCACCTGTCCTGGCCCGCGTTGCCCGCGGCGATCGTCGCGACCGCCGCCTTCGTCCTGGGCGCGGGCTTCTACCGGGCGTTCAGCGACGGCCACGCCCTCTTCCCGTCCGGCACCGTCGGCTGGTCCCTGGCCGTGCTGACCGGCATCGTCGTCGGCCACCTGGTCATGCTCGGCCGCTCCCGCTGGTGGGGCGGCACCGGCTCGGGCGCCGCCCTCACCCTCGCCGTCCTGCTGCTGTACGGCTGGATTCCGGCCGGCATGGTCAGCCTCACCGTCGTCGTCCTGGTCGGCATAGCCCGCCGGGGCCGCTGGCGGCAGGGCGTCCTGCACGGCGCGGTGGACATCCTCGGCATCGCCGCGGGCGCCCTCCTCCTCGGCGTCTGCGGTTCCGTACCGTCCGTCGAGCACCCCTGGGACCCCGACACCTGGGGCATGTACGCGGCGCCCAAGGTGGCGCTCGTCGCCATCGCCTACCTCGCCGTCACCCGCGCCCTGCTGTGGTACCTGCAGACCCCGCGCCCCGGGCTCCCCACCGTGGCCCGCACCGCCCTGGTCAGACAGGGCCTGGTCGCCGTCGCGCTGCTCGGCATCGCCCCGCTGGTCTGCGTCGTCGCCGTCGCCAAGCCGCTGCTGCTGCCGCTGTTCGCCATCCCGCTCATCGCCCTCGACTCCACGCTGTGGATCGCCCGCGCCCGCGCCGAGGAGCAGTTGCGCGACCCGCTCACCGGCCTGCCCAACCGGCAGTGGCTCCTGGAGCGCACCTGGAGCGCGCTGGACGACGCCGAGCGCATCGGCGCCCGCGCCGCCCTCATGCTGATCGACCTCGACCGTTTCCGGTCGGTCAACGACACGCTCGGACACCTCGCCGGGGACCGGCTGCTCCTGCAGACCGCCGACCGGCTGCGACAGGCCCTGCCGCGCGGAGCGGAGGCCGCGCGGCTCGGCGGCGACGAGTTCGCCGTCTTACTGCCCGTCGCCGACTCCACCACGTCGGCGACCCGGATCGCCCGGGGCCTGGTGTCCGCGCTCAGTTCACCGATGGACCTGGACGGACTCACCCTGGTCCTGGAGGCCAGCGCCGGGGTCGCCGTCTTCCCCGACCACGCGCTGGACGCCGAGGGGCTGCTGCGCCGCGCGGACGTGGCGATGTACCAGGCGAAGCGGGACCGCACCGGGGTGGAGGTCTACGAGTCCAAGCGGGACTCCAACACTCCGGACCGGCTCGGCCTCCTCGGCGACCTGCGCCGGGCCCTGGACGCCCACGAGGTCGAGCTGCACTACCAGCCCAAGGTCCGCTTCGACGGGCAGGTGGCGGGCCTGGAGGCGCTGGTGCGCTGGGTGCACCCCGAGCGCGGCAAGGTGCCGCCGGACGAGTTCATAGCGATCGCCGAGTCCTCCGGGCTGATGCCCCACCTCACCGAGTACGTACTGGAGACGGCGCTGGAGCAGGTCGCCCACTGGCGCTCCCAGGGCCTGTTCGTGCCGGTCGCGGTCAACGTCTCCCCGCGCGACGTGCACACCCCCGGGTTCGCGGGCTCGGTGGCCGCCCGGCTCGCCCGGCACGGCGTTCCCGCGGGAGCGCTCCAACTCGAGATCACCGAGCACGTCCTGCTGGAGGACCCGCAGCGCGCGGCCGACACCCTCAACGCGCTGACCGGGCACGGCGTCAAGATGTCCCTGGACGACTTCGGCACCGGCTACTCCTCCCTCGTCCACCTGCGCAGGCTCCCCGTCAGCGAGCTGAAGATCGACCGCTCGTTCGTGGCCCGGCTGGCCATCGACAACGAGGACGCCGAGATCGTGCGCTGCACGGTCGACCTCGCCCACTCCCTCGGACTGCTCGTCGTCGCCGAGGGCGTGGAGGACGACGAGACCTGGGAACGCCTGCGGGACCTCGGCTGCGACGCCGTACAGGGCTGGCTGGTGGCGGCCGCGATGCCCCCGGAGGAGACCACGGCCTGGCTGCTCGCCCGGGGTTCGAGGGGCTGGGTACGGGCCGCCGCCGCACTGCCCGCGGCGGCGAGCGACGAGTGACCCGAGCGCCGCGAACCGCGGCGCGCTCTCACCCACCGGCAGGCACGGCGAAGCGCGCGATCAGCAGGGCGAGCCGGTGGTCGTGGGTCTCCGCGGGCAGCCGGCCGTCGCGCGTCAGCGTCACCAGGGCGTGCAGTCCCGCCCAGAACGTCTCCGTGAGCAGCGTGAGGTCTTCCCCGTCGCGCGCGACCGGCTGGACGGCCCGCCGCAGTTCGCCGAACGCCTCCCGGAGGGGCGCCGGTGCCCCGGGGGTGGCGAACGGCAGGTCCACCGGGTGCGTGAACATCGCGTCGTAGAGCGCGGGCCGCCGCCGTCCGAAGTCCGTGTACGCCCGGCCGACCGCCGCCGCCCTCCCGTACCCGTCCCCGGCCGCCGCGGCCGAAGCCCGCAGGCCGGCCGTCAGTTCCTCGCAGCCCCGTACCGCGACCGCCGCCACGATCGCGCCCTTGCTCTTGAAGTGGCTGTACAGGACCGGCTGGCTGTACTCGATCTCCGCGGCCAGCCGGCGGGTGGTGACCGCGTCCCAGCCCTCCGCCTCGGCCAGGTTCCGCGCGACCGTCACGATCAGCCGCTCGCGTTCCGCCCGTTCGCGCTCCCGGCGCGCCTGAATCGTCATGACCGAGATTCTAGCAACGCTAGCCATGCTGTCATCGTTCTGCTAGCGTCATTCCTGTACCTAGCATCGCTAGCAAGGAGTCGTCGTGACCGTCACCGCATACACCCTGGCCGTCGTGCTCAACCTGTTCTGCCTGTTCCTGGGGTACCGCTTCCTGTTCCAGCCCGGCCCGGCCGCCGCCGGCTACGGCGTCCCGGCCGACCCCGGCGGCGACGCCGGCGCCTATCTGACGATCAAGGGGGTCAGGGACGGCGCGCTCGGCGTGGTGGGGCTCGCTCTGCTGGCCTTCGCCGGCGCCCGCCCGGAGGCGTGGTTCATGCTCTGCGTCGCCCTCGTGCCGCTCGCCGACACGCTCATAGTGCTGCGCCACGGGGGCACGAGGGCGGTGGCCTTCGGGATCCACTTCGCCACCGCGGTCGTTGTCCTGATCAGTGCCGGACTGCTCTTCGCGGTCTGAGCACACCCGTCCGGGTGGACCCACCCGGACGCACCCGTCCGTCGTTCGCTCCAGGGAGTCCGAGAATGTCGCTGTTCGTTCCGAAGTTCGACGAGTCCGTGGTCGTCCGCGAGGCCGAGGCCGAGGTCGTCGGCCGCGCGCCCACCACCGTGCGCCTGCTGGCGGACAGCAGCGCCACCGGCGGCGCCCTGTCCACCCAGCGCGTCACCCTCACCGCGGGCGCCGACGGCGCCGCGCCGCACTGGCACGACAACTCCGCCGAGATGTTCTTCCTCCTCGACGGCGCCGCCGACATCCTCTCCGGCGACGACGTCCTCACCGCGGGCCCCGGCGACCTCGTGGTGGTCCCGCCCGGCAGGCCGCACGCCTTCGCCGCCGTGCCGGGAGCCGACGCCGACCTGCTCATCGTCCTCACGCCGGGTGTCGAGCGCTTCGAGTACTTCCGCCACCTCCAGCGCATCGCCCTCGGCGAGGCCACCCGGGAGAGCCTGCTGGAGGTCCAGGAGCTCTACGACAACCATTTCCTGCGCAGCGCCGCCTGGGACGCGCGGCGCCGGGAAGCCGGTCCGGGGGAAACCGTTTAACGGCCACGGGGCCCGGCCCCATAGGATTGGGCCAAACCGACTGGGCCGAATCGACCGGAACAGGCGCCTTGCCCCGGCCGATGTGCCCCGACCACACACTCACCCAGAGGAACGCTGCATGCCTGGCATCACGCGCGAGGAGGTCGCCCACCTCGCCCGGCTGGCGCGTCTGGAGCTGAAGCCCGAAGAGCTCGAGCACTTCGCGGGACAGCTGGACGACATCATCGGCGCGGTCGCCCGCGTCAGCGAGGTCGCCGACCAAGACGTACCGCCGACCTCGCACCCGCTCCCGCTGACGAACGTCATGCGGGCGGACGAGGTCCGTCCGTCGCTCACGCCCGAGCAGGCGCTCTCCGGCGCCCCGGCCCAGGAGCAGCAGCGATTCAAGGTGCCGCAGATCCTGGGGGAGGAGTAACCGCCATGAGCGACATCATCAGGCTCACCGCGGCCGAGACCGCCGCGAAGATCGCCTCCGGCGAACTGAGTGCCGTGCAGGTCACCGAGGCCCACCTGGCCCGCATCGAGGCCGTCGACGAGAAGGTGCACGCCTTCCTGCACGTCGACCGCGAGGGCGCGCTGGCCCAGGCCCGCGCCGTGGACGAGAAGCGCGAGCGCGGCGAGAAGCTCGGCCCGCTGGCCGGCGTCCCCCTCGCGCTCAAGGACATCTTCACCACCGAGGGCATCCCCACCACCGTCGGCTCGAAGATCCTTGAGGGCTGGATCCCGCCGTACGATGCGACTGTCACCCGGCGCCTCAAGGCCGCCGACGTCGTCATCCTCGGCAAGACCAACATGGACGAGTTCGCCATGGGGTCCTCCACCGAGAACAGCGCCTACGGCCCGACCGGCAACCCCTGGGACCTCACCAGGATCCCCGGCGGCTCCGGCGGCGGCTCCTCCGCGGCCCTCGCCGCCTTCCAGGCGCCGCTCGCCATCGGCACCGACACCGGCGGCTCCATCCGCCAGCCCGCGTCCGTCACCGGCACCGTCGGCGTCAAGCCGACCTACGGCGGCGTCTCCCGCTACGGCATGGTGGCCTTCTCCTCCTCCCTCGACCAGGGCGGCCCCTGCGCCCGTACGGTCCTGGACGCGGCCCTGCTGCACGAGGTGATCGCCGGGCACGACCCGATGGACTCCACCTCCATCGACGCGCCGGTCCCCGCCGTCGTCGAGGCCGCCCGCAACGGCAGCGTGGACGGCATGCGCGTCGGCGTCGTCAAACAGTTCCGCGGCGAGGGCTACCAGGCCGGTGTCGTCCAGCGCTTCGACGAGTCCGTGGAGCTGCTGAAGTCGCTGGGCGCCGAGATCGTCGAGCTGGACTGCCCGTCCTTCGACCTCGCGCTCTCCGCGTACTACCTGATCGCGCCGTCCGAGTGCTCCTCCAACCTCGCCCGCTTCGACGGCCTGCGCTACGGCGCGCGCGTCGGCGACGACGGGACGCACTCCGCCGAGGAGGTCACCTCCCTGACCCGCGAGGCCGGCTTCGGCCCCGAGGTCAAGCGCCGCATCATGCTCGGCACGTACGCCCTGTCGAGCGGGTACTACGACGCGTACTACGGCAGCGCCCAGAAGGTCCGCACCCTGATCAAGCAGGAGTTCGAGCGGTCCTTCGAGCAGGTCGACGTGATCGTCTCCCCGACGACCCCGACCACCGCCTTCGCGATCGGCGAGCGCGCCGACGACCCGATGGCGATGTACCTGGCCGACCTGTGCACCATCCCCACCAACCTGGCGGGCAACGCGGCCATGTCGCTGCCCTGCGGCCTCGCCCCCGAGGACAACCTGCCGGTGGGTCTGCAGATCATCGCCCCCGCCATGAAGGACGACCGGCTCTACAGGGTCGGCGCCGCCGTCGAGGCCGCCTTCGTGGAAAAGTGGGGCCACCCGCTGCTGGAGGAGGCACCGTCGCTGTGAGCAAGCTGTCGAAGGCCAAGGGCTTCAAGAAGTCCAAGAACGGCCTGTACCTGTCCATGGCCACCACGGCGTTCGGCGCGCTGAGCGTCGCCAAGCAGGCCAAGCTCGCCCGGGCCGAGAGCGACACGCTCCGCCTGGTCGACGCGGCCGTGTCCGCCGCCGCCATCGTCACCGGACTCGCCATCCTCTACCGCGAGCTGAAGCGCCTCGGCGACGACGACGTCCTGCTGGGCTGAGAGGGAAGTTTCACCGTGACCACCACGACCGACCTGGTGTCGTACGAGGACGCACTCGCGTCCTACGACCCCGTCATGGGCCTCGAGGTCCATGTCGAACTCGGCACCCACACCAAGATGTTCTGCGGCTGTTCGACCGCGCTCGGTGCCGATCCGAACTCCCAGACCTGCCCCGTCTGCCTCGGCATGCCCGGCGCGCTCCCGGTCGTCAACGCGACCGGCGTCGAGTCGGCCGTCAAGATCGGTCTCGCGCTCAACTGCGAGATCGCCGAGTGGTGCCGCTTCGCCCGGAAGAACTACTTCTATCCGGACATGCCGAAGAACTTCCAGACCTCCCAGTACGACGAGCCGATCGCCTTCGACGGCTACCTCGACGTGCAGCTGGAGGACGGGGAGACCTTCCGCGTCCAGATCGAGCGCGCCCACATGGAGGAGGACACCGGCAAGTCGCTGCACGTCGGTGGCGCGACGGGCCGTATCCACGGCGCCTCGCACTCCCTGCTCGACTACAACCGCGCCGGCATCCCGCTCATCGAGATCGTCACCAAGCCGATCGAGGGAGCGGGCGAGCGGGCCCCCGAGGTCGCGCGGGCGTACGTCCGCGAGCTGCGCGAACTCATCCGTGCCCTCGGCGTGTCCGAGGCCCGCATGGAGATGGGCCAGATGCGCTGCGACGTGAACCTGTCGCTGCGCCCGCACGGCCGGGAGAAGTTCGGCACCCGAAGCGAGACCAAGAACGTCAACTCGCTGCGCTCCGTCGAGCGCGCCGCCCGCTTCGAGATCCAGCGGCACGCCGCCGTGCTGAACGACGGCGGCACGATCATCCAGGAGACCCGCCACTTCCACGAGGACACGGGGTCCACCACCTCGGGCCGCGTGAAGGAGGAGGCCGAGGACTACCGGTACTTCCCGGAGCCCGACCTGGTGCCCGTCGCCCCGTCCCGCGAGTGGGTCGAGGAGCTGCGGGCGGGACTGCCCGAGCTGCCGCTGGTGCGCCGCAACCGGCTCCGCGAGGAGTGGGGCATCTCCGGCAACGACATGCAGTCCATCCTCAACGCCGGAGCGCTGGACCCGATCGTCGCCACGATCGACGCCGGTGCCGACGCGGCCTCCGCCCGCAAGTGGTGGATGGGCGAGCTGGCCCGCAGCGCCAACGAGTCGGGCACGTCGCTGGACGAGCTGGCGATCACCCCGGTCCAGGTTGCCCGCGTCGCCGAACTGGTGACCAAGGGCGAGCTGAACGACAAGCTGGCCCGCCAGGTCATCCTGGGCGTCCTCGCCGGCGAGGGCACGCCGGACGAGGTCGTCGACAAGCGCGGCCTGAAGGTCGTCTCCGACGAGGGCGCGCTGACCACCGCGGTCGACGAGGCCATCGCCGGCAACCCGGGCATCGCGGACAAGATCCGCGGCGGCAAGGTGGCCGCGGCGGGCGCGCTGGTCGGCGCGGTCATGAAGGCCACCCGGGGTCAGGCGGACGCGGCCCGCGTCAAGGAACTGATCCTGGAGAAGCTGGGTGTCACCGAGGGCTGAGGCCCGGTACACCACGAGCCCTGGGGGGACGCGCCGACCGCAGCGCGTCCCCCCAGGGCCGTTGTTGTGAAGAAGCCCACTAAGTCCGCAAAGGATCTCTTCTGCCTGCAAGAGTGATTCCGCATCGCTCATGCGTTCTTTGCGGGCCGTTCACCCCATGGACGACCGTTCCCGGCGTTCCCGGCTTAACGGGTGTTTCCGGTCAAAGATCCACAATCAGACACCCCTGGGAGCACGTTCGTGGCAGCCCTCGCACGCTGGTGTGTTCAACGTCGCCTCGTAACCGTTCTGCTCTGGCTGCTCGCCCTCGGTGGCGTCGCCACGGCCGCCACGGTCGCCGGCTCCGCGTACTCCAACGACTACGGCATCCCGGGCACCGGCTCCGACCGCGCCTCCCGGCTGCTCGAGTCCCGCTTCCCCGACCTCGGCGGCGACAGCGACACGATCGTCTGGCACACCACGTCGGGCACCGTCCGCGCCACCGACGTCGAACAGGCGATGACCCGCACCCTGGACCGCATCGCGGACCTGCCCGGCGTGGCCGCGGTCACCAACCCGTACGACGACCCCGACTCGCCCCTGATCAGCGAGAACGCCGACACCGCCTACGCGACCGTCACCTTCGAGGACGCCTCCCAGGACATCGACGCGGGCCAGGCGCGGGCCGTGGTCGACACCGCCGAGGCGGCCGAGACCGACGGACTCCGCGTCGAACTGGGCGGCGACGCCATAGCGCTGACCGAGTCCGGCGGCAGCCATCTCGCCGAGGCGGTCGGCGTGGCCGTGGCAGCGGTCGTCCTCTTCCTCGCCTTCGGCTCCGTCGCCGCGGCCCTGCTGCCCATCGCCACCGCGCTGGTCTCCGTCGGCACCGCCTACGCCGGCATCACCCTGCTCGGCCACGCCATGACCGTCGCCGACTTCGCGCCCATGCTGGGCACCCTCATCGGACTCGGCGTAGGCATCGACTACGCCCTGTTCATCGTCACCAGACACCGGCGCGGACTGAAGCGCGGCCTGTCCGTGGCGGAGGCCGCCGCCGACGCCGTGGCGACCACCGGACGGGCCGTCGTGTTCGCGGGCGCCACCGTCTGCATCGCCCTGCTGGGCATGCTGATCCTCCGGCTGAGCTTCCTCAACGGCGTGGCCGTCGCCGCCTCGCTGACCGTGCTCCTCACCGTCGCCGCCTCCGTCACGCTGCTGCCGGCCCTGCTGTCGTACATCGGCCCGCGCGCCCTGAGCCGGCGTGAGCGGCGCCGACTCGCCGAGCACGGTCCCGAGCCGGAGGTGGCGACCGGGTTCGCCGCCCGCTGGTCGGCCTTCGTCGAGCGCCGGCCGAAACTGCTCGGCGCCCTCGCCCTCGTCGTCATCACCGTCCTCGCCCTGCCCACCCTCGGCCTGCGCCTGGGCACCTCCGACCAGGGCAACGACGCCAAGGGCACCACCACCCGCCAGGCCTACGACCTCCTCGCCGACGGTTTCGGCCCCGGCGTCAACGGCCCGCTCACCCTGGTCACCGAGGTCCGCGGCGCCGAGGACCGGCTCGCCCTGGACAACCTCGACGCGACCCTGCGCACCGCCGAGGGCGTCTCCTCGGTGACCCCGGTGACGTACAACTCCGGCGGCGACGCCGCGTACCTCACCGTCGTACCCGAGTCGGCGCCGCAGTCCGAGGACACCAGCGACCTGGTCGAGCGGCTGCGTTCCGAGGTGCTGCCGCGCGCCGAGGCCGGGACCGCGCTCGACGTGCACGTGGGCGGCGTGACGGCGGGCTACGACGACTTCGCCGACGTCATCGTCGGCAAGCTGCCCCTGTTCGTCGGCGTCGTCATCGGCCTGGGCTGCCTGCTGCTCCTGCTGGCCTTCCGCTCCGTCGGCATCCCCCTCAAGGCCGCCGCCATGAACGTCGCGGCCGTGGCCGCGGCCTTCGGAGTGGTCGTGGCGATCTTCCAGTGGGGCTGGGGGAGCGAACTGCTCGGCCTCGGCAGCGCGGGTCCCGTCGAACCCTTCCTACCCGTGATCATGGTCTCGGTGCTCTTCGGGCTCTCCATGGACTACCAGGTCTTCCTCGTCAGCCGGATGTACGAGGAATGGCTGGAGACCGGCGACAACCGCCGTGCCGTCCGGGTCGGACTCGCCGAGACCGGCCGGGTGATCAACTCCGCCGCCGTCATCATGATCTCGGTCTTCCTCGCCTTCGTCCTCAGCGGCGACCGCGTGATCGCCATGTTCGGCATCGCGCTCGCCGCCGCCGTCGCCCTGGACGCCTTCGTGCTGCGCACCCTCCTGGTGCCCGCCCTGATGCACCTGCTCGGCCGCGCCAACTGGTGGCTGCCGCGCCGCCTGGACGCCCTCCTGCCGCGCATCAGCATCGAGCCGCCCGAGTGCCGGGCCGCCCATGAGAGGCTGGCCGCGGTGACGGACGCCGAGGTGGCGGACGTCCTTGCGGAGGAGGAACGGCAGCGGGATGTACGCGATACCACTGGGTGACGACGGAGCCGAACTGCGCCCCCTGGAGACCTGGCACGCCGAGGAGTTCCTGGCCCACCTGGACCGCGGCCGGGACTTCATCACCGAGCACGTCCCCTTCGGCTCGAAGGCCACCGACGTCGACTCCGCGCGTGAGGTGCTCCAGACCTACGCCGACCGGCGCGCCGCCGACCGCGGCTTCCTGCACGGGCTGTGGCTGGACGGCACGCTCGTCGGCGGTGTGCTCTACCACCCCTTCGACACGGCCACCGGGGTCTGCGAGATCGGCTGCTGGCTGGAGCCCGCCGGAACGGGCCGCGGCCTGGTCACCCGCGGTGCCCGGGTGCTGATCGACTGGGCCTTCGACGAGCGCGGCATGCACCGTGTGGAGTGGTACGCCTCCTCGGCGAACACCCCGAGTGTCAACGCCGCGCGGCGACTCGGCATGATGCGTGAGGGCCTGCTGCGCGAGAGCTTCCCCCACCGGGGCGCACGCCAGGACATGGAGGTGTGGGCGGTGCTCGCACCCGAGTGGCGTGCGGCCCGCGAGGCACGCGCGCGTGCCGCTCGAAAGGATCATTAAGGGACCTCTCAGACAGCGTCCGTACGGTGCGAGGCATGGGAACGAAGACAGTGGACGAGACCGGCGTGAAGACCGACGAGCACAAGACGGACGAGACCGCCGAGGCCACCGGGTCCACCGAGGCCTCTGAAACCGCTGAAGCCGCTGAGGGCGCCGGAACCGCCGAGCAGTCCGGGACCGGCACTCCCGACGGCACCGGCACGCCGGAGGACGCCGACGCCACGGACGGGACCGACGGCACCGACGCGGCCGGGGCCGGCCCCACCGGCGTCGGACAGGGCGCGGGCGCCGTCGTCTCCGCCGGCCTCGGCATCGTCTCCCTGACCGGCAGCTGGGTCGGCACCGTGGCCTCCGCGCGCGAGTCGCTGATGGGCCAGCTGGAGACCTCCTCGTCGTCGAACGTCGGCACGCTGATCGAGAAGGGCTACGGCAACGCCTGGCAGGCCACCGCGATGTGGGGCGGAGTCTTCGCCCTGGTCGCGCTGATCGTCGGCGTCGTCGTGCTGGCCCGCCCCGCGTTCGGCGCGCCCGGCCGCCCGCAGGCGCCGTGGATCAAGTCGGTCGCCTGGGCGGGCGTCGCCCTCGGCGTCATCGGCCTGCTCCTTGCCGTACTGAAGTACACGGACGTCCTGCTGGGACTGCCCTCCACCGGCTGACCGGGCATTTCTGAGGGGTCTTAGGGCAACCGCACGCCTGTGGCGCGCGCCCTAAGACCCCTCACGCACGTCTAAGGCCCCGCGCGGCGCCGAAGATGCGGAACTTGCCCGATGTGGCCCACCCCCCTGGGAGACGAAGGTTGAGGCATCGCGAACGAGCGAAGCCGAATCCGGCTCTCAACGATGGGACACACCATGTACGAGTACCAACTCCAGCAGTACCGCTCCGCCGAACTGATCCGCCGCGCCGACCAGGCCCGGCTGGCCCGCGAGGTGCTCCGGGCCCGTCGCGCCGCCCGCCGGGAGGCCCGCCACGGCGCCGCCGAGGCGGAGAGCCATACGCCGCGGCAGCGCCGGCCCTGGTTCGCCCGGGTCGCGTGAACGGGGGAGCCGGGGAGGGAGGCCGCACGGCCTCCCTCCCCGCCGTCGTTCCCGGCACCGTCGTTCCCGGCACCGTCCACGTGCCGAAAACCGGTGCCCCGCTGTCGGACCCGCGTGCGATGCTCGGGTCCGTGGAGACCAGGTCCGTCAGTCCCGTGTTCGTCGGCCGTACCGGCGAACTGGACACGTTGAACGACGCGCTCGCCCGTGCCGCCGGTGGCGACGCCCCCCGGGCGTCCGCATCCGGGGGAGAGCCGCAGGCCCTGCTGCTCGGCGGCGAGGCCGGCGTCGGCAAGACCCGCCTCGTCGAGGAGTTCGCCCGCGCCGCCTGCCGGCAGGGCGCCGTCGTCGCACTGGGCGGCTGCGTCGAGATCGGCGCCGACGGGCTGCCCTTCGCGCCCTTCTCCACCGCCCTGCGCGCTCTGCGCCGCCACCTGCCCGAGGAGCTGGCCGCCGCGGCCGCCGGGCAGGAGGAGGAGCTGGCCCGGCTGCTGCCCGAACTGGCCGAGGGCGCCCCGGTCACCGGCGGCGGACGGCACGACGAGGAGAGCATGGCGCGGCTGTTCGAACTCACCGCCCGCCTGCTGGAGCGGGTCGCCGCCCGGCACACCGTCGTCCTCGTCCTGGAGGACCTGCACTGGGCCGACGCCTCCACCCGCCACCTGATCGCCTACCTCTTCCGCACCCTGCGCACCGGCCGCCTCGTCGTCCTCGCCACCTACCGTTCGGACGACATCCACCGCCGCCACCCGCTGCGCCCCCTGCTCGCCGAGCTGGACCGGCTGCGCACCGTCCGCCGCCTGGAACTCGGCCGCTTCACCCGCGACGAGGTGGGCCGGCAGATCGCCGGGATCCTCGCCCAGGAGCCCGACCCGCTCCAGGTCGACGCGATCTTCGAACGCTCCGACGGCAACGCCTTCTTCGTGGAGGAACTGGCCGTCGTCGCCCACGAGGGAAGCTGCGCCGGCCTCACCGACTCCCTGCGCGACCTGCTCCTGGTCCGCGTCGAAGCGCTGCCGGAGAGCGCCCAGCGGGTCGCCCGGATCGTCGCCGAGGGCGGCTCCACCGTCGAGTACCGGCTGCTGGCCGCCGTCGCCGGGCTCGCCGAGGACGACCTCATCGAGGCGCTGCGCTCCGCGGTGAACGCCAACATCCTGCTCCCCGCTCCCGACGGCGACGGCTACCGCTTCCGCCACTCGCTGGTCCGCGAGGCCGTCGGCGACGACCTGCTCCCCGGCGAACGCTCCCGCCTCAACCGGCGCTACGCCGAGGCACTGGACGCCGATCCCACGCTGGTGCCCGCCGCCGAGCGCGTGATGCGCCTGGCCAGCTACTGGTACCACGCCCACGCGCCCGCCCAGGCCCTGCCCGCCGTCCTGGAAGCCTCCGTCGAGGCCCGGCGAAGGCACGCCTACTCCGAGCAGCTGCGGCTGCTGGAGCGCGCGATGGAGCTCTGGGACTCCGTCCCCGACGACGTACGTGCCACCCTGCGCCCCGTCGACTACACCGAGGTCTACCCTCCGTGCGGCTGCGACCCCGCCACCACGCCCCTGCGCTACCTGGACCTGATGGCCGAGGCGGCCGTCGCCGGGCGGCTGTGCGGGGAACGCGAGCGCGCCATGAAGATCACCAAGCGGGCGCTGCGCCTCCTGGAGGACGAGCAGGACGCGGCCGCCGGGGCGGGCGCGAGCGGCCGGGACCCGCAGCGCGCCGCCTGGTTCTGGACCCAGCGCTCGCTGCTGGTGCAGGCGCAGGGCCGCGGCGACGGCTGGCGGGAGCTGGGCATCGCCCAGGAGCTGGTCCGCGGCCTGCCGCCCTCCCAGGTGCACGCCGAGGTGCTGGCCATGTCGGCCAACTGGTCGATGCTCCACTCTCCCGGCCCCGACGCGATGACCGCCGCCGAACGGGCCGTCGAGTACGCACGCATGGTCGGCGCCGACGAGATCGAGCAGAACGCCCGGCTCACTCTCGGCGGCCTGATGGTGGACGCAGGCCAGATCGACGCGGGACTCGCCGAGATGTTCCAGGTCAGGGACCTCGTGGTGGCGCAGAGCAGGTCCGTCGTGGTGGCCCGCAGCCACGTCAACCTGCCCTCGTCCCTGGAGAGCGTCGGCCGCTCGCGGGACGCGCTCGGCATCCTGCGCGAGGGCGTCGAACTCACCCGGCGGATGGGCCTGCTGGAGTCCGAGGCCTGGGTCTGGGGCAACCTCGCCGAGTCGCTGATCTCCCTGGGCCGCTGGGACGAGGCCCTCGAAGCGGCGGACCGGGCCGGGGCGCCGGGCCGCAGCCCCGCACCACGCGGTGGCGCCGCGCTCAAACGCGCCGCCGTCGCCCTCGCCCGCGGCGAGCAGGCCGAGGCCGCCCGGCTGCTCGGCGAGGCCCGCACCGCCTACGGCACCCACGACCCGATGCCGCAGTACCAGCTGCCGCTGGCCGCGCTCACCGTCGGCATCGCCGCGGCCGAGGGCCGCCTCCCCGACGCCCGCGCCGAACTCGTCCGCGCCCTGGACGAGGGCTTCCCGCCCGGCACCCAGCGCTACGGCTGGCCCCTGCTGCTGTCCGCCGCCGCGGCGGAGGCCGACGCGCGCACCCTGCCGGCCGCCGAAGAGGGCCGAGCCGCCGTCCTCGCGCGCCTCACCGAGGCCGCGAAGCACCTCACGACGGGCGCCCCCGTCTGGGCCGCCCACGAGCGGTGGGTCCGCGCCGAACTCCACCGCGCGCGGGACCGTGACACCCCGCAGCTCTGGTCGGAGGCCGTCACCGCCTTCGAATGCCTGGAGCGCCCCTACGACCTCGCCCGCGTCCGGCACCGGCTGGCCGCCGCCCTCCTCGCGACCGGCGGCGAGGACGAGCGCGCCCGGGCCACGGAGCTGCTGCGGCTGGCCCGCACCGTCGCCGACCACCTCGGCGCCCGCCCGCTGTCCGACGCCGTCGCCCTGCTCGGCCGCCGCGCCCGCCTCACGCTGGGCCACGCCGCGGGACCGGCCACCGCGCCCGAGCCCGCGGACCCGGCCGACGCCCTGGGCCTCACCGGCCGGGAGCGCGACGTGCTGCGGCTGGTCTCCGACGGCCGCACCAACCGCCAGATAGCCGAGGAACTCTTCATCTCGCCCAAGACGGCCAGCGTCCACGTGTCGAACATCCTGGCCAAGCTGGGCGTCTCCGGCCGCGGCGAGGCGGCGGCGGTGGCCCACCGGCTGGCGCTGTTCCCCGCCGAACGGCTCACGTCCGGTTCGACCGAGTGAGGCTTACGCTGTAAGGGACGCCGACCGACGGAGGCACGATGTTCAACGCATTCGAGGAACTCTTCTCCCCCGGCCGCAAACACACCCGCGACGAGCAGAACCGCCTCGAACTGACCCGCGAGGACATCGGCGACGGCGACCCCGGCCACGGCCCGATAGACCTGACCTCCGGCAAGGTCGTCGTCCACCGGCCGCGCTCCGGGGAGACGGAGACCGCCGCCCCGGAGGAGGAGTAGCCGGCCGCTACTTCACCTCGAGCTCCAGGATCCGGTCGTCGTCGCCCTTCGCGTCGCCGCGGCCGTCCGTGTTGCTGGTGACCAGCCACAGCTTGTCGCCGCCCGCCGGGGCCACCGTGCGCAGCCGGCCGTACTCGCCCTTCAGGAAGGCCTGCGGTTCGGCCGCGGCCTCCGTGCCCTTCAGCGGGATCCGCCACAGCCGCTCACCGCGCAGCCCCGCCATCCACACGGATCCCTCGGCGTAGGCGATGCCGCTGGGGGAGGCCTCGTCGGTGCTCCACTGCGCGACCGGGTCGTGGAACCCGGAGCCGCCGCCCTTGCCCTCCGCCTCGGGCCAGCCGTAGTTGTCGCCCGGCTTGATCGCGTTCAGCTCGTCCCAGGTGTCCTGGCCGAACTCCGAGGCGAACAGCCGCTGCTTGCCGTCCCAGGCCAGGCCCTGCACGTTCCGGTGGCCGTACGAGTACACGGGGGAGTCGGGGAAGGGGTTGCCGGGCGCCGGCTCGCCGTCCGGGGTCATCCGCAGGATCTTGCCGCCGAGGGACTTCCTGTCCTGCGCCAGACCCGTGTCGCCGCTCTCGCCGGTGCCCGCGTAGAGCATCTTGTCGGGGCCGAAGGCGATCCGGCCGCCGTTGTGGATCACACCCTTGGGGATGCCCCGGAAGACCGTGTCCGGCGCACCCAGCTGTTCGCCCGCCGGCTTCTTCTCGTCGTACAGCATGCGCACGATCCGGTTGTCCGAGGCGGAGGTGAAGTACGCGTAGATCATGTGGTCCGAGGCGTAGGCGGGGGAGAGCGCGATGCCGAGGAGGCCGCCCTCGCCGGACGCGGAGACCCCGGGCACCTCGCCCAGCTCCGTCTTCTCGCCCGACTCCGCGTCGACGCGCGTGATCGTGGCCTCGTCGCGGGAGGAGACCAGCAGGTCGCCGCCCGGCAGCGGGGCCAGGCCCCAGGGGCTCTTCAGCCCCGTGGCGACCGTGCGGAGCACCTTCACCGAGCCCTTCGCGGGCGGTGCCTCCTCGCTGGGCGATCCGGCGGGCGAGGACCGCGCCGCCGTACTGGCCGGGGAGGTGCCGCCGTCCGCTCCGGGCGGGTCCCCGCCGTCGGAGGAGCAGCCGGCCGTCAGCAGGAGGGCGGTGGCCAGCACGGCCGGCACGGCTCGACGTCGCACGATCTCGGTCCCTTCGACGGGGCGGGTTCTCCCTGTCATACACCGCAGGAGCTTTCCAGGTTCCCGATCGCCCAATCCCGAATCCGGCGGCGTCCTGCGCGGGCCGCCGCAGGCGTCACTCCCACGACCCCTGCGCCGGCGGCAGCACCCGCAGCTCCGCCAGATCCCGCTCGGTCAGCCGCAGTCCCGCCGCGCCCGCGTTCTGCGTCACCCAGCGCTCCTGCTTGGTGCCCGGCACCGGCACCACGTGCCGCCCCTGCGCCAGCACCCAGGCCAGCGCCACCTGCGCCGCGGTGACCCCGTCGCCGTGCCGGGCCGCGATCCGGCGCAGCGTGGCCACGATCGGCTGGTTGGCGGCCATCATCTCGGCGGTGAAACGGGGGTGCCGGGCCCGCAGGTCCTCCGGCTCGAAACCCTGGCCCGGCGTCAGCGTGCCGGTCAGGTAGCCGTTGCCCAGCGGCATCGCGGCCAGGAGGCCGACGCCGCGCGAGACGCACCACGGCAGCAGCGTCCGCAGCGCCTCCGGCGACCACACCGACAACTCGGCCTCGACCGCGCTGACCGGGAACACCTGCTGGACCCGCTCCAGTTGGCGGACGGTCGCGTCGTACAGCCGGGCGCCCGGGCGCCGGGTGGACCGCGCGCCGACCGCGCAGAGCCCGAGCGCCCGCACCTTCCCGGCCCGCACCAGCTCCGCCATCGCGCCCCAGGTCTCCTCGACGGGTATCTCGGGGTCGGCGCGGTGCAGTTGGTAGAGGTCGATGACGTCCGTCTGGAGCCGGCGCAGGGACGCGTCGCAGGCACGCCGCACGTAGCCGGGGCGGCCGTTGGCCACGATGTGCTGCTCGCCCACCAGCAGACCGACCTTGGTCGACACGAAGGCCTCGGACCGCCGTTCCCTGAGCACCCGGCCCAGCAGCAGCTCGTTGGTGAACGGGCCGTACATGTCCGCCGTGTCCAGCAGGGAGACACCGAGATCGAGGGCCCGGTGCACCGCCCTGAGCGACTCGTCGCCCCGCTGCCGCGAGGCGCTGTACGCCCAGCTCATCGGCATGCACCCCAGTCCGACGGCCCCCACCGCGAGTGCCGTCGCGCCGATCGTCCTGCGCTCCACCGGTCGTGACCCTCCCTCGTCAGGCCACCCAACCTAACCGCTGCCTCTTCGTGCCCTGACATAGCCTCCTGACCATGACTGCTGACGTGTGGCTGCCCATCCCCCCGGACGAGATCGAGGGCCTTCCCGAGGGCCCCGCCTACCGCCACTGGGACGGGGAGGAGACCTACCCCGCCGACCCGGCCGACTGCGTGTACTACGTCGTCCCCTACATGAAGGCGGGCGGGGTCGGCGTCCGTCCGCTGCCCGAGATGCGCTCCGTCCAGGTCGTCCAGACGCTCTCCGCGGGCATCGACCACGTCGAGCCCGGCCTGCGGCACCTGCCCGCGGGCGTACGGCTGTGCAACGCGCGCGGCGTGCACGAGGCCAGCACCGCGGAGCTGACCCTGACCCTGATCCTGGCCTCGCTGCGCGGCATCCCGGACTTCGTGCGGGCGCAGGAGCGCGGCGAGTGGCTCGGCGGAGGTTTCCGGCCCGCGCTCGCGGACCGGACGGTGCTCATCGTCGGGTACGGGTCGATCGGCGCCGCGATCGAGGACCGGCTCGTGCCGTTCGAGGTCGCGCCGGTCGTGCGCGTCGCGCGCTCCGCCCGCGCCACGGAGCGCGGCCCCGTGCATCCGCTCACCGAACTCCCGGCCCTGCTCCCGCAGGCCGACGTCGTCGTCCTGTCCACACCGCTCACCGAGGCCACCCGCGGCCTGGCCGACGCCGAGTTCCTGGCGCGCATGAAGGACGGCGCCCTGCTCGTCAACGTGGCGCGCGGACCCGTCGTGGACACGAAGGCGTTGCTCACCGAACTGGAGAGCGGGCGCCTCACCGCGGCCCTGGACGTGACCGACCCCGAACCGCTGCCGCGGGACCACCCGCTGTGGCATGCTCCCGGCATAGTCGTCAGCCCGCACGCGGGCGGTCCGACCTCCGCGTTCCTGCCGCGCGCCAAGCGGCTGCTGGTGGACCAGTTGAACCGTTTCGTGAACCGGGAGCCGCTGCGCAACGTGATCCTGACGACGGGCGCGTAATCCGTTTCGGGCACCCTCCGCAATCCCCCGGATGCGGTGGGTGCGCACATATCCGCTGGTCGTCACGGAGCGTAGAGAACCTATGTCCCTGAGTGACGATCCTGGTGTATCGTCCGACAGGGGACGCGCCGCGCACCGTACGGCGCCGGGGACGGACATCTCAGACTGTGAGGGGGGCGACGGGCGATGCACGGCCTATGGACCAACGATCCGACGCGGCGGAGCCGCCGCCGGCGACCCTGGCGCACGACGGCCACGACCGCGCGCGAACGGGGCCGGCACAGCCACCCCGGCCGGCCGGGCCGGCGCAGCCCCCACCCGCTCCGGCCGGGCGGGAGCGGAAGGCAGGAGCGGCCGGTCCACCGGTGCCGGTGTGCGCGGGACGCGGGAGCGGTACGGACTGGGAGGCCGCGGTGAGTCCGCCCCCCGTGTCCACGCTGGAAGGAGCGCTGCGCGACGGCCGGGCCGCGCCCGGACCGCTGCTGCCCCGGTCGTCGGCCGCCGCCGGCACGACGCCCCTGGTCCGCCAGCTGGTGCTGGCCCTGGTCTGCGCGGCCTACGCCGTCGGCGCCGCGCTCGGCTGGGGCTCCGCGTACGTCGCCAAGATCATGGGCGACTTCGGGCTGAGCGCCGCCGCCGCGGCAGCCGCCGTCTCCTGCTTCCTCTACGCCCGCGGGAGCCGCGTCCGCTTTCGACCGGCCTGGCTGCTCTTCGCCCTCTCCTCGGCGATGGCGTCCCTGGGCAACCTGGTCTGGGGGTGGTACGAGGTCGTGCTGCGGGTGCCGGTGCCCAGCCCCAGCTACGCGGACCTGTTCTTCCTGTGCTTCGCCCCGCCCGCCATCGTGGGGCTCCTGGTGCTGGCCAAGCGGCCGGTGACCAAGGCCGGCTGGATCTGCCTGGGCCTGGACGCCTGGCTGATCGGCGGTTCGCTGCTCACCCTGGCCTGGAGCCTGGCCCTCGCGCAGGCGGCGAAGGCCGAGGGCGGCTCCAGCGTGGCCCGCTCCGCGCTCTCGGTGGCGTATCCGCTGCTCGACATCGCCCTGGTCAGCATGGTGCTCGCGCTGCACTTCAGGCGGTCGCCCGTCTGCAGGTCCGCCGTCAACACGGCCATCGGGGCGCTCGCCCTTACGGTGATGTGCGACGCCCTGTTCACCTCGCCGCTGCTGCACAACAGCTACCGCTCCGGGCAGTTGCTCGACGCGGGCTGGTTCGCCGGCTCCCTGCTGCTCGCCTACGCCCCCTGGGCCGCCTCCCGGCGCGGGCGGGCGGCGCCGGACGACCGGGGCTCTGGCGGGCACACCCGCGTGGTGCGCGAACACGTGCCCGGGCAGCGCGGTGCCGGCCACCAGCCCACGCCTCCCTCGGTGCCCCCCGCCACGCCTCCCTCCCTGCCCGGCCCCGGACAGGGCGGCGAGCGGGGCCGGTACCCGGCCGCCCGGCCCATCGCCGGGTCCCTGGCCGCGCTCACGCCGTACCTCGCGGCCGCCGTCTGCACCCTGGGCATCCTCTACAACGTGCTCAACGGCCGCAGCGTCGACCGCGTCGTGCTGCTGACCGGCGGCACCGTGGTGCTCGCGCTCGTCGTCCGGCAGGGGATCATGCTGCTCGACAACATCGTCCTCACCCAGGAACTGGCCCAGAAGGAGAACCACTTCCGCTCCCTGGTCCAGGGCTCGAGCGACGTCATCATGATCGCCGCACCCAACGGCATCCTGCGCTACGTCTCCCCGGCCGCCGCCGGTGTCTACGGGCGCCCGGCGGAGGAGCTGGTGGGCGGCGAACTGGCCGGGCTCATCCATCCCGAGGACCTCGGCTGCGTGGTCCACGAGGTGCGCCGGTTCCTGGCCGCCAGTCCCGTCGAGGAACCCACCACGCGCATCGAGTGCCGCTTCCGTTCCGGGGAGGGCGGCTGGCTGAACGTCGAGTCGACCGTCAACCGGCACCACGGCGGCCTCATCTTCAACAGCCGGGACGTGACCGAAAGAGTGCGCCTCCAGGCGCAGCTCCAGCACAACGCCGAGCACGACCCGCTGACCGACCTGCCCAACCGCGCCCTGTTCACCCGGCGCGTCCAGCAGGCCCTCTCCGGCCGCCGCGCCTCCGACCGGGGTGCCGCCCTGCGCGGCACGGCGGTGCTCTTCATCGACCTCGACGGCTTCAAGGGCGTCAACGACACCATCGGGCACCAGGCCGGCGACGAGCTGCTCGTCCAGGCCGCCCGCAGACTCCACGAGGCCGTCCGCAAGGGCGACACCGCCTCCAGACTCGGCGGCGACGAGTTCGCGGCCCTGATCGTCGGAGACGGGGCCCGGGACCGGGCCGCCCGCGAGGGCCACATCCGGGAGTTGGCCGACCGGCTCAGGCTGACGCTCTCCCAGCCCTACCTCATCGACGGCAACGAGGTCCGGGTCAACGCCTCCATCGGCGTGGCCTTCGCCGAACCGGGCCTCGGCGCGGGCGAGTTGCTGCGCAACGCCGACCTCGCCATGTACCGGGCCAAGGCGGGCGGCAAGGGACGCGTCGAGCTGTACCGACCGCAGATGCAGCAGGACGTCGTACGCAAGGCCGAGCTGGCCACGCGCCTGCGGGCCGCGCTGCACGACGGGGAGTTCGCGCTGCTGCACCAGCCGGTGGTCTCCCTGACGGACGGCCGGATCACGTCGGTCTGCGCCCAGGCGCGGTGGCGCTCCTCGCAGGGCGTGCTGTTCACCCCCGCCGAGTTCCTGCGGGTGTCCGAGGACGGCGACAGAACCGCCGAACTGGACCGCTGGGTGCTGCGCGAGGCCGTCGAGCAGGCCGCCGAGCGCGCGGCGGCCGGCCTCTCCGTGACCGTGGCCATACGCATCGGCGCCCGCCGCCTGCTGGACCGCTCCATGCCACTGGGCTCCGTGGAGGCCCTGCTGACCCGGCACGGGCTGCCCCCGGGCTCCCTCGTGATCGAGCTGTCGGACATCGACCCACGGGTCGGCCTCGACGAGCTGGACCGCCGGCTGAACGCCCTGCGCAGGGTCGGTGTCCGGATCGCGCTGGACGGCTTCGGCAGCGGCTACGCGGCGATCACCGCGCTGCGGCGGCTGCCCGTGGACGTTCTCAAGCTGGACCGCGGCCTGATCGAGGGCGTCGTGGAGTCCGCGCGGCTGCACAAGATCACCAGTGGTCTGCTGCGCATCGCCACCGACCTCGGGCTGAAGTCCGTCGCCGACGGCGTCGACCTGCCCGAGCAGATCGTCGCCCTGCGCGCGATGGGCTGTACGCACGGACAGGGCATGGCGTTCTCCGGGGCCCTGGACGAGTACCGGCTGCGCAGAGCGCTCGGAACCGGCCACTACCCGGTGCCGCACGGTCCGGCCGAACCGGCCTTCGCGGGCGGCGGTGCCGGGGTGTACAGCACGGGTGTCGGTGGCCCCGCCGCCGGTCAGGTCGCCGGAGGTGTCGCTTCCGGGCTGCCCGCCGTCCTCGGTGGTGGCACGGCGTTGCGCTCACATGATGAGACTCCCGTCCCACCCACTTGACAGTGAGTGCGCGCCGGAGGGAAGGTCAGTGCCATGCGCACCCGAATTCTCGTACTTGGAAAGCGCGTCGGCTGAAGCTGGTGACGTCCGGACCGACCCGGACTCCCCGCGACCCACACCGACGCGCTCCCCTCGCTTGCCTTATGGCACGAGGGGTTTTTTGTTGCACAGGCACTTGCCGAACAGCAGCACAGAACGCCCAAACCTCGCAAAAACCCTCAGCATCGAGAAGAGAACGCCGATGACCGAGCAGGCCACCGGGGCTCACCCGCAGCCCCGGCCCCGATCCGGAGGACAGTCCGCCCCCGAGCACGTCACGGGTGCGCAGTCCCTCATTCGCTCTCTCGAGGAGGTCGGCGCCGACACCGTATTCGGCATTCCCGGGGGCACGATCCTTCCGGCCTACGACCCGCTGATGGACTCCACCAGGGTGCGCCACGTCCTGGTCCGCCACGAGCAGGGCGCCGGCCACGCGGCCACCGGCTACGCGCAGGCCACCGGCAAGGTCGGCGTCTGCATGGCCACCTCGGGCCCCGGTGCCACCAACCTGGTCACCCCGATCGCCGACGCCAACCTGGACTCCGTGCCGCTGGTCGCGATCACCGGACAGGTGGTCTCCTCCTCGATCGGCACGGACGCCTTCCAGGAGGCGGACATCGTCGGCATCACCATGCCGATCACCAAGCACAGCTTCCTGGTCACCAAGGCTGAGGACATCCCCAAGACGATCGCGCAGGCGTTCCACATCGCCTCCACCGGCCGTCCGGGCCCCGTCCTGGTCGACATCCCCAAGGACATCCTCCAGAAGAAGACCACCTTCTCCTGGCCGCCGGTCATGGACCTGCCCGGCTACCGCCCGGTCACCAAGCCGCACGCCAAGCAGATCCGCGAGGCGGCCAAGCTGATCTCCGCGGCGAAGCGGCCCGTGCTCTACGTCGGCGGCGGCGTCCTCAAGGCGAAGGCCACCGCCGAGCTGAAGGTCCTCGCCGAACTCACCGGAGCGCCCGTCACCACCACCCTGATGGCGCTCGGCGCGTTCCCCGACAGCCACCCGCTGCACGTGGGAATGCCGGGCATGCACGGTGCGGTCACCGCCGTCACCGCGCTGCAGAAGGCCGACCTGATCGTCGCCCTCGGCGCCCGCTTCGACGACCGCGTCACCGGCAAGCTGGACAGCTTCGCCCCGTACGCCAAGATCGTCCACGCCGACATCGACCCGGCCGAGATCGGCAAGAACCGTGCCGCCGACGTCCCGATCGTCGGCGACGCCCGCGAGGTCGTCGCCGACCTCGTGCAGGCCGTCCAGAAGGAGCACGACGAGGGCAACAAGGGCGACTACAGCGCCTGGTGGAAGGACCTGAGCCGCTGGCGCGAGACCTACCCGCTCGGCTACGACCAGCCCGCGGACGGTTCGCTCTCCCCGCAGCAGGTCATCGAGCGGGTCGGGCAGCTGGCGCCCGAGGGCACGATCTTCGCGGCCGGTGTCGGCCAGCACCAGATGTGGGCGGCGCACTTCGTCCAGTACGACAAGCCCGCCACCTGGCTGAATTCCGGCGGCGCCGGAACCATGGGCTACGCCGTCCCGGCCGCCATGGGCGCCCAGGCCGGCATGCCCGACCGCACCGTCTGGGCGATCGACGGCGACGGCTGCTTCCAGATGACCAACCAGGAACTGACCACCTGCGCCCTGAACAACATCCCGATCAAGGTCGCCGTCATCAACAACGGCGCCCTCGGGATGGTCCGCCAGTGGCAGACCCTGTTCTACAACCAGCGGTACTCCAACACGGTGCTGCACTCCGGCCCGGACGACGTCAACCCTCAGGCCCGCGGCACCCGGGTCCCCGACTTCGTCAAGCTGTCGGAGGCCATGGGCTGCTACGCCATCCGCTGCGAGGACCCCGCCGACCTCGACAAGGTGATCGAGGAGGCCAACTCCATCAACGACCGCCCCGTCGTCGTCGACTTCGTCGTCCACGAGGACGCGATGGTCTGGCCGATGGTCGCCGCCGGCACCTCCAACGACGAGATCATGGCCGCCCGGGACGTCCGCCCCGACTTCGGCGACAACGAAGACGACTGAGCGAGAGAGACCGAAGAGACCATGTCCAAGCACACGCTCTCCGTCCTGGTGGAGAACACCCCCGGCGTCCTGGCACGGATCACCGCGCTGTTCTCCCGCCGCGGGTTCAACATCGACTCGCTCGCCGTCGGCGTCACCGAGCACGCCGACATCTCCCGCATCACCATCGTGGTGAGCGTCGAGGACTTCCCGCTGGAGCAGGTGACCAAGCAGCTCAACAAGCTGGTCAACGTGCTCAAGATCGTCGAGCTGGAGCCCACCCAGGCCGTCCAGCGCGAACTCGTTCTGGTGAAGGTGCGCTCCGACAACGAGACGCGCTCCCAGATCGTCGAGATCGTCCAGCTGTTCCGCGCCAAGACGGTCGACGTCTCCCCGGAGGCCGTCACCATCGAGGCCACCGGCAGCAGCGACAAGCTGACCGCCATGCTCAGGATGCTGGAACCGTACGGCATCAAGGAGCTCGTCCAGTCCGGCACGATCGCCATCGGCCGCGGCGCCCGTTCGATCACCGACCGCTCGCTGCGCGCACTCGACCGGTCCGCATAACGACGGAAACGGGCGGCCGCGGACACCGCCGGCCGCCCAAATTCCGAGACCCCGAAACTTCCCCTCCCCCCACCGGCATACGGTGGGACGCAACGCCTGCACACAAGGAGAGAACCCAGTGGCCGAGCTGTTCTACGACGCCGACGCCGACCTGTCCATCATCCAGGGCCGCAAGGTCGCGGTCATCGGGTACGGCAGCCAGGGCCACGCCCACGCCCTGTCGCTGCGCGACTCCGGTGTCGACGTGCGCGTCGGTCTGCACGAGGGCTCCAAGTCCAAGGCCAAGGCCGAGGAGCAGGGCCTGCGCGTGGTGAGCCCGTCCGAGGCCGCCGCCGAGGCCGACGTCATCATGATCCTGGTCCCGGACCCCATCCAGGGCGAGGTCTACGAGAAGGACATCAAGGACAACCTGAAGGACGGCGACGCGCTGTTCTTCGGCCACGGCCTGAACATCCGCTACGGCTTCGTCAAGCCCCCGGCCGGTGTGGACGTCTGCATGGTCGCCCCCAAGGGTCCGGGCCACCTGGTGCGCCGTCAGTACGAGGAGGGCCGCGGCGTTCCCTGCATCGCCGCCGTCGAGCAGGACGCCACGGGCAACGGCTTCGCGCTGGCCCTGTCGTACGCGAAGGGCATCGGCGGCACCCGCGCCGGCGTCATCAAGACGACCTTCACCGAGGAGACCGAGACCGACCTGTTCGGTGAGCAGGCCGTCCTGTGCGGCGGCACGGCCGCGCTGGTGAAGGCGGGCTTCGAGACCCTGACCGAGGCCGGTTACCAGCCGGAGATCGCCTACTTCGAGTGCCTGCACGAGCTGAAGCTGATCGTGGACCTCATGTACGAGGGCGGCCTGGAGAAGATGCGCTGGTCGATCTCCGAGACCGCCGAGTGGGGCGACTACGTCACCGGCCCGCGCATCGTCACCGACGCCACCAAGGCCGAGATGAAGAAGGTCCTCGCCGAGATCCAGGACGGCACCTTCGCCAAGAACTGGATGGACGAGTACCACGGCGGTCTGAAGAAGTACAACGAGTACAAGAAGCAGGACTCCGAGCACCTCCTGGAGACCACCGGCAAGGAGCTGCGCAAGCTCATGAGCTGGGTCGACGAAGAGGCGTAGGTCTTTGCCCCGCGGGGGTGTCCGGCACGCTGGACACCCCCGCGGGATCCACTTCCGGGTGATGCTTCCGCAGGGGCGCAGGACACTGCCCGCCACGCCACTAGACTGCTGAACACATACGCGTCAGGCCCACAGCGTCGTGCGTCTTCCACGCGGCTAGCAACCCTCCGCATGCGGCCGTCGGGACGGCCGTCCGCATTGGACTTGTGAGGACTCACGTGAGCTCGAAACCCGTCGTACTCATCGCCGAAGAGCTGTCGCCCGCGACCGTGGACGCGCTCGGCCCCGACTTCGAGATCCGCCAGTGCAACGGCGCGGACCGGGCCGAACTGCTCCCCGCCATCGCCGACGTGGACGCGATCCTGGTCCGCTCCGCCACCAAGGTCGACGCCGAGGCCGTGGCCGCCGCCAAGAAGCTCAAGGTCGTCGCCCGCGCCGGGGTCGGCCTGGACAACGTGGACGTCTCCGCCGCCACCAAGGCCGGCGTGATGGTGGTCAACGCCCCGACCTCCAACATCGTCACCGCCGCCGAGCTGGCCTGCGGCCTGATCGTCGCCACCGCCCGCAACATCCCGCAGGCCAACGCCGCGCTGAAGAACGGCGAGTGGAAGCGCAGCAAGTACACCGGTGTCGAGCTGGCCGAGAAGACCCTCGGCGTCGTCGGCCTCGGCCGCATCGGCGCCCTCGTCGCGCAGCGCATGTCGGCCTTCGGCATGAAGGTCGTCGCCTACGACCCCTACGTGCAGCCCGCGCGGGCCGCGCAGATGGGCGTCAAGGTGCTGTCCCTCGACGAGCTGCTCGAGGTCTCCGACTTCATCACCGTCCACCTGCCCAAGACCCCCGAGACCCTCGGCCTGATCGGCGACGAGGCGCTGCGCAAGGTCAAGCCGAGCGTCCGCATCGTCAACGCCGCGCGCGGCGGCATCGTGGACGAGGAGGCGCTGTACTCGGCGCTCAAGGAGGGCCGCGTGGCCGGCGCCGGCCTCGACGTGTACGCCAAGGAGCCGTGCACCGACTCGCCGCTGTTCGAGTTCGACCAGGTGGTCTGCACCCCGCACCTCGGCGCCTCCACCGACGAGGCCCAGGAGAAGGCCGGCATCGCCGTCGCCAAGTCGGTGCGTCTGGCCCTCGCCGGTGAGCTGGTCCCCGACGCGGTCAACGTCCAGGGCGGCGTCATCGCCGAGGACGTCAAGCCGGGTCTGCCGCTCGCCGAGCGCCTCGGCCGCATCTTCACCGCGCTCGCCGGCGAGGTGGCCGTCCGCCTCGACGTCGAGGTCTACGGCGAGATCACCCAGCACGACGTGAAGGTGCTGGAGCTGTCCGCCCTCAAGGGCGTCTTCGAGGACGTCGTCGACGAGACGGTGTCGTACGTCAACGCCCCGCTGTTCGCCCAGGAGCGCGGCGTCGAGGTCCGGCTGACCACCAGCTCGGAGTCCCCGGAGCACCGCAACGTGGTGACCGTGCGCGGCACCCTCGCGGACGGCGAGGAGGTGTCGGTCTCCGGCACGCTGGCCGGCCCGAAGCACCTGCAGAAGATCGTCGCCGTGGGCGAGTACGACGTGGACCTCGCCCTCGCCGACCACATGGTCGTCCTGCGCTACGAGGACCGTCCCGGCGTCGTCGGCACCGTCGGCCGCGTCATCGGCGAGGCCGGCATCAACATCGCCGGCATGCAGGTCGCCCGTGCGACGGTGGGCGGCGAGGCGCTGGCCGTCCTGACCGTCGACGACACGGTGCCTTCCGGGGTCATGGCGGAGGTCTCGGCGGAGATCGGGGCGACGTCGGCCCGGTCCGTCAACCTCGTCTGAGGTGTGCGTGGGCCCCGGGAGCGGCAGCTCCCGGGGCCCACGCACACGGCCCTGCACGGGCCTCCTCGTCAAAGTCCCGCAGAAGGGGCGCCCCCGAGCGGGGTGAGTGAGCCGGCCTGTCCGGCGTCTTCCGCGGCCGCCTCCTCGCGTACTCGCACCCGGCGCAGAGTCGCCGTCGTCAGGACCGCCGCGCCGACCAGAATCGCCGCACCCGCGATCGCCGCACCCTGCATCCCCTGCGTGAACGCCTCCCGTGCCGCCGTAGCCAGGGCGTCTCCCGCGCGCCCCGGCAGTCCGTCGGCGACGGCCAGCGCGCCGCCCAGCGTCTCGTGGGCCGCGGCCGGGGCCGAGTCGGGGACACCGTGGCGGTAGACGGCGGTGCCGATGGAGCCGAGGACCGCCATGCCGAGCGCCCCGCCGAACTCCGTGCCGGTCTCCATCAGCGAGGACGCCGAGCCCGCCCGCTCCACCGGCACGGTGCCCAGGGCCAGGTCCATCAGCTGGGACATCACCATGACGATCCCGGACGCGAGGACGCCGCACGCGGTGAGCACCAGCCACATCGAGTCCGTACCGGCGAGGGCCAGCAGGCCGTAGCCGCACGCGGCGATCGCGAAGCCGGCCGTGACGACGTGGGCGCGGTGCACGCCCCGCTGCACCAGCGAGGTCGCCACCGGGGCGGCGAAGCCGATCGGCACCGAGGGCAGCAGCGCCCACAGGGCCGCCTCCATCGCGCTCTTGCCGAGCACCGACTGCAGGTACTGCGTGGTGAAGAACGCCGAGCCCATCATCCCGAAGGCCGACACGAGGTTCAGCGTGACGGCCGGGGCGAAGCCGTGTCCGCGGAACAGCGCCGGGGAGATCATCGGTGACGCCGTCGTGCGCTGCCGGTGCACGAAGAGGGCCGCGAAGAGCAGACCGACGGTGACCGAGACGACGTAGCGGACGTTCCAGCCCTCGGAGGGGATCTCCTTGAGGCCGTAGACGACGGGGAGCACCGCGGCCATGGACAGCGGGACGCTCGGCCAGTCGAAGCGGCCCGGGGCCGGGTCCTTCGACTCGGGCAGCAGGAACGGGCCGAGGACCAGCAGCAGCGCCATCGCGGGCAGGTTGACCAGGAAGACCGAGCCCCACCAGAAGTACTCCACCAGGACCCCGCTCAGCACCGAGCCCAGTGCCACGCCGGCCGTCATCACGCCGGACCACAGGGCGATGGCCTTCGCGCGCTGGGCCGGGTCGGCGAACATCGTGCGCACCAGGGCCAGCGTCGACGGCATCAGGGTCGCGCCGCCGATGCCGAGGACGGCGCGGGCCGCGATCAGGGTCTCGGCGCTGTTCGCGTACGCCGCCACCAGGGAGGCCGTGCCGAAGGCCGCAGCGCCGGCCAGCAGCAGCCGCCGGCGGCCGATGCGGTCGCCGACGGAGCCCATCGTCATCAGCAGGCCGGCCAGGACGAAGCCGTAGATGTCGAAGATCCACAGCTGCTGGGTGCCGGTCGGCTCCAGGTCCGCGCTGATCGCCGGGATAGCGAAGTAGAGGACCGAGACGTCCATCGAGACCAGGAGGAGCGGAAGCATCAGTACGCCCAGCGCGGTCCACTCGCGACGGCCGGCCAGGGACGGGTTCGTTGTCATGCGAGAGACTGTACGCACGTCTTATACGCTTGTCTAGAACGATCGTATGGAAAGGTTGTTTAAGACGTCCGTATGGACAGATGGTTAGGGTGACGGCATGGGACACCGTGAGGATCTGCTCGAAGGCGCCAAGCGCTGCCTGCTGGAGAAGGGGTTCACGCGCACGACCGCGCGGGACATCGTCAAGGAGTCGGGGACCAACCTGGCGTCCATCGGCTACCACTACGGGTCGAAGGACGTCCTGCTCGCCCAGGCGTACATCGAGCTGATCGAGGGGATGGGGGGCGCCTTCGAGGGGGAGGGCCCCGCTCTGGACGACACCGAACCGGGCTCGGTCGAGCGGTTCCGGCAGGTGTGGTCCAACATCATCGGCACCATGCGCGAGCCCGGCTCCGTCTGGCGCCTCAGCATGGAAGTGCTGGTCATGGGCGACCGGATGCCCGAGCTGCGCAACCACCTCGGCCGCGCCCAGCGCGAGGCGGGACGCGGCATCATCCCCCTGCTCATGGGCGGCAGGGAGGAGGACGTCACGGACGAGACGACGGACACCCTGGGCGCGTTCTACGTCACCCTGATGACCGGCCTCATCGCCCAGTGGAACTTCGACCCGAAGAGCGCCCCCGACGCCGACGCGCTGACCGAGGGCCTGCGCCGGGTGATCGGGGCCGCTACAGGCGACGCGCCTTGAGCGCCATGTGCAGCAGCAGCCGGTCCTCGCCGTCGTCCAGGTCCAGGCCCGTGAGCTGTTCGACGCGGGACAGCCGGTAGTAGAGCGTCTGGCGGTGGACGCCCAGTTCGGCGGCGGTGCGGCCGGCCTGGCCCGCGCAGTCCAGGTACACCTCCGCCGTGCGGGCGAGTTCGCGGTGGGCGGGGGAGAGCAGTGCCCGTACGGCGGGATCGTCGGCGGAGCGCGGGGGCAGCGAGGTCAGCAGGCGGAACGCCCCGATCGACGTCCACTGGGCCACCGGCCCGAACCGTGCCTCCGCCCGCGCCGTCCGGGCCGCCGCCGACGCCTCCGACCAGGCCGTCCCCAGGTCGGCGAGGCCCGTGCGCGGCGCGGAGACACCGGCCGCGATGCCACCCGCCGGCCCGCCCCGGCCCGTGGCCGCCCCAGCCCGCTCCATCAGCCGCCCCGCCGCCGACGTCGCCGGGCTCCGCACCTCCGCCGAGCGCAGCCGGACCAGCAGCGCCAGCGACACGGCCGAGGCTCCCCACGGCACCGTGCACAGTGCCGTGGCGCCCGGGACCGTACGGACCGACGGCGCGTCGTCGGGGTCGGCCGAGGGCCAGGGCGCCACGCACACCACCGCGTGCGGGGTCTCGGCCCGGGCGCCCAGCGCGCTGCGCAGCTCCGCCACCGCCATGTCCCGCTGCCAGTCCCGCTCCGCCGTCAGCACCGCCCGCAGCTCCCGGCTCAGGTCCGCGCCGTGCTGCGCCTCGTCGGCGAGCAGTGCGCCGATCCGCGCCGTGACCTCCATGGCCGCCGCCAGCTGCCGGTCGGTCGGCCCCGGGTCGGTGTCCAGCAGCCAGACATAGCCGAGGACCACACCCCGATGGCGTACCGGCAGACAGGTGCGTCCCCGGTACACCCCCGCCTCGGGGGTCGGCGGGATGCGGACCGGGCCGGTCGCGCGGGTGATGCCGAAGCTCTCGAACCACGCCCGGACCGCGGCGGTGGAGCGGCGGGTGAGGATCGAGCGGGTGCGCACCGGGTCCAGGGCGGAGGGGTCCAGGTCGCCCTCGCTGTCGTACGCGCCGAAGGCGATCAGCTCGAAGTCGCGGTTCTCCAGGGTCGCGGGCGCGCCCAGCAGCTCGGAGAGCTCGTCGACCAGCTCCTGGTAGTCACCCTTCGAATCCGTCGTCACCCGGGCATTCTGCCGCATTTGAGCGCCGCCTTCATACACATGTCTGAGATCCGCGGCACGGATGCGTGACAGCTGTCGATGGTCGACGATCGGGGGGATCCTTAGATTTCACGGTGGTTCTCCGTGCCGTTCCCCCTACGTCGGGCAGCGGCCCCTGTGTTGGTTGGTAAGTGGAGGTGCCCCGTGCTGGGTCCCGTGATTCTCGCCGCGTCGCGCAGCGACCGGATGCGCCGTCTCGTCTCGGCCGCGCCCGTGACCAAGCCGGTCGTCGACCGGTTCATCCCCGGCGAGACGGTCGACCAGATCGTGCCGATCGTCCGGGACCTCACCGATCAGGGCCTGGAGCTGACGATGGACGTCGTCGGCGAGGACATCACCACCCCCGCGCAGGCCGAGGCCGCCCGCGACGCCTACCTGGAGCTGATCGACCGGCTCAAGCCGCTGGAGCTGGGCACCCGCGCCGAGATGTCGGTCAAGCTGTCGATGTTCGGCCAGGCGCTGGACGCCGGCCACGAACTGGCTGCCGCGAACGTCCGCCCGGTCGTCGAGGCCGCCGCCGAGATCGGCACCACGGTCACGCTCGACGCCGAGGACCACACCACCCTCGACTCGATGTTCGCCATCCACGAGGAACTGCGGAAGGACTTCCCGCAGACCGGCTGCGTCATCCAGGCCTACCTCTTCCGCACCGAGGCCGACGCGCGCCGCCTCGCCGACAGCGGCTCTCGCGTACGGTTGGTGAAGGGCGCCTACAAGGAGCCCGCAGAGGTCGCGTACCAGCAGCGCCACGAGATCGACAAGGCGTACGTCCGCATCCTGCGCACCCTGATGGAGGGCGAGGGCTACCCGATGATCGGGTCGCACGACCCGCGCCTGATCTCCATCGGCCAGGAGCTGGCCCGCACCGCCGGGCGCAAGCTCGACGAGTACGAGTTCCAGATGCTGTACGGCATCCGCGGCGACGAGCACCTGCGGCTCGCCGCCGAGGGCCACCGCATGCGCGTCTACACCGCCTACGGCACCGACTGGTACGGCTACTTCATGCGCCGTCTGGCGGAGAAGCCGGCCAACCTCCGGTTCTTCGCCAGGAGCGTGATCGGCCATGGCTGATACGTCCGGGCTGTGCCGCGGTGACTGCCGGGGGTCCGGGGGTCGCCCCCCGGGAAGGCACAGCATGCGCCGTCTGGCGGAGAAGCCGGCGAACCTCCGGTTCTTCGCCCGCTCGATGGTCAGCAAGGGCTGAGCCCACCCGCTCGCAAGACCGCTCAGTAAAGGAGTAACGGAACCCATGGACGCTGTGACCCAGGTCCCCACCCCCGTCAACGAGCCGGTGCACGGCTACGCGCCCGGTTCGCCCGAGCGTGCCCGTCTGGAGGCCAAGCTCAAGGAGCTGGCCGACAACCCCGTCGACCTGCCCTGCACCATCGGCGGTGTGAAGCGGATGGGCGGCGGTGAGCGCTTCGACGTCGTGCAGCCGCACAACCACAAGGCGCGCCTGGGCACCTACGCCAACGCCACCCAGCAGGACGCCCAGGACGCGATCGACGCCGCCCTGGCCGCCGCCCCCGCATGGCGCGCGATGTCCTTCGACGACCGCGCGGCGATCATCCTGCGCGCCGCCGAACTGCTGTCGGGTCCGTGGCGCGAGACCATCGCCGCCTCCACCATGCTCGGCCAGTCCAAGACCGCCCAGCAGGCCGAGATCGACAGCCCCTGCGAGCTGATCGACTTCTGGCGCTTCAACGTCCACTACGCGCGGAACATCCTGGCCGAGCAGCCGCCGGCCAACTCCCAGGGCGTGTGGAACCGCATGGACCACCGCCCGCTGGAGGGCTTCGTCTACGCGATCACGCCCTTCAACTTCAGCGCGATCGCGGCCAACCTGCCCACCGCCCCGGCCCTGATGGGCAACGTGGTGGTCTGGAAGCCGTCCCCGACCCAGACCCACGCCGCCGTGCTGCTCATGCGGCTGCTGGAGGAGGCCGGGCTGCCCAAGGGCGTCATCAACCTGGTCACCGGCGACGGCATCGCGGTCTCCGAGGTCGCCCTGGAGCACCGGGACCTGGCGGGCATCCACTTCACCGGCTCGACCAGGACCTTCCAGCACCTGTGGAAGACGGTCGGCAACAACATCGAGAAGTACCGCACCTACCCGCGCCTGGTCGGCGAGACCGGCGGCAAGGACTTCCTCGTCGCCCACCCGAGCGCGGACCACGCGGTGCTCAAGACCGCGCTGACCCGCGGTGCCTTCGAGTACCAGGGCCAGAAGTGCAGCGCCACCTCGCGCGCCTACATCCCGGCGTCCATCTGGAACGACGGGTTCAAGGAGGAGTTCGCCGCCGAGGTCGACTACCTCACCATGGGTGACGTCACCGACCTGTCGAACTTCATGGGCGCCGTCATCGACGAGCGGTCCTTCGCCAAGAACAAGGCGGCCATCGACCGCGCCAAGGCCGACGAGACCTGCACCATCGTCGCGGGCGGCTCCTACGACGACTCGGTCGGCTACTTCGTCCGCCCGACCGTCGTCGAGTGCACCGACCCGGAGAACGAGGTCTTCCGCACCGAGTACTTCGGCCCGTTCCTCGCCGTCCACGTGTACGACGACAGCGCCGACGACGCCTACGACGCGATGCTGACCCAGATGGAGTCGGTGTCGGACTACGCGCTCACCGGCTCGGTCGTCTCCAACGACCGTGCGGCGGCCGCGTACACGATGGAGAAGCTGCGCTACGCGGCCGGCAACTTCTACATCAACGACAAGTCGACCGGTGCCGTGGTCGGCCAGCAGCCCTTCGGCGGCGGCCGCGCCTCCGGCACCAACGACAAGGCCGGTGCGCCGCAGAACCTGATGCGCTGGACGCTGACCCGCGCCATCAAGGAGACGCTGGTCGCGCCGACCGACTACACGTACCCGCACATGGGCTGACACCCGCGCGCGAACGGCGTCCCGACGGGCCAGGTCGTCCGACCCGGCCCGTCGGCGTGTCCGGGGCCCTTCGCGTGCCCGCCTAGCCGGGCATCTCCGTCCGTTCCCACCACTCGTAGACCGGCAGCCGGCCCCCGGCGGTGTCCGCCTCGCGGCCGGCGGGCCGGAAGTGCTCGTAGCCGTTGCGCAGTTCGATCTTGACGTCCTCGCCGGGGGGCGGGGCGGGGACGATCCGCTCGGGCAGGTCCTGCGGGCCGCCTTCGAGAAGTGCCTTGGCCGTGTCGGTCATGCCCGCACCGTTCCCGCTCCGGCGCCCCGGTGCCACCTGCCGGGGCCAAGGATCAGCCGTGTGGTCGACCGGAGACGGCCGACCGGTGAGTTCGCAGGTCAGCGCCGTGTGACCGAGTCCACCGTCTCAGATAGTAGGAAGTCCGAGTAATTGTGGAGACAGACACGGCGGGCTCCCTTAACTTTGTAGGAGCCGAACGTCCCGCTCGATCGAGCGAAGGGCGGCCGTGAGTCCGTGCCCCGTGCAGGCAACCCCTGCGGCACCGTGCTCCCCGCCCCTTCCGGCCTCACGCAATCCCCTTTCTCCGCACCCCGTGTGCTGTGCCGAAGGAGTCGATTCCCATGGCCGAGACCACCGCCCGCCGCCGAGTCCGCCACCTCTCCCGTACCAGCGACTCCGACCGCAAGAACGCCGCGGCCGCCCTGCAGCGCGCCCTCGACCGCCGGGACAACGGCGGCGCCACCGGCCACTGAACCGCGCGGACGACCCTGGCGTCCGCATGCCGGACGCCTCGTGTCATCCCGTGGGACGAGGAGTAGGGTGCCGCCATGGCTCGCAGCATCAATCTCGCAGTAATTCCCGGTGACGGCATCGGCCAGGAGGTCGTGGCCGAAGGTCTGAAGGTCCTCTCCGCCGTCCTTCCGCAGGATGTGAAGCTGGAGACCAAGGAGTTCGACTTCGGCGCCCGGCGCTACCACGCCACCGGTGAGACCCTCACCGACGCCGACCTCGACGCCCTCAAGGCGCACGACGCCATCCTGCTCGGCGCGATCGGCGACCCGTCGGTGCCGTCCGGCGTGCTGGAGCGCGGCTTCCTGCTCAAGCTCCGCTTCGCCTTCGACCACCACGTCAACCTGCGGCCGAGCAAGCTCCTGCCCGGCGTCGCCACCCCGCTCGCAGGCCAGCCCGAGATCGACTTCGTGGTCGTCCGCGAGGGCACCGAGGGCCCCTACACGGGCAACGGCGGCACCATCCGCAAGGGCACCGAGCACGAGGTCGCCACCGAGGTGTCCGTCAACACGGCCTACGGCGTCGAGCGCGTCGTCCGCGACGCCTTCGCCCGCGCTCAGGCCCGCTCCCGCAAGAAGCTCACGCTGGTCCACAAGAACAACGTGCTGACCTTCGCGGGCCACCTGTGGACCGACGTCTTCAACAAGGTGGCCGCGGAGTACCCCGAGGTCACCACCGACTACATCCACGTCGACGCCGCGACCATCTACCTGGTCACCGACCCGGCCCGCTTCGACGTGATCGTCACCGACAACCTGTTCGGCGACATCATCACCGACCTCGCCGCGGCCGTCTCCGGCGGCATCGGCGTCGCCGCCAGCGGGAACATCAACCCGTCCGGGGCATTCCCCTCGATGTTCGAACCGGTGCACGGCTCCGCGCCCGACATCGCCGGCCAGGGCAAGGCCGACCCCACCGCCACGGTCCTGTCCGTCGCCCTGCTGCTGCGTCACCTCGGATACGAGGCCGGGGCGGCCCGCATCGAGGACGCGGTCGCTGCCGACCTCGGCGAGCGCGGCGGCCTGCCCGCCCGCTCCACCTCGGAGATCGGCGACGCACTCGCCGTACGAGTAGCCGGCTGACACCCGCCGCGCCACTCGATCGAATCCGTTTCGAAGCCGCCGGGTCCAAAAACAAGGCACCCGGCGGCTTTCTCCTGCGTCCGCCAGGTGCGACCATCGAACCCTGGGCCGCAGTCACCCCGTTTCGCCCCTCGTGGGCCGCGCGCGATAATCGGACGCGAAGCCGCGATTCGAGGGAATGCCCGGACGTCCTGGCACCGGCCACCGGCCGTACGGGCGTGACCGCGGCCCGTCACAACCGACACCGGTACCGCACATCCCGGGGGACGGCCCCCGGACCCCGGCCGGACACGGACGCCGCCCGCACGTCTGCCAGGAAGCGAAGGACATTCACCTCATGACGACGCCCACAATCGAGCTCAAGCCCTCCGCCAACCCGCTCTCGGACTCCGAGCGCGCGGCGATCCTGGCCGGCCCCGGGTTCGGCCGCCACTTCACCGACCACATGGTGACGATCAAGTGGACCGAGGGCCGCGGCTGGCACGACGGCCAGCTCGTGCCGTACGCGCCGCTCTCCCTCGACCCGGCCACCATGGTCCTGCACTACGCCCAGGAGATCTTCGAGGGACTGAAGGCCTACCGGCGGCCCGACGGCTCCGTCGCCACCTTCCGCCCGGAGAAGAACGGCGCCCGCTTCCAGGCCTCCTCGCGCCGCCTGGGCATGCCCGAGCTTCCGGTCGACACCTTCATCGAGGCCTGCGACGCGCTGGTCAAGCAGGACGAGAAGTGGGTCCCGGCGCACGGCGGCGAGGAGTCCCTGTACCTGCGCCCCTTCATGATCGCCACCGAGGTCGGCCTGGGCGTCAAGCCGGCCAACGAGTACCTCTTCCTCGTCATCGCCTCCCCGGCCGGCGCCTACTTCCCGGGCGGCGTCAAGCCGGTCTCCATCTGGGTCTCCGAGGACCGCGTCCGCGCCGTCCCCGGCGGCATGGGCGACGCCAAGACCGGCGGAAACTACGCGGCCTCCCTGCTCGCCCAGGCCGAGGCCGCCGCCAAGGGCTGCGACCAGGTCTGCTACCTCGACGCCATCGAGCGCAAGTGGGTCGAGGAACTGGGCGGCATGAACCTGTACTTCGTGTACGGCGACAAGATCGTCACGCCCACCCTCACCGGCTCCATTCTCGAGGGCGTCACCCGTGACTCCCTCCTCACCGTCGCCCGCGACCTCGGCTACGAGGCGGAGGAGGGCCGCGTTTCGGTCGACCAGTGGCAGCGCGACTCGGAGAACGGCACCCTCACCGAGGTCTTCGCCTGCGGCACCGCGGCCGTGATCACGCCGGTGGGCACGGTCAAGCGGAGCGGTGCCGAGTGGCAGCAGAGCGGGGGCGAGACGGGTGAGGTGACGCAGCGGCTGCGGGACGCGCTGCTGGACATCCAGCGCGGGACCGTCGAGGACACGCACGGGTGGATGCACACGCTGGCCTGACGCGGTCCGTCCGGGGGCCGGCCCCGCCGGGGGCTTTGCCCCCGGCCACCCGGCCCCGACAGCAGGAAGCCGCAGTCCGCCCCGAGCGGTTCCGGCAGTCCTGGCCGGCGTGATCCGGACGCCCACCGCTCGCATCCTGAGACGGACGGTGAGCGCAGGACGGAATGTGCCAGACTTCCCCCGTGCTCTCGTTCGCCATGATTATTGGCAGCAGGCGCGCCGGTCCGCAGTGACCACCACGTACGACCAGGTACGGGTGGACACCGTCGTCCTCGACCCGCGCGCAGACCTCTCGCACCCGCGAGAGGTTTTTCGCTTTCCTGGCCCACCCCGAGCCGGGAAGAGAGCGCGAGGGATCATGGAGGAACGGTGGAACCGGTCATTCCGGTAGACCGAGATCCCATACAGGAGCCTTCAGATCATGACCGAAACCAGCGAACTCGACGATTCGTTCCACGTCTTCGACACCACCCTGCGCGACGGCGCGCAGCGCGAGGGCATCAACCTCACGGTCGCGGACAAGCTGGCCATCGCACGGCACCTGGACGACTTCGGTGTGGGCTTCATCGAGGGCGGCTGGCCCGGCGCCAACCCGCGGGACACCGAGTTCTTCGCCCGCGCCCAGCAGGAGATCGACTTCAAGCACGCCCGGCTGGTCGCCTTCGGCTCCACCCGCCGCGCGGGCGCCACCGCCGCCGAGGACCACCAGGTCAGGGCACTGCTGGAGTCCGGCGCCGAGGTGATCACCCTGGTCGCCAAGTCGCACGACCGGCACGTCGAACTGGCCCTGCGCACCACGCTGGACGAGAACCTGGCGATGGTCGCCGACACGGTCTCCCACCTCAAGGCCCAGGGCCGCCGGGTCTTCGTCGACTGCGAGCACTTCTTCGACGGCTACCGCGCCAACCCCGAGTACGCGAAGTCGGTCGTACGCACCGCCTCCGAGGCCGGTGCCGACGTCGTCGTCCTGTGCGACACCAACGGCGGCATGCTCCCCGCGCAGATCCAGGCCGTGGTCGCCACGGTGCTCGCCGACACCGGCGCCCGGCTCGGCATCCACGCCCAGGACGACACCGGCTGCGCCGTCGCCAACACCCTCGCCGCCGTCGACGCGGGTGCGACCCACGTCCAGTGCACGGCCAACGGATACGGCGAGCGGGTCGGCAACGCCAACCTGTTCCCGGTCGTGGCCGCCCTCGAGCTGAAGTACGGCAAGAAGGTGCTGCCCGAGGGCCGGCTGCGCGAGATGACCCGCATCTCCCACGCCATCGCCGAGGTCGTCAACCTCACCCCCTCCACCCACCAGCCCTACGTGGGCGTCTCCGCCTTCGCCCACAAGGCCGGCCTGCACGCCTCCGCGATCAAGGTCGACCCGGACCTCTACCAGCACATCGACCCCGAGCTGGTCGGCAACACCATGCGGATGCTGGTCTCCGACATGGCCGGCCGTGCCTCCATCGAGCTGAAGGGCAAGGAGCTCGGCATCGACCTCGGCGGCGACCGCGAGCTGGTGGGCCGGGTCGTGGAGCGGGTCAAGGAACGCGAGCTGGCGGGCTACACCTACGAGGCCGCCGACGCGAGCTTCGAGCTGCTGCTGCGCGCCGAGGCCGAGGGCAGGCCGCTGAAGTACTTCGACGTCGAGTCCTGGCGCGCGATCACCGAGGACCGCCCCGACGGCAGCCACGCCAACGAGGCCACGGTCAAGCTCTGGGCCAAGGGCGAGCGCATCGTCGCCACCGCCGAGGGCAACGGCCCGGTCAACGCCCTGGACCGGTCCCTGCGCGTCGCCCTGGAGAAGATCTACCCGGAGCTGGCCAAGCTCGACCTGGTCGACTACAAGGTCCGCATCCTGGAGGGCGTGCACGGCACCCAGTCCACGACCAGGGTCCTCATCTCCACGTCGGACGGCGCGGGGGAGTGGGCCACGGTGGGCGTCGCGGAGAACGTCATCGCCGCCTCGTGGCAGGCCCTGGAGGACGCCTACACGTACGGGCTGCTGCGGGCGGGGGTCGCACCCGCCGAGTGAGGAAGGCCCCCTATGTCTGATTGAGGGACATTCGGGTACGCCGAACGTATGAGCGGCGTTCGTGTGCAGGTCCTCATACGTCTCCTGGTCGCGCCGGTCGTGGCCGCGCTGGCGGTGCTGCTGACCGGTGCGTCCGGTGCGTCCGGTGCGCCCGGCGTCCAGGCGCAGACCGATGTCTCCGAGATCGGCGCGGCCCTGCGCGAGAGTCCCGTGTACGTGGACCCGGACGCCTCGGACCTGCTGTCGAAGTCCGACGCGGACGCGCTCGCCGACAAGATCGAGGACGCGGGCGACCCCGTCTTCGTCGCGGTCCTCCCGGCCGGGTACCCGACCGAGAACCTCTTCCAGAACCTCCGCACCGAGACCGGCATCACCGGTCTGTACGGCGTCCGCCTCGGCGACCGCTTCGACGCCCGCGCCGACAGCAGCGTGCTGAGCCGCCAGGGCGTGCACAACCTCGTCACCGCGGTCCAGGGAGCTGGTGATCCCAAGGCCCAGCTGAACGACTTCGTCGACGACGCGCTGCGCAGCGTGCGCGGCTCGGCCCCCTCCTCCTGGGACTCCGGCGGCGGCTCCGCGCCCACGGGCGCCCTGATCACCGCCGGTGCGGTGGTGGTGATCGGCGGCGCGGGCGTCTACGCGCTGTCCCGGCGCAACCGCCACCGCCGCGAGCAGGAGCAGCGGGAGTCGCTGGAGCGGCTGCGGGTGGTGGTCGACGAGGACATCACGGCGTTCGGGGAGGAACTGGACCGCCTGGACTTCCACCCGGCGGAACCGGGCGCCGACGACGCGATGCGGGCCGACTACGAACGCGCGCTCGACGCCTACGAGCAGGCGAAGGCGTACATGGCGGACGCCCGCAAACCGGAGGACGTGCGGGCCGTCACCCAGGCGGTGGAGGACGGCCGTTTCTCGCTCGCGCAGCTCGCCGCCCGGCGTGAGGGCAAGCCGCTGCCCGAACGTCGTCCGCCCTGCTTCTTCGACCCGCGCCACGGCCCGTCGGTCGCCGACGCCACCTGGACCCCGCCGGGCGGCACGACCCGCCAGGTCCCGGTCTGCGCCGCCGACCGGGCCCGGCTGTCCGACGGACGGGACCCGATGATCCGCGAGGTGGACACCGAGTACGGCCGCCGCCCCTACTGGGACGCGGGCCCGGCCTACGGACCCTGGGCGGGCGGCTACTTCGGCGGCGGCATCCTGCCCGGTCTGCTGGTCGGCACCATGCTGGGCAGCGTGATGGCCGGCCCCGCCTACGGGGCCGGCTACGGCACCGGATACGGCGACTTCGGCGGCTACGAGGGCGGCGACGTCTCGGGCGGCGACTTCGATCCGGGCGACTTCGGGGGCGGCTTCGGCGGCGGTGACTTCGGTGGTGGCGGCGGCTTCGGCGGTGGCGGCGGAGACTTCGGCGGCGGCTTCTGAGGCACGCGCGACGGGGCGTCGGCCCCTGGCCGCCTGCACAGCGCGCGGCCGTCCGGGTCATCGTCCGGCCGCCGTCGGCCTCGCAGCCGCCGGACGCTCCGCGCCGGAGCCGGCGGCCCGCCGGGCGCGGTTCGCACCGCGCCCGCGCCGGACCACGACCACGGCGGCGAGGCCGGCCGTCAGGCCGAGGGCGGTCTGGGGGCCGAAGGGCTCGCCGAACGCGAGGGCACCCCACACGGCCGTGACCGGAGCCATGAGGAACATGAGCGTGTTCACCTCGGTGACCCCGGACCGGCGCAGGATCAGCCAGTACAGGCCGTATCCGCCGAAGGTGGGGAGCACCACCAGCCAGGCGGTCGCCAGCCAGAACGAGGAGTCCGCGGGCGGGACGGCGGACCCGGTCCCGACCGCCAGGGCGGAGAAGAGGACGGCACTGGTCGCGCAGTGGACGGTCAGCGACACCCGGGGCGCGGCCTGCGTGCGCGAGCGGCTCTCCAGGAAGGTCGCCGCCACCAGCGACAGCATGCCGAGGAAGGGTACGAAGTACGCCCACCAGGGCACCTCCGACCCCGCCGCCCCGGCGTCGGCCAGGGTGACCGTGGCGACGCCGGCCAGCCCCAGCCAGAGGCCGAGCCACTGCCGGCGCGAGACGTACTGGCGCAGCAGCGGCCCGGCGAGCGCGCCGGCCACGAGCGGCTGGACGCCGTCGATCAGGGCGGTGGTGCCGCTGGAGACGCCGAGCTGGATGGCGTAGTAGACGCTCAGCAGATAGCCGCTCTGGGAGAGCGCGCCGACGGCGACCTGCCGGCCGGCGTCCCGCGGCGTCAGGCCCCGCCACGCCGGCCGGGAGAAGGCCGCGGCGGTCAGCAGGACCGCGGCGAGCGGGAGGAACCGCCACATCAGCAGCGTGCCGGCGTCGGCGGTCCCCGCGCCGAGCTTGGCGCCGATGAAGCCGGAGCTCCAGCACAGGACGAAAGCGACGGAGAGCAGGACGTTCACGTGGACCACATCCGGAGTCCGAGGTAGACAGATCGGTTTACTCGTCTCGGGTGTCCACTATACAGACCGGTATACTTGCGTCATGGGTCCAGAAGAGAAGCCGCGCCGCGTCCGGATGACGCCCGGCGCCCGGCGGGTGCTGGAGGCGGCCGAGCGGCTGTTCTACGAGCGTGGCATCCATGCCGTGGGCGTCGACCTCGTCGCCGCCGAGGCCGGGGTGACCAAGAAGACGCTGTACGACCGGTTCGGCTCGAAGGAGCAGATCGTCGTGGAGTACCTGGCCGGACGCGACGAGCGCTGGCGCGAACTGCTCGCGGGTCGTCTGGAGGCGACCGCGGGGCAGGGGCCGGCCGCCCGGATCCTGGAGGTGTTCGAGGCCTCGCGCCTGTGGGCGCAGGACAACGGGCGCAAGGGGTGCAGCATGATCAACGCGCATGCCGAGATCAGTGACCCGGCCCATCCGGCGTACCGGGTCATCACGGGGCAGAAGCGGTGGATGCTCGACCTGTTCACCCGGCTCGCCGGGGAGGTCGACGCGGCCGGCGCGGAGAGCCTCGGCCGCACGCTGATGCTGCTGCACGAGGGCGCCCTGGTCTCCTACGGGCTGGGGGTCATGCCCGACCCGTTCGGCCAGGCGCTCGACCGGGCGCGGCAGTTGCTGGAAAACGCGGCGGCGCACGGGAGGGCCGCCCCGCTACGGTGAGCACATGCCGTCCGCCACCGCGCTTCTCGTCATCGACATGCAGAACACCACGGTCGCCATGGCGCACCGGGCCGCCGGCACGGTCGCCGCGATCGCAGGGCTGAGCGCGCGGGCCCGCGCGGCCGGGGTGCCGGTGGTGACCGTGCGGCAGCGGGACGAGGGGATGGTGCCCGGAACCGAGGGCTGGCGGGTGGTGCCCGAACTGGCCCCGAGGGAAGGCGAACCGGTCGTCGACAAGACGGCCCCGGACAGCTTCCTGGGCACCGGCCTCGACGAGACCCTGCGGGCGCTGGGCGTCACCGAGGTGATCGTGACCGGGTTCGCCACGGAGGTGTGCGTGGACACCACGGCGCGGCAGGCGCTGAGCCGGGGGTACGACCTGGTCGTCGTCGCCGACGGGCACACCACGTCGGTGCGGACCGGGGAGGACGCCGACGGCCTCGCCCCGGCGGACCGCTCGATCGCCCACTGCAACGCGGTCTACCGTGTGATGGGCTGGCCCGGTCGCCGTATCCGGGTCCGGGCCGCCGCCGACGTGGACTTCGCCGCCCCCGAGGGGGCGCCGGGCGTCAGGCCTGCCTGATCGCCGAGATGTCGAAGTTCAGCTTGATCTTGTCGGAGACCAGCACGCCGCCCGTCTCCAGGGCCGCGTTCCAGGTGAGCCCCCACTCCGAGCGCTTGATCTCCGCCTTGCCCTCGAAACCGACGCGCTCGTTGCCGAACGGGTCCTTGGCGGCGCCGTTGAACTCCAGGTCGATCGTGATCGGCTTGGTCGTGCCGAGGATCGACAGGTCACCGGTGATGCGGTAGTCGTCGCCGCCCAGGGACTCCGCCTCGGTGGAGCGGAAGGTCATCTTCGGGTGCTCGGCCGTGTTGAAGAAGTCCGAGCTCTTCAGGTGGCCGTCACGGTCGGGGGAGCCCGTGTCGATGCTGTCCATCGTGATGTCGAGGGACGCCGTGGAACGGGACGGGTCGGTGCCGTCCAGGTGCAGCGTGCCGGTGAAGTCGAGGAACTTGCCCTTGACGTTGGTGACCATGGCGTGGCGCGCCGTGAAGCCGATCGTCGTGTGGGCGGGGTCGACCGTGTAGTCGCCGGTGAGCGTGGAGAGGTCGGGGGTGGTGGTCATGGTGTCCTCCGAAGAAGGCGTTGATGTTGAATGTTCAACCAGTCCAACGTGCTCGACTCTAGACCTATTCCAAGCGCCCATCAACCACTTCGCTCCACGTGTCGCGGCGCCGTTCCCCTCGCGCCCCCGGCGTGATAGACGGCATGAGCATGACCCCACAGCGCCCCACCGCACCCACCCGCCGCGCGGTCCTGCTCACGGCGGCCGCGGCCGCCGCTCTCACGGCCGTCCCCCGCCCCGCCGCAGCGGCCGCCGACCCCTACGACGCCCTCCGCCGGCGTTGGCTCGGCATCGCCCTCGGCACCGGCTACGACCCGGCCGCCGAGCCGTACGCCTCCCGTCTCGCCGAGACCGGCCAACGCGCCCGCGACCACCGCGCCACCATGGCCCCCACCCCCACCTCCCTGTGGCCCGGCCACCCGTTCGACCCGCCCGCCGGCATCACCTTCGCCTACGGCCGCCTGTGGACCATGACCGAGGCCTACGTCCAGGAGGGCACCGGCTCCACCGGCGACCCCGCGCTCCTCGCCGACATCCTGCGCGGGCTCGACCACCTCTCGGCCACCGTCTACCACCCCGGCACCGCCCGCTACGGCAACTGGTGGGAATGGCAGATCGGCAGCCCCCGCCTCCTGATGGACATCACGGCCGCCCTGTACGACCACCTCGGCGCCGACCGCGTCGCCGCCGCGTGTGCCGCCGTCGACCACTTCGTCCCCGACGCCGTGCTCGGCGACTACTCCGGCACCTCCACCGGCGCCAACCGCGTCGACCTGTGCCGCTCCGTCGCCCTGCGCGGCGTCCTGGGCCGGGCCCCCGACAAGATCGCCCTGGCCCGCGACGCCCTCTCGCCGGTCTTCCCGTACGTCACCGAGGGCGACGGGCTCCACGCCGACGGCTCGTTCGTCCAGCACACCTGGGTCGCCTACTCGGGGACGTACGGCCAGGTCATGCTGGACGGACTGGGCCGGCTGTTCACCCTGCTCGCCGGGTCCGAGTGGGAGGTCACGGACCCGGGCAGGCAGATCGTCCTCGACAGCGTCGAGCACGCCTACGCGCCCCTGATCCACGACGGCCTGGTCATGGACATCGTCAACGGCCGTGCGATCAGCCGGGGTTACCTCCAGAGCGACGACCTGCACGTGATGCGCGGCGACCACTTCCACGGCCGCCAGCTCGTCGCCGCCATGGCGGTCCTCGCGGGCGGCGCGGGCGACGCCGAGCGGGAGCGCTGGCACGCCCGGATCAAGGGGTGGATCGAACGGGACACCGTCACCCCGGTCCTCACGGCGCCCGAGTTCCCGGTCGCCGACCTGGCCCGGCTGCACGCGATCGCCGACGCCCCGGGCGGGGCCGCGCCGGAACCCGCCGGGCACCACCTCTTCGCGGCCATGGACCGTGCCGTCCACCGGCGTCCCGCCTTCACCGCGGGCCTCGCCATGGCCAGTGACCGCATCACCCACTACGAGTGCGGCAACGGCGAGAACCCGCGCGGCTGGCACACCGGCGCGGGGATGCTCACCTGGTGGGCGAACGGGAGCACGTCCGACCAGTACACGGACTGGTTCTGGCCGACCGTCGACTGGTACCGGCTGCCCGGCACCACCGTCTCCACCAAGCGTCTGCCCGACCGGGCGGGCGGCGAATGGGGCGAGCCCAAACCCGACGTGCGCTGGGTCGGCGGCACGACCGACGGCACGTACGCGGCAGTCGGCCAGCACCTCAAGGGCCTCGGCTCGACCCTTCGGGCGCGCAAGTCCTGGTTCTTCCTAGACGACGCGGTGGTCTGCCTCGGCGCAGGCATCACATGCGCCGACGGCGTCCCCGTCGAGACCGTCGTCGACAACCGCAACCTGGGGGAGGGCGGCACCCAGGCCCTCGTACGCGGCCGGCACTGGGCCCACCTGGAGGGCCACGGGGGCTGGATCGTGCCCGGGGGCGACCTCAGGACCCTGCGCGAGGACCGCACCGGCGCCTGGTCCGACATCAACACCACCGGCACGACCGAGCGCCGCACCCGGCGCTGGCAGAGTCTCTGGCTCGACCACGGCACGGACCCGGCCGACGCCGACTACGTCTACGCCGTCATGCCGGGCGCCTCCCGCGGAGCCGTGGCGCGCCGGGCCGCCGACCGCCGCTGGCTGAACGTCCTCGCCAACGACGGCCACCGGCAGGCACTGGCGGTCCCCTCCCTCGGCCTCACGGCCGCCAACTTCTGGCAGGCCGGCACGGCGGGCCCGCTCACCGCGACGGCCGGGGCGAGTGTGCTGGTCCGCCGCAAGGGGCGCTCGGCTACGCTCTGCGTGAGTGAACCGCCGCGCACCGGACAACCCCTGGAGATCGTCTGGGACCACCCGGTGGGAGCGGTGTCGCGGGCCGACGAGACGGTCGAGATCGTCGCGACGGGCCGCCGACTGCGTCTCCGCGTCACCCCAGGGGTGGTATGTACCACCCACGAATGTGAGGTGACTCTCAGCTGATGACTTTGTGTGACCTCTACAAGCTTGAGGCCCTCTGAGCAGTCGAAAAGGCTGCATGGGGTGGGGGTTCTGTTCAGTGCTACCAGGAAAACGGGCCGGAGACTGTACGGAGTCGACGGCTCGCAATCCTTGGTCGGCTTCGTAGAGTCGCTACATGACCGTTTTGGATGAGGCGCCGGGTGAGCCGACGGACGCGCGCGGGCGAGTGGCCGAGCTGCACGGGATCCGTGCGCAGGCGCTGGCCGGGCCGAGCGAGAAGGCGACGGCGGCGCAGCACGCCAAGGGCAAGCTGACGGCGCGTGAGCGTATTGAGCTGCTTCTGGACCCGGATTCGTTCCGTGAGGTCGAGCAGCTGCGCCGGCACCGGGCGACCGGGTTCGGGCTGGAGGAGAAGAAGCCGTACACGGACGGTGTCGTCACCGGCTGGGGCACGGTGGAGGGCCGTACGGTCTTCGTCTACGCGCACGACTTCCGCATCTTCGGGGGTGCGCTGGGCGAGGCGCACGCCACGAAGATCCACAAGATCATGGACATGGCCATCGCGGCCGGTGCCCCGCTGGTCTCCCTGAACGACGGTGCCGGTGCCCGCATCCAGGAGGGTGTCTCCGCGCTCGCCGGGTACGGCGGCATCTTCCAGCGCAACACCAGGGCGTCCGGTGTCATCCCGCAGATCAGCGTGATGCTCGGCCCGTGCGCGGGCGGCGCGGCCTACAGCCCCGCCCTGACCGACTTCGTCTTCATGGTCCGCGACACCTCGCAGATGTTCATCACCGGCCCGGACGTGGTCAAGGCCGTCACCGGCGAGGAGATCACCCAGAACGGCCTCGGCGGCGCCGACGTCCACGCCGAGACCTCCGGCGTCGCCCACTTCGCCTACGACGACGAGGAGACCTGCCTCGCCGAGGTCCGCTACCTCCTCTCGCTCCTCCCGCAGAACAACCGCGAGAACCCGCCCCGTGCCGAGTCCTCGGACCCCGTGGACCGGCGCTCGGACGTGCTCCTCGACCTGGTCCCGGCGGACGGCAACCGGCCGTACGACATGGCCAAGGTCATCGAGGAGATCGTCGACGACGGCGAGTACCTGGAGGTCCACGAGCGCTGGGCCCGCAACATCATCTGCGCCCTGGCCCGCCTCGACGGACAGGTCGTCGGCATCGTCGCCAACCAGCCGCAGGCCCTGGCCGGCGTCCTGGACATCGAGGCGTCGGAGAAGGCGGCCCGCTTCGTCCAGATGTGCGACGCCTTCAACATCCCGATCATCACCCTTCTGGACGTACCCGGCTTCCTGCCCGGCGTCGACCAGGAGCACGGCGGCATCATCCGCCACGGCGCCAAGCTCCTCTACGCGTACTGCAACGCGACCGTGCCGCGGATCTCGCTCATCCTGCGCAAGGCGTACGGGGGTGCTTACATCGTCATGGACAGCCAGTCCATCGGCGCCGACCTCACCTACGCCTGGCCGACCAACGAGATCGCGGTGATGGGCGCGGAGGGTGCCGCCAACGTCATCTTCCGCCGGCAGATCGCCGGTGCCGAGGACCCCGAGGCCATGCGGGCCCGCATGGTCAAGGAGTACAAGTCCGAGCTGATGCACCCCTACTACGCGGCCGAACGCGGCCTGGTCGACGACGTCGTCGACCCCGCGGAAACGCGCGAGGTGCTGATCAAGTCCCTGGCGATGCTCCACACCAAGCACGCCGACCTGCCCTCCCGCAAGCACGGCAACCCGCCGCAGTGACCCGAGGAGCCACGTCCATGTCCACTGCCGACATCCGCGTCGAGAAGGGCCACGCCGAGCCCGAGGAAGTCGCCGCCATCACGGCCCTCCTCCTGGCCCGCGCCGCCGCCCGCCCCGCCGAGACCGCCCCGACCCACGGCGGCGGCCGAGCCCGCGCGGGCTGGCGCCGCCTGGAGCGCGAGCCGGGCTTCCGCGCCCCGCACAGCTGGCGCTGACCCGAGCAACGAGAGAGGCCCCTCCACTCGGAGGGGCCTCTCTCGTTACGCCGGGCTCGGTGAACGCCCCAGGGGCGCGGGGAACTGCGCGACCAGCCACGACGCACCCTCACCCGGCAACGAGACCGCCCCCGGCAGCCCAGTGGCCGCAGGGGGCGTCGCGCAACCCGGCGCCGACAGGGTGCCGCCTGCGCCCACCCTCCACCACGCTCGGCGGCGGGTCAGCGCAGGCGGGCCATCAGCGCGTGCTCCACGAGAGTGATGAGCGCCGACTTCGCGTCGGCGCGGTGCCGCGCGTCCGTCGTGATGATCGGCGTGTCCGGGCCGATCTGCAGCGCCTCCCGGACCTCGTCCGGGTTGTACGGCTGCTGTCCGTCGAAGCCGTTGAGGGCGATCACGAACGGCAGGCCGCTGTTCTCGAAGTAGTCGACGGCCGGGAAGCAGTCGGCCAGCCGCCTCGTGTCGACCAGCACGATCGCCCCGATGGCGCCGCGCACCAGGTCGTCCCACATGAACCAGAACCGGTCCTGGCCCGGCGTACCGAACAGGTAAAGGATCAGGTCCTGGTCGAGCGTGATGCGGCCGAAGTCCATGGCGACCGTCGTGGTCGTCTTGTCCCCCGTGTGGGTGAGGTCGTCGATGCCCGCCGACGCGGATGTCATCACGGCCTCTGTGCGCAGCGGATTGATCTCCGAGACAGCGCCGACGAACGTGGTCTTGCCCACGCCGAAGCCGCCCGCCACCACGATCTTCGCGGAAGTGGTGGAGCGGGAAGGACCGCCGCTAGAGCTTGCGAAGTCCACTGAGCACCCTTTCGAGCAGTGTCACGTCTGGCTGGCCGCCGGCGCTCTCGTCGCCGCCGGGCTGATGGATGGCGACCAGTCCCGCCTCCGCCAAGTCGGCGACGAGGATCCTGGCCACGCCGAGAGGGATCGTCAGGAGGGCCGAGATCTCGGCCACCGACTTGATCTCCCGGCAGAGGTTGCAGATCCGCTGATGCTCGGGCAGCTGGCCCTGCATCTGGTGCGGCTGCGCGGTGGTGTGCACCAGCGCCTCGATGGCGAGCTGGTACCGGGGCCTGGTGCGGCCGCCCGTCATGGCGTACGGGCGCACCAGGGGATTGTTCGACGCCCCGGCGGGCGCCGGCTCAGGGGTGCGGCGCTGCGGCTGCACGGGCTGGATGCGTGGAGCCTGCGGCTGGTCGTACGGCGAAGGACCGGGGCCCTGCGGCGCGTACGGCTGCCGGTGGCTCGGCACGGAGGGGTAGCCGTACCCGTTCGCCGAGCCGTCGCCTTGGCCCTGACCAGGGCCGTACGACCAGTTGCCCGATGACGGACCGCCTGGGGGTGTTCCCACTTTTTCCTCCTCCGACTGTGCCTGGCACCCATCGCTGTGGAGCCGCGTCCCGAAACTTTACGGCCACGGGACGCCAAAACGCACCGTCTGTCCTTTAGTTGAGAAGGCTCCCTTGGAGCTCCGCCCGCAGATCAGGGGTGAGGACCGTGCCCGCACGGTCCACGAGAAGGGCCATCTCGTACCCAATGAGGCCGATGTCCGCCTCGGGGTGTGCGAGAACCGCGAGGGACGAGCCGTCGGAGATGGACATGATGAAGAGGAATCCGCGCTCCATCTCCACAACCGTCTGGTTCACGCTGCCGCCCTCGAAGATGCGCGAGGCACCGGCGGTCAGCGAGGTCAGGCCGGAGGCGACGGCCGCGAGCTGATCGGCTCGGTCGCGCGGGAACCCTTCGGACATCGCCAGAAGGAGTCCGTCGGCGGAGACCACCACCGTGTGGGACACCCCCGGGGTGTTGTCCACGAAGTTGGTGATCAACCAGTTCAGGTTCTGCGCCGCCTGGCTCATCGGGCTCACACTAACGCTCCTGGTTGTAGGTGCTGTCAGGACCACGGTGTTCATTCCTTGTGTCCTGGCCGTTCGTTTCACTGCCTGCGTTGCGGCCTCGCTCGACGCCGCGCCGCAGGTTGCTCAGCCTGCCCCGGACGTCCTCCGGAGCGCGGGAGACCTGGGGGCCTCCCTGGGGAGTGGTCTCGGCCGCGCCCTCGACCAGGTTGGCCTTGGGCACCCGCCGAGGCAGTCCCGAGGAGGTCACCCCGCCCGCCTTGGGCCTGCGCAGCGCCGAGGCCTGCTGCCAGCGGTCGTCGTTGGCCGACCGCCAGGTGTCCTCGCCGCCCGCCCCCGGTGCGGCGGCCGGCGTCTCCTGGCCCACGTGCCCCGCATCGCCCGCGCCGCTCGCGGTGGATCCGCGGCGGGGAAGACCGGCGTCGGTCAGCTCGTGGGCGGCGGAGGGGACCGGCCCCGGACGGTCGAAGCCTACGCGGTCCGCCTCGTTCACGTCAGCGGCCTGGGCGGATTGCGCCTGCGGGGCGCCCGCGGCGTACTGGTCCGGATATCCGTTCTGGTATCCGTCCTGCTGCGGCCAGTCGTCCTGGTGGCGCCGCTGTTCGAAGGGGGAGTAGCTCCCGTTCTCCGGCGCGCCGCCGTTCGGCGCGTAGTACTGCTCGTCGTACGACGCCTGCTGCGGTTCCTGGTAGGCCTGCTGCTGATCGGCGTACGCCGACTGCTGGTCGTACCCGCCGTTCACCGGCTCCTGGTAGGCACCGTTCACCGGCTCCTGGTACGCGCCGTTCGGCTGCTGCTGGTAGCCGTCGAGAGCCTGGTCGTAGCCCGGCTGCTGCCCGGTGAACTGGTCCTGGAAGCCGGCGGCCTCGGGGTTCTGGTCCTCGCCCCGGTCCGCCGGACCCGGCAGTTCGGGGGGCGACTGGGCCTCGAGGGCCGCGCGGCGCTCCTCGCGCATCAGCGAGCGGCCGACCGGGTCGAGCTCGCGGATGTCGTCGGGGACCTCGGAGTACCGGCTGTCGTCGAAGCCCAGCTCCGCGGCGGTCCGCATGGGCTGGCCGACCTGGGTGAAGCTCTCGCCCTGGAAGTTCTGCTCCGGGATGATCTGCGAGACGGTGAACTCGTCGCGCGGCTGCTGCTCGCCGCCACCACCGTGGGTGATGGCGTCCGGGAGCATGACCAGCGAGGTGGTGCCCGCCTGCTCGCCGGAGGGGCGCAGCTGGACGCGGATGCCGTGCCGGTCGGAGAGCCGGCCGACCACGAACAGGCCCATGCGCTGCGAGATCGCGGCGTCCACGGTCGGCGGGTTGGCGAGCTTGTGGTTGATGTCCGCGAAGTCCTCGGCGGTCAGGCCGATGCCCTTGTCGTGGATCTCGACCATCACGCGGCCGTCGGGCAGCCGGGTCGCGGTGACGCGGACCTTGGTCTGCGGGGAGGAGAAGGTGGTGGCGTTCTCCAGGAGCTCGGCGAGGAGGTGCACGAGGTCGGTCACGGCGCGGCCGTGGATCTCGGCCTCCGGCACACCGGACAGCTCGATGCGCTCGTACTGCTCCACCTCGGAGGAGGCGGCACGCAGCACGTCCACCAGCGGAACCGGCTGGTCCCAGCGGCGGCCGGGCTCCTCGCCGGCGAGGACCAGGAGGTTCTCGCCGTTGCGGCGCATACGGGTGGCCAGGTGGTCGAGCCGGAAGAGGTTCTCCAGCTGGTCGGGGTCGGCCTCGTTGTTCTCCAGGTCGGTGATCAGGCTCAGCTGGCCCTCGATCAGCGACTGGTTGCGGCGCGACAGGTTGGTGAAGATCGCGTTGATGTTGCCCCGCAGCAGGGCCTGCTCGGAGGCGAGCCGGACCGCCTCGCGGTGCACCTGGTCGAAGGCCCGGGCGACCTCGCCGATCTCGTCGGTCGAGGCGATCGGGATGGGCTGCACCCGGGTGTCGACCCGGCCGGGCTCGGTGCGCGAGAGCTGGTCGACCAGCATCGGCAGGCGCTGCTCGGCGATGCCGAAGGCGGCGTTGCGCAGTTGGCGCATGGAGCGGCTCATCTGGCGGGCCACCATGCCGGCCAGGACGAACGCGGCGAGCAGCGCGATCACGACCGCGGCACCGGTGATGTAGGCGTCGCGCTCGGCGTCGTCGGCGATCGCGGACGCCTCGGACACCGCCTTGTCGGCCAGGTCCGTCTCGATCTTCTCGTAGGCGTCGAACTTGAGGGTGTTGACCGCCCACCAGTTTTCCGGCGTGATGCCCTGCTGGGCCAGCTCGGCACGCGCGCCGGTGTCCGTGGAGCCGAGCCCGGCCAGCTCCGAGATCATCGTCGTCGGGTTGGACGGCGGCGGAACGTAGTCCGGGTCCTTGGCCTTGGCCTCCTTGGCCATGGCCGCGCCGTCCTCCTTGAGCTCGGCCTGCGAGTCCTCGAGCTTCTGCGCGTCCGCCTCGGTGCCGCCGCCGATGTACTCCTCGATCGCGATGCGCTCAAGGTAGGCGTACGAGGAGAGCGCGACGCGCTGGCTGGCGAGGTGGCCGGGCTCAGGACCGGGCTTGACCAGCATGTGCATGCCGATGGAACGCTCCAGGGAGAGCGCGGCCTTGGTCAGGGAGATCGCGTAGACGGTACGGCCGTAGGAGGTGATGTTGCCGGTGCCCAGACCGAGCTCGTTGGCGAACTCCATCAGGGGGTGGGCGACACCGGTGTAGCCCTCCTCGGTCTCCACGCCCCTGAGCTTGGAGGTGTACGCGGCCGCCCGCAGCGTCTGGAGCTTGGGCTCCTGCTCGCGGAACACCTTCAGCCGGCGTTCGAGGCCCGCCTTTTCGGGCATGCCCTGGGCCGCCCGGTCGAAGGCGTCGGCCGTGTCGTCGGTGGTCCGGCGGGCCTGGGCGACGGTGGAGTCCTTCTCACCCTTGCCCTGCAGCAGCGGGGCGGCCGTGACGTCGCGCTCGTTGTAGAGGGCGTTGGCGTAGCCGAGGGAGGCGCGCACCAGACGCGCGGTGCTCTCGGCGTCCTCGGCGTCCTGCCAGGTGTCGATCGAACTCTTCACCTGGAAGCCGCCCATGACCAGGCCGACCAGCACGGGTATGAGCAGGATCGCGTTCAGCCGGGTGGTCACCCGCCAGTTGCGCGGCGTGAAACGGCCACCGCTCGGCGCGGGCGGCTCGGCCTTGGGTTCCGCGGCGGGGGCGGGGGCGGGCGCCGCTGTGCGCGGCGGCGGGGTGAAGTTGCCCCGGGCCGATGGCTCGGGACTGTTCTTGCTTCGCCTCACTCGACCAACAACCTCTCGGCGGTCGGCACCTGTGTCGTGCCGCTGTGTCTCAGAACCCAGTCCGTCATCGAGTACGCGCTACTGCTGAGTACGTCTTTGACCATTGGGCAGTTCTGGCATTCCAGCACGGCGACCAGCGCTCTTCCAAACAGTGGAACGCGGGGGTTACACGTGATGTAAGCCCCACGTAAAACGGTCATAAAGAGCGAGGCCCGTCAAAAGACGGGGTGTTCGTGCGCGCAGCGAGACCAGCTGACCGCGTCGCGTGTCGGTACCACCCGATTCCTCTGCCGAAACGTTATGAACAGCGGAGCCGACCGTGTCAAAGGACACAGTCGGCTCCGTCCCGTCTACGACAAGTGCCGTAGAGACCTGCCGACTTGGCTGCGACGGTCGGTGGACCTACCGCAGGCGGGCCATCAGCGCGTGCTCGACCAGTGTGATCAGCGCCGACTTCGCGTCGGCGCGATGCCGGGCGTCGGTCGTGATGATCGGGGTGTCGGGCCCGATCTGCAGCGCCTCGCGGACCTCGTCCGGGGAGTACGGCTGCTGCCCGTCGAAGCCGTTGAGCGCGACGACGAACGGCAGACCGCTGTTCTCGAAGTAGTCGACGGCCGGGAAGCAGTCGGCCAGCCGGCGGGTGTCGCACAGCACGACCGCGCCGATGGCGCCGCGCACCAGGTCGTCCCACATGAACCAGAAGCGGTCCTGGCCCGGCGTACCGAACAGGTACAGGATCAGGTCCTGGTCCAGCGTGATGCGGCCGAAGTCCATGGCGACCGTCGTGGTCGTCTTGTCCCCCGCGTGCGTGAGGTCGTCGATCCCGGCACTGGCCGAAGTCATCACGGCCTCGGTACGCAGGGGGTTGATCTCGGAGACGGCGCCCACGAACGTGGTCTTGCCGACGCCGAAGCCGCCGGCCACCACGATCTTCGCGGAGGTGGTCGCCCGCCCTCCGTCAGAGCTTTCGAAGTCCACTGAGCACCCTTTCGAGCAGTGTCACGTCCGGCGCACCGCCGTTGTTCTCGTCTCCGCCAGGCTGGTGGATCGCGACCATCCCGGCCTCCGCGAGGTCCGCGACCAGGATCCGCGCCACGCCGAGCGGCATCGCCAGCAGGGCCGACACCTCGGCCACCGATTTCACCTCGCGGCACAAGTGGCAGATCCGCTGGTGCTCGGGGAGCAGCCCCATGAGCGCTGCCGGGTCGGCCGTCGTACTGATCAGTGCCTCGATGGCGAGCTGATAGCGCGGCCTGGTCCGGCCACCGGTCATCGCGTAGGGACGGACCAGCGGCTGGTCGCCCTCGTCCTCGTACGGCTCCGCGTACGGATCATGAGAGGCGGTGGGCGGGGTCATGAATCCTCCGGGCGGGACAGCAAGTCGGTCAGTCAAGCCGTCTGACGAGGCCGGTGGGGGGATTGTGGCGGCCGGACGGTGATTTGGTAACACGGGTGGTGCCGGGGCCGATCAGTGGAGCAGACTGCCTTGTAGTTCGGCGCGCAGGTCGGGTGTGAGGACCGCGCCCGCGCGGTCGACCAGGAGCGCCATCTCGTAGCCGACGAGGCCGATGTCGCACTCCGGGTGCGCGAGGACGGCCAGGGACGAGCCGTCCGAGACGGACATGAGGAAGAGGAATCCCCGCTCCATCTCCACGACCGTCTGCGCCACGTTGCCGCCCTCGAAGATCCGGGAGGCCCCGGCGGTCAGCGAGGTCAGCCCCGAGGCGACTGCCGCGAGCTGGTCGGCGCGGTCGCGAGGGAAGCCCTCCGACATCGCCAGGAGAAGTCCGTCCGCGGACACGACGACGGTGTGGGACACCCCTGGGGTGTTGTCCACGAAATTCGTGATCAACCAGTTGAGGTTCTGTGCCGCCTGGCTCATCGGGCTCAACTAACGCTCCTGCTGGTGAGTGGGCCGCGGGTAGCTGCCGGTCTGGTTGGTACCGGCCTGACGGCCCTGTGCGATTCCCCGACGGAGATTGGTCAGCCGGCCGCGCACCTCGTCGGGCGCACGCGAAACCTGCGGACCGTTCTGGTGCGACTGCTGCTGAGCCGTCCCCGGGACGAGGTTGGCCCGGGGTACCCGGCGCGGAAGGCCGGAGGTGGTGACTCCGCCCGCGGCCGGCTGCCTTACGCGCTCCGCCTGCCGGACGAGGTCGTCGTTCGGCGAGCTGCGCCAGGCCGAGGTGGCCGGCCGCTGGGGGGCCGCCGGGGTCTGGGGCTGGGGAGCCTGCGGCTCCGGGGACGCGGCCGGGGCGGCCTGCGGCGCCCTCGCCTCGCGGTCCCCGTGGAACCAGTTGGTCTCCAGCGTGTCGTACAGCGGCGTACGTCCGTCACCGGGACCGGAGGCCGGGGGCAGCGCCCATCCGTCTCCGGGCCGCTGCGCGGGGGTGCCGTTGGCGTTCTGGCTCGCGGGCTCCGGCGCGACCGGCCGCTGCGGGGCCGGCGGACGCGGGGCGCCGAAGTCGTTCCCGCCCTGCGTGCCGCCTGCCTGGGGGCGCTCGAACTGACCGGTGGCCGCCGGGTTCTGACGGGCCGACAGGTCGTGCTGCCCGGTCGAGCCGCTGCCGTAGCCCTGGGCGCCGGCGAACCGGTCCTGGGCCGGGTTGTTCGGGGCGGGCTGCCCGCCGAAGACGTCCGAGCGGACGAAGGGGGCGCCGCCCTGCTGCGGGGCGGCCGGCTCGGGCCGCGCGAACTGGTCGTTCTGCGGGGCGTCCTGGCCGTACTGACCCTGACCGTACTGGCTCTGCCCGAACTGGTCCTGGTACTGGTTCTGACCGCCGTACTGGTTCTGGTCGTCGTACTGGCTCCGACCGCCGTACTGGTCCTGGCCGGGCTGGGCGAACTGGCCCGTGTCCTGCGGCTCGTCCCGTCGCGGCGCCGGGGCGTCGAAGTCGGGACGGGCGAACTCGGCCGTGGCCGCGGGGGACTGGGGCTCGCCGAACCGGGGCACCGCCGGCATCTCGGCGGTCGCGCCAGGACCCTGCCGCTCGTCGAGGCGCGGGGTCAGGTCGGCGCGGGAGCCGTTCGGCTCGTCGTGGCCGCGCGGGGCGTCCAGCGAGGCACGCGGCGCGGGCGGCTGCGCGTTCTCGTCGCTCCAGCTGGGCACGCGGGGCTGCGGGTTGCCGCCGGGCAGTTCGGCCCGCGGGCCGCCACGCGGCGGCAGCTGCGGACGACGGCCCTGCTCGGCGTCGCCGCCCGCGCCGCGCTTGCCGCGCTGCGGCGGCGTGGCGGGAGTGCGGGTGCCGCCGAACATGTCCTGACCCTGCGGGGCGTTGTTCGCGGGGGCGTTGCCCTGCGGCGCGTTCATGCCCGCGGCCTGCAGGCCCTGCGGGGCACCGGGCGCCTGACCGGCACCGGCTCCCGCGCCGGCCGGAGCCGGGCGGTTCTGCCGGCCCGGGGTCGCCGGGGCCTGGGGTCCGTGCGCGCCGCCGGGCGCACCCGGGCGCCCGCCCGGGTCACGTCCGGGCAGTGCGGCCCGCGGTCCCTGACCGGCGCCGAGCCTGCCGCCCGGCGCACCCGCGCCGAGGGCACCGCCACCGCCGCCGAAGGCACCGCCGCCCTGGCCGCCACGGCGGGCCGCGGCGACACCGGCTGCCGCCTGGGCCGCGGCCGGACCACCACTGCCCGCGCCGGGCTGGCCGGGCTTGGGCTGCGGCTTGCGGCCGCCCTGGGCGACGTCGACGGGCAGCATGACCAGCGCGGTCGTACCGCCGGAGTCGGACGGACGCAGCTGGATGCGGATGCCGTGGCGCTGCGACAGACGGCCGACCACGAACAGACCCATGCGGCGGGAGACGGAGACGTCCACGGTGGGCGGCGAGGCGAGCCGCTCGTTGATCGCGGCCAGGTCCTCCGGCGAGAGGCCGATACCGGTGTCGTGGATCTCGATCAGCACCCGGCCGTCGGGCAGCGCGTGACCGGTGACCTTGACCTTGGTCTGCGGTGAGGAGAACGAGGTCGCGTTCTCCAGCAGCTCGGCGAGCAGGTGCACGAGGTCGTTGACGACGCGGCCGGCGACCTCGGTGCTCGGCACGGAGGCCAGCTCGATGCGCTCGTACTGCTCCACCTCGGAGGCGGCGGCACGGAGCACGTCGACCAGCGGGACCGGGCGGGTCCAGCGCCGGCCCGGCTCCTCACCGGCGAGGACGAGGAGGTTCTCACCGTTACGGCGCATGCGCGTGGCGAGGTGGTCGAGCTTGAACAGCGAGGACAGCTGGTCCGGGTCGGCCTCGCGGGACTCCAGTTCGGAGATGAGCGAGAGCTGACGCTGGATGAGGCCCTGGGAGCGGCGCGAGAGGTTGGTGAACATCGCGTTGACGTTGCCCCGCAGCAGGGCCTGCTCGGCGGCGAGGCGGACCGCCTCGCGGTGCACGTCGTCGAAGGCCGCGGCCACTCGGCCGATCTCGTCCCGGGAGTGCACACCGACCGACTCCACCGAGGTGTCGACGTCCTGCGGGTCGGTCTCGGAAAGCTGCTTGACCAGCTCGGGCAGACGGTCCTGGGCGACCTTGGTCGCGGTGTCCTCCAGGCGGCGCAGCGAGCGGATCATGGACCGCGCCACGACGAACGCGCCGACCAGCGAGACGCCGAGCACGAGCAGGATGAGGACACCGGAGATGATGGCCTCTTGCTCGGACTCGTTGCGCAGCTCACGGGCCTGCTGCTCCATGTCCTCCAGCAGCTTCAGCTCGATGTTCTTCATCTGCTGGATCTTGGTGGAGCTGTCGTCCAGCCAGTCCTGGTAGGACCGGGACTTCAGGCTCTCCAGACCCTTGGTCTTGCTGAGCGCGCGGCCCGCGTACTGGTCGGACGCCTCGATCACCGGGTTGCCCTCGGTGATCGGCTTGAGCAGGTCCTCGGCGCCGTCGCCGTAGATGCTGGAGAAGCTGCGGATCTCCGACGTCTGGCTCTGCAGCGCGGACTGGGCGTACAGCCGGTCGTTCTCGGCGAGGTCGCCCTTGTCCGTGTTGTTCGCGGGCAGCGCCGCCGCGAGGACCGCGCGCTGGATGGACGCGTACTCCTTGGCGGAGGAGAAGGCCGACAGGGCGCGCGTGCGCTGGATCATGTCGGAGTTGCTGGTCGCCTCCGCCATGTCCTGCGAGAGGTCGAGCAGGTGGGTGATCAGGCGGTGGTAGGACTCGACCGTCTGGGTCGAGTTGTCCTTCGCCGTGTACGCCGTGCTGCGGATCTTGGTCAGGTCGTTCAGGTCGCTCGCGATGCCGACGAGGCTGTCGCGGACGCCGACCAGCTTGCCGTCCTTGCTCGCCGCGTCGATCTGCTCGGACTTGTCGAGGAAGTTCTTCAGGGCGCGGTCGGTCTGCTCGCGGTCGCCCTTGACGGCGATCGCGCTCGACTTCGAGCCGTGGGCCAGCGGGCCGGCGGACTGGTCGCGCTCCTCCTGGAGCGCGTGAGCCAGCTCGGTGGCCTGCTTGGTCATCTCGGTGAGCAGCTTCATGTTCTCGAGCTGCTCGATGTCGTCGATCGACTGGTTGATGCGCAGCGCGCCCAGCGAGGTCGCCGCGACCACCGGAAGCGCCAGCAGCGAGACCAGACGGGTGGAGATCCGCCAGTTGCGCAAGGCTATGCGCGGGCCGGGGCCGGTCGAGCCCTTGGCCGGCTTCGCGGGCGGCTGCTGGCCGGGTGCGGAGGAGTCCGCCGCCTGACCGGCGCGCTCCCCACCGTCGCCGGACTGGGTCTGGCCCGGGTTCTGGGCGTGCTGGGGCGAGGAGCTGACGGCCTTGGGGCCAGTCCCGCCCTGCGGCTCCGGCTCCGCCGAAGCGCTGCCATCCCTCTTGAAACGTCCCTGCACTAGCGTCGCAACCTCTGGACCAGGCGCCCCTCCGCGTGAACGGCTGGGCACGGTGTCGGCGTCATGGGGGCGCCCTGAATACGCCCCTGTGTTGGTCGTGAGTGACCGGCGCTGGTTCCCCCTTCTCGCCGCCGCTCGGCGCTGGTGTGCGCCCCCTGTGCGCCGGCTCGATCCTGCGGCGGTCCGTGGAATTCCAGCACAGTGCAGGATCTCCAACAAGGCCCGTGGGGCAGGCCGTGAGATACGTGACAGCACGTGAGGGCCGAGTCACCTGCCGTAGAAGATGATCACCCGCAAACCGGACGTATGTGCGCGAGTCGTCGAGGTGGGAGGCGTGTCCCAGTCGACATGATCAGCAGCGGAATGATGGCTTCAGGTGTGCAATGTCGGTTTAGTCGGAGTGGCATCGGCGTCGCAATTGACCGGTTTGACCCTTGATAAGTGAGGAAACTCACACCCGGATCGTGGACTCCCCCACGGTTGCCGGGGAATCGCATGTTTAGCCTGACGCTTTACAGAGAAGGCAAAACCGACAACCCGCGCCCTTGCAGGGGCTATCCATGCCTCTCGGGCGCCCGGACACGACAGGGCCCCGTAGAACCGTGAAGACGACGACGATGTTCCACAAGATCGCCAACCCGCGGCGCACGACGCTGGCGCACCTCAAGGACGCCGACGACCTGCAGACGCCGGAGCAGCCGGAGCACGCCGTCGAGCTCCCCACCCAGACCGCCAACCCCCGCCGCACCGTCCTCATGGAGGCCCCGGTCGCGGCATCGGTCGCAGAGTAGTACGGCACCCGGTCGCCCGGCGTTCAGCGGCGGCCCCGGCCCCTGAGGGCTTGCCCGGCGGTTCAGGCCCACCGCGATAGCCTGGAGCGTCAGACTTCAGCCAGCTCAGTCAAGGGGCCAAGCAACCCGTGCGCATCGCCAGGTTCTCCATCGACGGGAACGTCGCCTTCGGCGCGGTCGAGGGCGACCAGCCGGACCAGCTCGTCCTCGACATCATCAAGGGCATCCCGTTCGCGGACTACGAGCTCTCCGGCACCAAGGTGCCCCTGAGCAAGGTGCGGCTCCTGCCGCCGGTACTCCCCAACAAGGTCGTCGCCTTCGGCCGCAACTACGCCGAGCACGCCCGGGAACTGGGCAACGAGGTGCCCGACGCCCCGTTCGCCTTCTTCAAGCCGTCCACCTCCGTGATCGGCCCCGGGGACGCCATCCAGTACCCCTCCTTCACCGAGGAACTGCACCACGAGGCCGAACTGGCCGTCGTCATCGGCCGCATGTGCCGCGAGGTCCCGCGCGAGCGCGTCAAGGACGTCGTCTTCGGCTACACCTGCGCCAACGACGTCACCGCCCGCGACGTGCAGCGCCGTGAGAAGCAGTGGGCCAGGGCCAAGGGCTTCGACTCCTCCTGCCCGCTCGGCCCCTGGGTGGAGACCGACCTGGACCCGTCCGACGTGACCATCCAGCTCACGGTCAACGGCGGCCAGCGCCAGCTCGGCCGCACCGGCGAGATGATCCACTCCATCGAGGACCTGATCGTCAACATCTCCGAGGCGATGACGCTGCTGCCCGGCGACGTGATCCTCACGGGCACCCCGGCCGGCGTCGGCCCCCTCAACGTCGGCGACGAGGTCGCCGTCACCATCGAAGGCATCGGCACTCTCACCAACAAGGTTGTCAAGCGTGGCTAGCGCATCCGGCTCCTCCGTACGCGTCCGTTTCTGTCCGTCCCCCACCGGCAACCCCCACGTGGGCCTGGTCCGCACCGCCCTGTTCAACTGGGCCTTCGCGCGCCACCACCAGGGCACGCTGGTCTTCCGCATCGAGGACACCGACGCGGCCCGCGACTCCGAGGAGTCGTACGACCAGCTGCTCGACTCGATGCGCTGGCTGGGCTTCGACTGGGACGAGGGCCCCGAGGTCGGCGGCCCGCACGCCCCGTACCGGCAGTCGCAGCGCATGGACGTCTACAAGGGCGTCGCTCAGCAGCTCCTGGACGCCGGGCACGCCTACCGCTGCTACTGCTCCCAGGAGGAGCTGGACACCCGCCGCGAGGCCGCCCGCGCCGCCGGCAAGCCCTCCGGGTACGACGGTCACTGCCGCGACCTGACCGCCGCACGGGTCGAGGAGTACGAGGCCCAGGGCCGCGAGCCCATCGTCCGCTTCCGGATGCCCGACGAGGCGATCACCTTCACGGACCTGGTCCGCGGCGAGATCACCTACCTCCCGGAGAACGTCCCGGACTACGGCATCGTCCGCGCCAACGGAGCCCCCCTCTACACGCTCGTCAACCCGGTCGACGACGCCCTGATGGAGATCACCCACGTCCTGCGCGGCGAGGACCTGCTCTCCTCCACCCCGCGCCAGATCGCCCTGTACAAGGCGCTGATCGAGCTGGGCGTCGCCAAGGAGATCCCCGCCTTCGGCCACCTGCCGTACGTCATGGGCGAGGGCAACAAGAAGCTGTCCAAGCGCGACCCGCAGTCGAGCCTCAACCTCTACCGCGAGCGCGGCTTCCTGCCCGAGGGCCTGCTCAACTACCTCTCCCTCCTCGGCTGGTCGCTCTCCGCCGACCAGGACATCTTCACCATCGAGGAGATGGTCGCGGCCTTCGACGTCTCCGACGTGCAGCCCAACCCGGCCCGCTTCGACCTGAAGAAGTGCGAGGCGATCAACGCCGACCACATCCGACTCCTGGAGACCAAGGACTTCACCGAGCGCTGCCGCCCCTGGCTGAAGGCCCCCGTCGCCCCCTGGGCGCCGGAGGACTTCGACGAGGCCAAGTGGCAGGCGATCGCGCCGCACGCGCAGACCCGCCTCAAGGTCCTCTCCGAGATCACCGACAACGTCGACTTCCTGTTCCTGCCGGAGCCGGTCCTCGACGAGGCGAGCTGGACCAAGGCCATGAAGGAAGGTTCGGACGCGCTCCTGCGCACGGCCCGCGAGAAGCTGGACGCGGCCGACTGGACCTCCCCGGAGGCCCTCAAGGAGGCCGTCCTGGCCGCCGGCGAGACCCACGGCCTCAAGCTCGGCAAGGCCCAGGCCCCCGTCCGCGTCGCCGTCACCGGCCGCACGGTCGGCCTGCCCCTCTTCGAGTCCCTGGAGGTCCTGGGCAAGGAGAAGGCACTGGCGCGCATCGACGCGGCGCTGGCACGACTCACCGCGTAACCGGCAGCGCGTGTGAAGGGCGGCGTCCGCGTGGGGCGCCGCCCTTTCCGTACCCCGCCCGGGCCCCTCCGACCGGCGCCGTCGACCCGGCGCCCGCAGACTGACGGCATGCGCCGTGAGGACATCGACCCACGCTTCTTCGGGGACCGGCTCGCCTACAACCGGGCCGTACTCGTCGAACAGCCGCGCCGCTGGCTCGTGGTCGCCGGTCACGAGGCCCGGGACGACGAGGGCGGCATCGCCGCCGTGGGCGACGTCCGCGGCCAGATCCGGCTGACCTTCCGGCGCCTGGCCGAGACGCTGGACAAGGCCGGGTTCGCCCTGAGCGACCTCGTGCAGATCAGGATCCTCACCGTCGACATCGAGGCGGTGACGGCCCACTACGACGCCATACTGAGCGAGCTGGCCGCCGCGGACTGCCGCCCCGCCAGCCTGCTGGCCGAGGTCCGGGCCCTGTCCGACCCGCAGATGCTGGTCGAGATCGAGGGCCTGGCCGTGCAGTAGCCGGGACCACGGCCGCCCCCTGCGCCTACGCTGGGCCCCATGCCGATCAAAGCCGTGGTCTGGGACGTCGACGACACCCTCTTCGACTACACCACCGCCGACCGCGCGGGCATGCGCGCCCACCTGGTCGCCGAGGGACTGCTCGCCGGGTACGGATCGGCCGAGGAGGCCCTCGTGCGCTGGCGGGAGATCACCGACCGGCAGTGGGCGCGCTTCTCCGCGGGCGAGGTGGACTTCGTCACACAGCGGCGCGACCGCACCCGGGTCTTCCTCGGCCGGCCGGAGCTGACGGATGCCGAGGCCGACGACTGGTTCCAGCGCTACGTCACGCACTACGAGGCCGCCTGGTCCCTCTTCCCGGACGTGATGCCCGTCCTGGACGCCCTCGCCGACAGCCACCGGCACGCCGTGCTCTCCAACTCCAGCCTCACCGTCCAGGACCGCAAGCTGCGCGTCCTCGGTGTGCACGACCGCTTCGAAGCCGTCCTGTGCGCCGCCGAGCTGGGCGTCTCCAAGCCGGAGGCCGGAGCCTTCCTCGCCGCCTGCGACGCCCTCGGCCTCCACCCGTCCGAGGTCGCCTACGTCGGCGACCACCCGGAGATCGACGGACGCGGCGCCGCCGACGCCGGGCTGCTCTCCGTGTGGATCGACCGCGGCGGCGTCTACGCGGCCGTCGACCCGCCGGCCGGACCGCGCCGTATCGCCTCGCTCTCCGAACTTCCCGCGCTCCTCGGCGCCGATACCCGTTTTGGAGCCCCGTCGACCTTCGGGTAATGTTCTTCCTGCGCCGCCGGAGAGCGGGCCGAAGGGCCGGAAACCGGAAGCGCAACGCTAGAACAAGAACCCCTCCGGGGCTTGCGTTCCAGTGGCCTATGGTGTAATTGGCAGCACGACTGATTCTGGTTCAGTTAGTCTAGGTTCGAGTCCTGGTAGGCCAGCTCGCAGAGCTTATCTGCGCCGCGGAGCACATCCGCAAGGCCCCCGTTGTGTAGCGGCCTAGCACGCCGCCCTCTCAAGGCGGTAGCGCCGGTTCGAATCCGGTCGGGGGTACAGATCCTTCCCGCGAGGACAGTTCGGGTCGCTCCCACTGTCCTTGATGCAGGATCGCTAGGGCCCCCGTTGTGTAGCGGCCTAGCACGCCGCCCTCTCAAGGCGGTAGCGCCGGTTCGAATCCGGTCGGGGGTACGAACTGGTCTAAACCACATTGGTCTATGGTGTAATTGGCAGCACGACTGATTCTGGTTCAGTTAGTCTAGGTTCGAGTCCTGGTAGACCAGCTCGGATCTGCGGCGAAGCGGCATTGAACGCCTGCAAGATCCACGCCCCCGTTGTGTAGCGGCCTAGCACGCCGCCCTCTCAAGGCGGTAGCGCCGGTTCGAATCCGGTCGGGGGTACTCGAAGTCCGAAGGGGGCTTCCGCTGACGCGGGAGCCCCCTTCCGCGTTACTCGATGCCGTACCGCCGCGCCGACTCCTCCTCCTGCGCCAGCCGGTGCAGGGCCCGCAGCACCGGCTGGAAGAGCACCGCCGCCGCGACCGCCGTCTCGACCTTCTCCGCCTCCGAGGCGTGGCTCTCCATGAAGTCCATGTCCCGTCGGGCCACCTCCATCATCAACTCGCCGTAGGGCGCCATCAGTTCCGCGTCCCACGGATAGTCGAGGCGGCGCAGCGCGGCCACCGCCACCACCAGGGAGCGGTGCACGGGGGAGAGCGGAGCCATCTCCCGTGAGGTTTCCCAGCCCAGCAGCTCAAGCAGCCGGTCCACCTCGGTGCGCGCGGCGGCCACCGCCGGGTCCGCCTCGTCCGGCTCGGCGTCCTGCGGCAGCGCCCACAGGGCCGCCCCCAGCCGGATGGTGCGGCCCAGCGACTCGTCGTCGACGTGCCCCAGGACCTCCCGGGCCGTGGCCACCGGCACCTTGCCGACCTGGATCAGCGCCCGCACCAGCCGCAGCCGGCGCAGATGGTCCTCGTCGTACTCGGCGGTGGTCGCGTTGATCTGCCGGCCCGGCGGCAACAGCCCTTCCCGCAGGTAGTACTTGATCGTCGCGGTGGACACCCCGCTGCGCTTGCTCAGGTCGGCCAGTCGCATCCCTTGCGCCCTTCTTCGGATAGCGCCACTATCTAAGCAGCAGCACTTGGACAGTGCGGCTCACCAACAGGGGGAGGCGTCATGCCGGGCAGGACCGCGACCGCGACCCGCACCACCGCTGCCGCCGAGGGGGACGTGACCGTCCTGCTCATCGGCATGCGCATCAACCACTTCTGGGCCGTGCACCACTGGGTGCCGGTCTTCCTCGCCATGCCGCGCATGCTCCGCGAGCTGGCGAAGGACCCGGAGCGCGGGCTCCTGAGCCACGTCCTGCTGACGGCCTCGCCGCGGACGTACTACGTCGTCCAGTACTGGGAGTCCAAGGAGAAGCTCTACCGGTACGCGCACTCGCCCGACATGTTCCACCACCGGGCGTGGGCGATCATCAACCGCAAGGAGCGCAAGGGCAGGGTGCGCGGGCACGTGGGGCTGTGGCACGAGGCGTACGTCGTGCCGGAGGGGTCGTACGAGTCGATCTACGCCGACATGCCCGCGTTCGGGCTCGCGGCGGCGCACGGCCGGGTGTCGCTCGAACGGCGGGGCAAGCGCGCCCGGGACCGCTTCGCGTACCGGTCGCAGAAGACGGCGGACGCGGCGGAGAAGACGGCGGGCGCGGCGGAGAAGAGGGCGGAGAAGAGGGTCGTCGCCCCGGGGAAGGCCGCGGACGGGGCCTGAGAACGGCGAAGGGCCCGCCGCGGCGTTGAGGCGGGCCCGTTGCCGGTCGGAGGTGTCCGGGGAGGTCAGCCGTTGCGGCGCAGGGCCTCGGAGAGGCGGCCGGCGGCGTCGATGATGGCCTGCGCGTGCATGCGGCCGGGGTGGCGGGTGAGGCGCTCGATGGGCCCGGAGACGGACACGGCGGCCACCACGCGGTTGGAGGGGCCGCGCACCGGCGCGGAGACGGACGCGACGCCGGGCTCGCGCTCGCCGATGGACTGGGCCCAGCCGCGGCGGCGCACGCCGGACAGCGCCGTGGCCGTGAAGCGGGCGCCCTGGAGGCCGCGGTGGAGACGCTCCGGCTCCTCCCAGGCCATGAGGATCTGCGCCGAGGAGCCGGCCTTCATGGTGAGCGTGGAGCCGACCGGGACCGTGTCCCTGAGGCCCGACAGACGCTCGGCCGCGGCCACGCAGATGCGCATGTCGCCCTGGCGGCGGTAGAGCTGGGCGCTCTCGCCGGTGACGTCGCGCAGGTGGGTGAGGACCGGGCCCGCCGTGGCGAGCAGGCGGTCCTCGCCGGCCGCCGCCGCCAGTTCGGCAAGGCGCGGGCCGAGAATGAAACGGCCCTGCATGTCGCGCGCCACCATCCGGTGGTGTTCCAGCGCCACGGCCAGGCGGTGGGCCGTGGGTCGTGCCAGTCCGGTCGCGCCGACCAGTCCCGCGAGGGTGGCCGGGCCGGACTCCAGAGCGCTCAGGACGAGGGCCGCCTTGTCCAGAACGCCGACGCCGCTACTGTTGTCCATGCAACGATACTCCCGTCTCACTCTGTGAAACGCAAGTTCAATTTTCCGTGGAACGCGCCACTCTGGATGGCACGAAGTCACAACCGGCCCGTGACGAAAGGGCCTGGTGGCGGTTGCCCGGAAACACAGGGGTGCGGGCACCGCTTCCCCAAGATCACTAGTTGGGTCGGCGTCTCGTCGCCGACCGAAGGGAAAGCGATGGGTAGGACACTCGCGGAGAAGGTCTGGGACGACCACGTCGTCCGGCGCGCCGAGGGCGAGCCCGACCTCCTCTTCATCGATCTGCACCTGCTGCACGAGGTGACCAGCCCGCAGGCCTTCGACGGCCTCCGCAAGAGCGGTCGCCCGGTGCGCCGGCTCGACCTGACCATCGCCACCGAGGACCACAACACCCCGACGCTCGACATCGACAAGCCGATCGCGGACCCGGTCTCCCGGGCCCAGCTGGAGACGCTGCGGGGGAACTGCGCGGAGTTCGGCGTCCGGCTGCACCCGCTGGGCGACGTCGAGCAGGGCGTCGTGCACGTCGTCGGCCCGCAGCTCGGTCTGACCCAGCCCGGCACCACCGTGGTCTGCGGCGACTCGCACACCTCCACGCACGGTGCCTTCGGCGCCCTGGCGTTCGGCATCGGCACCTCGCAGGTCGAGCACGTGCTGGCCACCCAGACGCTGCCGATGGCCCGCCCGAAGACCATGGCGATCACCGTCGACGGCGAACTGCCCGAGGGCGTCACCGCCAAGGACCTGATCCTGGCGATCATCGCGCGGATCGGCACCGGCGGCGGCCAGGGCTACATCCTGGAGTACCGCGGCGAGGCCATCGAGAAGCTCTCGATGGAGGCCCGCATGACCATCTGCAACATGTCGATCGAGGCCGGCGCCCGCGCGGGCATGATCGCCCCCGACGAGACCACCTTCGCCTACCTCCGGGGCCGCCCGCACGCCCCCGAGGGCGCGGACTGGGACGCGGCGGTCGAGTACTGGAAGACGCTGCGCACGGACGACGACGCCGAGTTCGACGCCGAGGTGGTCATCGACGCCGCCGAGCTGGCCCCGTTCGTCACCTGGGGAACCAACCCCGGCCAGGGCGCGCCGCTTTCCGCCGCCGTCCCCGACCCGGCGTCCTACGAGGACGCCTCGGAGCGCTTCGCCGCCGAAAAGGCCCTGGAGTACATGGGCTTGGAGGCCGGTCAGCCGCTGCGTTCCATCAAGGTGGACACCGTCTTCGTGGGTTCCTGCACCAACGGCCGCATCGAGGACCTGCGCGCCGCCGCCGGGATCGTCCGGGACCGCAAAGTCGCCGACGGCGTACGCATGCTGGTCGTCCCGGGGTCCGCGCGGGTCGGTCTGCAGGCCGTCTCCGAGGGCCTGGACGTGGTCTTCAAGGAGGCCGGCGCCGAATGGCGGCACGCGGGCTGCTCGATGTGTCTGGGCATGAACCCGGACCAGCTGGCCCCGGGTGAGCGCTCCGCGTCCACCTCCAACCGCAACTTCGAGGGGCGCCAGGGCAAGGGCGGCCGCACCCACCTGGTGTCGCCGCAGGTCGCGGCCGCGACGGCGGTCCTGGGCCACCTGGCCTCCCCGGCCGACCTGTCCGCCGCCGACGTCCCCACGCCCGCTGGAGTCTGAGAGTCATGGAAGCGTTCACCAAGCACACCGGCCGGGCCGTCCCGCTGCGCCGCAGCAACGTCGACACCGACCAGATCATCCCCGCCCACTGGCTCAAGAAGGTGACCCGGGACGGGTTCGAGGACGGGCTCTTCGAGGCCTGGCGCAAGGACCCGGAGTTCGTGCTCAACCGGCCCGAGCGCGAGGGTGCCACCGTCCTGGTCGCGGGTCCCGACTTCGGCACCGGCTCCTCCCGCGAGCACGCCGTCTGGGCCCTGCAGAACTACGGCTTCAAAGCCGTGGTCTCCTCCCGCTTCGCCGACATCTTCCGCGGCAACTCGCTGAAGAACGGCCTGCTCACGGTGGTCCTCGACCAGAAGGTCGTGGACGCGCTGTGGGAGCTGGTGGAGCAGGACCCCCAGGCCGAGATCACGGTCGACCTGGAGGCCCGCGAGGTCCGCGCCGAGGGCGTCACCGCCTCCTTCGAGCTGGACGAGAACTCCCGCTGGCGGCTGCTGAACGGGCTGGACGACATCTCGATCACGCTCCGGAACGAGGACGACATCGCCGCGTACGAGGCGAAGCGCCCGTCGTTCAAGCCGCAGACCCTCCAGGTCTGATCCGCGGAGCCCCCACGCGTCTCCCCGGGGCTCCACAAGGTCGAGTTTCGGCCACCCAATACCCCCGCCGTACCCCCGATCAGCCCGATCGGGGGTACGGCCGTTTTCGGCTCCGCCCGCGGCCGCCCGTCACCGGAGTGGCGCGCAACTTCCCACGTTAGAGGCGTTGTTGCCGGGGTACGCGTGTCGTCGAGGACAGGTTCTCGCCAGTGCCAGGAAGGCCGTTCGAGGCGGCAGTTGCCCCCTGCGCAGGCGACAACTCGCCCCAGATGGCACAATCTGTGCATGGAACACGACGGCCAACTCGAGCTCTATGCGGCGGTCGCGGTCCGGCTCAAGGAAGCGCACACAAGAGTGCGCGCACTGCAAGTCCCGGAGGGCGTACGGATGGCGCTGACCCGGAAGCTGCTGGTCATTACGGCCGCGGCCAAACACGATCTCGCCGGTGCGGCAGGGCGCCTGGATCGGTTCACCGCCGACCTCGACGCGGGTCGATTCCCCGAAGAGGAAGGCTGAACCGGCCGGACAGCCCGAGTCCGTTGCGGCACAAGGGTGATTAGCCCGTTTCGTGTTTGATTTGCGGTATATATCTGCCTAACGTGCGAAAAAGCTTGAACACATTCGTTCTGGCGAGGTCTCCGAAGGGGAAGACGTGAACAAGGCGCAGCTCGTAGAAGCGATTGCCGACAAGCTGGGAGGCCGGCAGCAGGCCGCCGACGCCGTCGACGCGGTCCTGGACGCCCTCGTCCGTGCCGTCGTCGCGGGTGACCGGGTCTCGGTCACCGGTTTCGGCTCCTTCGAGAAGGTCGACCGCCCCGCCCGCTACGCCCGCAACCCGCAGACGGGCGAGCGGGTTCGGGTCAAGAAGACCTCCGTGCCGCGCTTCCGCGCGGGCCAGGGCTTCAAGGACCTGGTGAGCGGGTCGAAGAAGCTCCCGAAGAACGACATCGCGGTCAAGAAGGCCCCCAAGGGCAGCCTGTCCGGCCCGCCGCCCACCATCTCCAAGGCCGCGGGCAAGAAGGCCGCCGCCAAGAAGGCCACGGGCGCCGCGAAGAAGACCACGGGCGCGGCCAAGAAGACGTCCGCGGCGGCGAAGAAGACGACCGCGAAGAAGACCACCGGGGCCGCGAAGACGACGGCGAAGAAGACCACCGCCAAGAAGTCCGCCGCCAAGAGCACCACGGCGGCCGCGAAGAAGACCGCCGCCAAGAAGGCCCCCGCGAAGAAGGCGACCGCCAAGAAGGCCCCGGCCAAGAAGTCGACGGCCCGCAAGACCACCGCCAAGAAGGCCACCGCCCGCAAGAAGTAGCGGGCGGCGACGCGCAGCGGCAGGCGAACGGGCACAGGGCACTCACGCGCCGGGCCGGACTCCCTCTCGGAGTCCGGCCCGCGGCGTGTCGGGGGACCGTCGGAAAGGCCCTGCCAAAAAGGCCCGGCGGATCAGAACGTCTGCAGCGTCACCAGCGTGATCCGGAGTCCGGCGCCCGCACCCTCGGTTCCGTCCCGGGTCTCGGTTCCGGCCGCGGTCTCGATCCGCACCCGCTGCCCGGGGCGCAGCAGCCTGAGACCCCCCGCGTCGAACGCCGCCGCGTCGAAGGGCACGGGCGTGCCGTCGTCGAGCAGCACCTGCCCGCTGCGGCTCTCGGGGTCGTACGTGTACGCGGTCGCCTGCATGCGCGCAGCCTACTGCCCGGCGATCAGCAGCCGCGCGGCCACCGCGGCCGTACGGGGCCCCACGCCGAGCGCCAGCGCGGAGCGGAGATCACCGCCGGTGTCGACGTCCTGCCGTACGGAATCCACGGCGCCGAGGGACAGTTCCACCGCGCCGGACGCGCGGTGGCGGGCCCGTGAATCCGTACCGAATGCCGGGGCCAATTGCCGGCCCGGAGCCACGGCCAGCAGGGTGGTGCCGATTCCGGCCGCGTCCGGGAGAAAAGAGCGCGGGAATTGCGTCGCCGCGGCCAGCACCCGCGCCAATTCCGCCGGCCGCAGTGCGGGAAGATCGGCGTTGAGCGCGGCCAGCGGGCTCTGCGGCCGGGCCGCCCGTACCACGGCGGCTCCGTGGGTCAGCGCGGCGTTCAGTCCGCCGCCGGGCTCGTCCGCGACGACGCCCGCGCCGAGCGCCGCCAGCTCCCGCCCGGCCCGTGCGTCGTCCGTGACGACTGCCACATCCGCGACCGCCGGGCAGGCCAGCGCGGCTGCCACCGTGTCCTGTGCGAACGCCAGCGCGAGCCCCGGCCGCACCCCGTCGTCGGCGGTGTCCGACAGCCTGCTCTTGGCCCGGGCGAGGGTCTTCACGGGCACGACCAAGGTCCACTGCACGAGCGTTCCGTCCTTCTCTCGTCGCCGTCATTGTCACCTGCGAGACCTGGCGGTTCACTCTTCGGGGCGTACGGTGTTCTCGACAGACGGGCGGCCCGGGGCGACACTTGTCCGGCCCCAGGCCCTGGAGGAAAGGTGTCAGCGTGCCCCGCCGCAGAATCGGCTTCTGGTACCGCTTGGCCGCAGTGATCTGCAAACCGCCGCTGGTGGTTCTGCTCAAGCGGGACTGGCGGGGAATGGAGAACATTCCGGCCGAGGGTGGATTTATCACCGCCGTGAACCACAATTCGCACGTCGACCCCTTCGCGTACGCGCACTACCAGTACAACACCGGACGCGTCCCGCGATTCCTGGCGAAGAGCGGCCTTTTCAAGAAGGGCTTCGTCGGCGCCGCGATGCGGGGCACCGGACAGATCCCCGTCTACCGCGAGAGCACGGACGCGCTGAGCGCCTTCCGCGCCGCGATCGACGCCGTGGAGCGCGGCGAGTGCGTCGCGTTCTACCCCGAGGGCACCCTCACCCGCGACCCGGACGGCTGGCCCATGACCGCCAAGACCGGTGCCGCGCGCGTCGCCCTGCAGACCAAGTGCCCGGTGATCCCGGTCGCCCAGTGGGGCTGCAACGAACTGCTGCCGCCGTACGCGAAGAAGCCGAACCCCCTGCCGCGCAAGACCCACCAGGTGCTCGCCGGCCCCCCGGTCGACCTGTCGCGGTTCTACGACAAGGAGATGACCGCGGAGGTGCTGAAGGAGGCCACCGAGGTCATCATGGCAGCCGTCACGCACCAGCTGGAGAAGATCCGCGGCGAGAAGGCGCCCGAAACCCCCTACGACCCGCGCCGCGAGCGGATCGAGCAGCGGCGCCGGACGCAGCAGGCACAGGCGCAGTCGGCGCCGCCACGGACGCAAGGACCGCAGGCAGAAGGGCAGAGCACGTGAGCAAGCCGGTCAAGGCGGCCGTCTTCGGCACCGGATCCTGGGGCACCGCCTTCGGCACCGTCCTCGCCGACGCGGGCTGCGACGTCACCCTGTGGGGACGCCGCGCCGCACTCGCCGACGCCGTCAACTCCACCCGCACCAACCCGGACTACCTGCCCGGCGTGGAGCTCCCCGAGAACCTGCGGGCCACCACCGACGCCGCCGAGGCCGCGCGGGACGCCGACTTCACCGTCCTCGCCGTCCCCTCCCAGACGCTGCGCGCGGGACTCGCCGACTGGGCACCGCTGCTGGCGCCCGGCACCGTCCTGGTCTCCCTCATGAAGGGCGTCGAACTCGGCTCCGCGATGCGGATGAGCGAGGTGATCGGGGACGTCGCCGAGGCCGGCCCCGAGCGCATCGCCGTGGTCACCGGGCCCAACCTGGCCCGGGAGATCGCCGCCCGCATGCCGGCCGCCGCCGTGGTCGCCTGCCCCGACGAAGCGGTCGCCCAGCGCCTCCAGACCGCCTGCCACACGCCGTACTTCCGGCCCTACACCAACACCGACGTGGTCGGCTGCGAACTGGGCGGCGCGGTGAAGAACGTGATCGGGCTGGCCGTGGGCATCGCGGACGGCATGGGACTCGGCGACAACGCCAAGGGCTCCCTGATCACCCGCGGCCTCGCCGAGACCACCCGCCTCGGGGTCGCGCTCGGCGCCGACCCGCTGACCTTCTCCGGACTGGCCGGGCTCGGCGACCTGGTGGCGACCTGCTCCTCGCCGCTGTCGCGCAACCACACCTTCGGCACCAACCTCGGCAAGGGCATGACCCTGGAGGAGACCATCGCGGTCACCAAGCAGACCGCCGAGGGCGTCAAGTCCTGCGAGTCGGTGCTGGATCTGGCCCGCCGGCACGGCGTCGACATGCCGATCACCGAGACGGTCGTCGCCATCGTGCACGAGGGCAAGTCCCCGGTGGTCGCCGTGAAGGAACTGATGTCGCGCAGCGCGAAGCCCGAACGACGCTGAGCGACGCCCGGCCGGCACCGCGGCGGGACCGGGCCCGAACCCCGTCCGCCACCCGCGCCACGCGGCCCCGCCGACGCTGTCTCACGGCACCGAGGGCGGGTACTCTCGACGCGATATGAGCACCGAGAACCTCCCCCAGAGCCCCGGGCAGAGCCCTCAGCGGCCGCCCCGCAAGCCGCGTGTGGCCGTCGTGTTCGGCGGGCGCAGCTCCGAACACGGGATCTCCGTGGTCACCGCCGGCGCCGTCCTCGCGGCCATCGACCGGACGCGCTACGACGTCCTGCCGATCGGCATCACCCGCGACGGCCGCTGGGCCCTCACCGCCGACGAGCCGGAACGCATGGCGATCACCGAACGCCGTACGCCCGACGTCGAGGAACTGGCCGAGTCGACCGAGGGCGGCGTGCTGCTCCCCGTCGACCCCGCCAACCGCGAGGTCGTCTACAGCGAACCCGGCTCGGTGCCCAAGGCGCTCGGCGAGGTCGACGTCGTCTTCCCCGTGCTGCACGGCCCCTACGGCGAGGACGGCACCCTCCAGGGCCTGCTGGAGCTGTCCGGAGTGCCCTATGTCGGCGCGGGCGTGCTCGCCTCCGCCGTCGGCCAGGACAAGGAGTACATGAAGGCGGTCTTCATCTCCTACGGGCTGAAGGTCGGCCCGTACGCGGTGATCCGGCCCCGCGAGTGGGAGCAGGACCGTTCCGGTGCCCGCAAGAGGATCGTCGACTTCGCGGGGGAGCACGGCTGGCCGCTGTTCGTGAAGCCGGCCCGCGCGGGTTCGTCGATCGGCATCACCAAGGTCGACGACCTCTCCGGCCTCGACGAGGCGATCGAGGAGGCCCGGCGCCACGACCCCAAGATCCTGGTCGAGGCGGCGCTGCGCGGCCGGGAGATCGAGTGCGGGGTGCTGGAGTTCGAGGACGGCCCCCGGGCCTCCGTCCCCGCCGAGATCCCGCCGCCCTCCCAGCACGCGTACTACGACTTCGAGGCCAAGTACATCGACTCCACCCCCGGCGTCGTGCCGGCCCCGCTCACGGCCGAGGAGACCGCCGAGGTCCAGCGGCTGGCGGTGGCGGCGTTCGACGCCGCCTCCTGCGAGGGGCTGGTGCGGGCTGACTTCTTCCTCACCGAGGACGACGAGTTCGTCATCAACGAGATCAACACCATGCCCGGCTTCACGCCGATCTCCATGTACCCGCAGATGTGGCAGGAGAGCGGTGTGAGCTACCCGGAGCTGGTGGACCGGCTGGTCCAGGCGGCGCTGCGGCGGTCCACGGGACTGCGCTGACGCCTGGCCGGCCCGTCCCGTGCAGCGCAGAGAAGGCGATCCCCTAGGGGGTCGCCTTCTCGCAGTATGATCAGCGGGTTTTCCAGTCCGGGAACCGCCGCCGACCCGCTGTCGTCTGCCGGAGAACAGCCCGCGACGGCGATCGGCGGGGCGGGGGCAAGTGGGCAACGAGCGTGCGGCGAGCGGGCGAGAGGGGGCTACAGATGGACCACCGGACACGTCAGAGTGCGGGTGATGCCGTCCACTTGCTGGACCTTGGCGACCACCATGCGACCCAGTTCGTCGACGGTGTCGGACTGGGCGCGGACGATGACGTCGTAGGGTCCTGTCACGTCCTCGGCCTGGATCACTCCAGGGAGCTTGCTGATCGTCTCGGCGACGGTCGACGCCTTGCCGACCTCCGTCTGGATCAGGATGTACGCCTGTACCACGGAACCTCCAGAGCGGCCACGAGGATCATGTGGGGAAAAGGAACGCCACGGTATCGCGTAGCCGCTCTCCGCGGGGAGACCCGCGGGCCGCGGGCCTCACGCGTCGGGGTGCCCGCGGGACCCGAGTTGACGAACACGCCGACCGTGGCGACGGTCATTTCGACCGTAACGAGGACAGAGACGACGCGCGACCGGGCACGGACACGGGCCCGGACCGGGACTGGGACAGAAGGGGAGCCAAGGCGATGAAGGGCACTGTTGGTGAGCTGGGGGAGTTCGGGCTCATCAGGGAGCTCACCTCCCGTCTCACCACCACCCCCGCGGTCCGGGTCGGCCCCGGCGACGACGCCGCGGTGGTGGCCGCGCCGGACCGCAGGGTGGTGGCCAGCACCGACATCCTCGTCGAGGGACGGCACTTCCGCCGGGACTGGTCCACCGCGTACGACGTGGGCCGCAAGGCGGCGGCGCAGAACCTCGCCGACATCGCCGCCATGGGGGCCGTGCCGACCGCGCTGCTGCTCGGCCTCGTCGTGCCCGCCGAACTGCCGGTGACCTGGCCGACCGAGCTGATGGACGGGCTGCGCGACGAGTGCCAGGTCGCGGGCGCCTCCGTGGTCGGCGGCGACGTGGTGGGCGGCGACACCATCACCGTCTCCATCACCGCGCTGGGCGACCTGCGCAACCAGGAACCCGTCACCCGGGCCGGCGCCCAGCCCGGGGACCTCGTCGCGGTGACCGGCTGGCTGGGCTGGTCCGCCGCCGGGTTCGCCGTCCTGTCCCGCGGCTTCCGCTCGCCGCGCGCCTTCGTCGAGGCCCACCGCCGCCCCGAACCGCCGTACCACGCGGGCCCGGCCGCCGCGGGCCTCGGCGCCACCGCCATGTGCGACGTGAGCGACGGACTGATCGCCGACCTGGGACACATCGCCGAGGCCAGCAAGGTCCGGATCGACGTGCGCTCCGGGCAGATCGACATCCCGTCCCAGATGAACGACATCGGACAGGCCGTCGGCGTCGATCCGATGCAGTGGGTGCTCACCGGGGGCGAGGACCACGCGATCGTGGCGACCTTCCCGCCGGACGTGAAACTGCCCGCCCGCTGGAAGGTCATCGGCGAGGTCCTCAACCCCTCCGCCCTGCCCCAGGTGACCGTGGACGGGGCACCCTGGACCAGCAAGGGCGGCTGGGACCACTTCGGCGGGGACGTGGAGTCGTGAGCGCGCCGAACCCACCCGTGGTCCCGCCCCTGGTCCTCACCGTCGCCGGCTCCGACTCCGGCGGCGGCGCCGGCATCCAGGCCGACCTCAAGACGATGCTCGCCCTCGGCACCCACGGCATGAGCGTCCTCACCGCGGTCACCGCGCAGAACTCCCGCGGCGTGCAGGGCGCCTGGGAGCTTCCGGTGGACGCGGTGCGCGCCCAGTACCGCAGCGTCGTCGACGACATCGGCGTCCAGGCGGTCAAGACCGGGATGCTGTCCTCCGCCGAACTGGTCGAGACCGTCGCCGAGTTGCTTGCCGGCACCGACGCGCCCGCCGTCGTCGACCCGGTCGGCGTCTCCAAGCACGGGGACGCGCTGCTCGCCGCCTCCGCCCTGGACTCGGTGCGCACCAGGCTCCTCCCGGTCGCCACCGTCGCCACGCCCAACCTCGACGAGGTCGCCCAACTCACCGGTGTACGGGTCGAGTCCGACACCGATCTGCGCCGGGCCGCGGCCGCCGTGCTGGAGTACGGCCCGCGCTGGGTGCTGATCAAGGGCGGCCATCTGTCCGGTGACGCCGTCGACCTGCTCACCGACGGCTCCGAGGAACACTGGCTGCGCGCCCCCCGCCTCGACAACCGGCACACGCACGGCACGGGCTGCACCCTCGCCTCGGCCGTGGCCTGCGGGCTGGCGAAGGGGCAGTCCGTGCCGGACGCGGTGGGGGCGGCCAAGGACTACGTCACCGGGGCGATCGCGGCGGGCTTCGCGCTGGGCGACGGCATCGGACCGGTGGACCACGGCTGGGCGCTCAGGCCGGACACTCCCTGAGCCCGATGCCGGTGGCCGCCTTCTCGGTGAGCCCGACGGGTGGGTGCGGAGCGAGCCGTGTGCACAGGCGCGAGATCCGCGACTGCAGGGCGTTCGCGGCACCGGCGGGCGGCTCGCCGCCGTACAGGCCGTCGATCAGCCGGGCCGGGGAGACCTTGCGGCCGGCGTCGAGGAGCAGCAGCGTCAGCAGCGCCCGGGGCCGGGAGTCTGGCACGGTGGAGAGTGCGGGAACGGCAAAAAGCCGGCCCACACGAGGTGGACCGGCTCCGTGCAGCGGACCAGGCAGTGGCCGCGCGCTCAGCTGATGCGTCAGCGCGAGACCTTGCCGGCCTTGATGCACGAGGTGCAAGCGTTCACGCGCTTCGGCGTCCCGCCGACCACGGTACGCACGCGCTGGATGTTCGGGTTCCAGCGACGGGACGTACGGCGGTGCGAGTGCGAGATGTTGTTGCCGAAGCCCGGCCCCTTGCCGCAGACGTCGCAGTTGGCAGCCACGGGTCACTCCAAAGACTTCAGATGCACTTACGGTTGATCCCGGCATGCCGGGATCAAGCTCTCGGACTCGCGAACGGGCCGGGATCTGAGTGGCGGTGCCAGGGGGAGAGCCCGATCGGGATCGGGCAACCGGAGCAGCATACAACGGCTGCTCCCGTACAACGAAACTACCACGGCAGCTCAGGGGCCCGTCCCGGCCCTCTTCCGCCGGGCGGCGTCCCAAGGTCTACGCTGCCAGCCACGTCCGCAGTCCAGGGAGGCGCAGGTGGCGCAGGTGCCGCAGAGGTTCTTCGACGCTCTGGCGGTGCGCACCTGGTGCGGTCTGTCGCTGCGCGCGCTGGGGCGGGCGCGCGAGGAGATCGACGCGATCAACGTCTACCCGGTCGCCGACGGGGACACCGGCACGAACCTCTACCTGACCGTCGAGTCGGCCTTCGCCGCGGTGGAGGCCGTCTTCGCGGCGCACGAGGTGGACGGTGCGGACGGGCGGATCCCGGACACCGGCGAGGGGACCGGGGACGCGGGGGCCGAGCACGCCGGGACCGAGGACGCGGCGACTCGGGTCGCGGGCGAGGGGGCCGGGATCGCGGGCGGCGGGCCCTCACTGGCCGACGCCGTGGGCGCCATGGCGCACGGCGCGCTGATCGGAGCACGGGGCAACTCCGGCACGATCCTGGCGCAGCTCCTGCGCGGCATGGCCCAGGTGCTCACCGCGCGGAGTGAGGCCGCCCACACCGAGGGCCCCGGTCTGCGGCTGGCCCTGCGGCACGCCGCCACGTCCGCCCGGCAGGCGGTGGCCCACCCGGTCGAGGGCACCGTCCTGACGGTCGCCTCGGCCGCCGCCGACGCGGCCGACGGGGCCGGGGGCGACTGCGCCGAGGTGGCCCGCGCGGCGTACGAGGGCGCCCGCGCGGCGCTCGTCGCCACGCCGGGCCAGCTGCCCGCCCTGGAGCGGGCCGGCGTGGTCGACGCGGGCGGACACGGCCTGGTGACGGTCCTCGCGGCCCTGGTGGAGACGTTCACGGGCCGGGCGCCGGGCGGCGTGCCCCGCACGCGCGTGGAGCACGGCGGTGGCGGCCTCCCGGAGGAGCGGGCCACAGAGGCGTGCGCCGGGGAGGAGAACGGCGAGAGCGGCCCGGCCTACGAGGTGATCTACCTCCTGGAGGCCGGGGACGCGGCCGTGTCCCGGCTGCGGCACCGTCTCGACGCGCTCGGGGACTCGCTCGTCGTGGTGGGCGGCGACGGCCTGTGGAACGTCCACGTGCACGTCGACGACGCGGGCGCCGCCGTGGAGGCGGGCGTCGAGGCCGGGCGGCCGTACCGGATTCGCATCACCCACTTCGGGCTGGGCGACGCGCACACCGCCGGGACCGAGCGCCCGCCCCGGGAGCGGACCCAGCGCGCCGTGGTGGCCGTCGTGCCGGGGGAGGGGCTGGCCGCGCTGTACACCGAGGCCGGCGCGACCGCCCTGCTCGCGCGCCCCGGGGAGCCGCCCGCGAGCGGCGAACTGGTCCAGGCCGTCCGGCGGGCGCACGCGCGCGAGGTGGTGCTGCTGCCCAACGACGCCGAACTGCGCCACACCGCCGCGGCGGCGGCCGAGCAGGCCCGCACCGAGGGCATCCGCGTCGCCCTCATCCCGACCCGTTCCGCGGTGCAGGGCATCGCCGCGCTCGCCGTGCACGAGTCCGGGCGGCGCTTCGACGAGGACGTGGTGGCCATGACCTCGGCGGCCGGCGCCACCCGTCACGCCGAGGTCACCGTCGCCGAACGCCAGTCCTGGACCACGGCGGGCATCTGCCAGGCAGGTGACGTGCTCGGTCTCATCGACGGCGACGTCGCCGTGATCGGCGCGGACGTCTCGGAGGTGGCCGCGACCGTCCTGGACCGCATGCTGTCGGCGGGCGGTGAGCTGGTCACTCTCGTCGTCGGCGACGAGGCGCCCCAGAGCGTCGCCGACCGCCTGGAGGCCCAGGTCCGTGACGCCTACCTCGCCGTCGACACGGTGGTCTACCGGGGCGGCCGGCAGGGCGCGCTGCTGCTGGTCGGCGTGGAGTAGAGCGGCGCCGCTGTGGGCCGTTGTCAGTGGCGTGGTGTGCAATGGATCTCGTGCCCGCACTGCGAGAACCCCTGAAGAAGGTGCTCGGCCCCGCCACCGCGAAGGTGATGGCCGAGCACCTCGGCCTGCACACCGTCGGCGACCTCCTCCACCACTACCCCAGGAGATACGAGGAGCGCGGCCAGCTCACCCACCTCGCCGACCTGCCCATGGACGAGCACGTCACCGTGGTCGCCCAGGTCGCCGACGCCCGCCTGCACACCTTCGCCTCGTCGAAGGCCCCGCGCGGCAAGGGGCAGCGCCTGGAAGTGACCATCACGGACGGCAGCGGCCGCCTCCAACTGGTCTTCTTCGGCAACGGCGTGCACAAGCCCCACAAGGAACTCCTGCCGGGCACCCGCGCGATGTTCGCCGGCAAGGTCTCCGTCTTCAACCGCCGACTGCAACTGGCCCACCCGGCGTACGAGTTGCTGCGCGGTGACACCGAGGGCGAGGAGACCGTCGAGTCCTGGGCGGGCGCCCTCATCCCCCTCTACCCGGCCACCGCCAAGCTGGAGTCCTGGAAGCTCGCCAAGGCGATCCAGACGGTGCTGCCCAGCGCCCAGGAGGCCCTCGACCCGCTCCCCGACTCCCTGCGCGAGGGCCGGGGCCTGGTCTCCCTGCCCGAGGCCCTCCTCAAGATCCACCGCCCGCACACCAAGGCAGACGTCGAGGACGCCCGCGCCCGGCTGAAGTGGGACGAGGCCTTCGTCCTCCAGGTCGCCCTGGCCCGCCGCCGCCACGCCGAGACCCAACTCCCCGCCGTCCCCAGGAGACCCAGCCCCGACGGCCTGCTCACCGCCTTCGACGACCGTCTCCCCTTCACCCTCACCGACGGCCAGCTGAAAGTCTCCCGCGAGATCTTCGACGACCTCGCCACCGATCACCCGATGCACCGGCTGCTCCAGGGCGAGGTGGGCAGCGGCAAGACCATGGTGGCCCTGCGCGCGATGCTCGCCGTCGTCGACTCCGGCGGTCAGGCCGTGATGCTGGCGCCCACCGAGGTGCTCGCACAGCAGCACCACCGGTCGGTCGTCGAGATGATGGGCGAGCTCGCCGAGGGCGGCATGCTGGGCGGCGCCGAGCACGCCACCAAGGTGGTCCTGCTGACGGGTTCCATGGGTGCCGCCGCCCGCCGGCACGCCCTGCTCGACCTGACCACCGGCGAGGCGGGCATCGTCATCGGCACGCACGCGCTGATCGAGGACAAGGTCCAGTTCCACGACCTCGGCCTGGTCGTCGTCGACGAGCAGCACCGCTTCGGCGTCGAGCAGCGCGACGCCCTGCGCGGCAAGGGCAGGCAGCCCCCGCACCTGCTCGTCATGACCGCCACGCCCATCCCGCGCACCGTCGCGATGACCGTCTTCGGCGACCTGGAGACCTCCGTCCTGGACCAGCTCCCGGCCGGCCGGTCCCCGATCGCGAGCCATGTCGTCCCGGCCGCCGACAAGCCCCACTTCCTGGCCCGGGCCTGGGAGCGGGTCCGCGAGGAGGTCTCGAACGGCCACCAGGCGTACGTCGTCTGCCCGCGCATCGGCGACGAGGACGACGGCCCGAAGAAGGGCGCCAAGCAGTCCGAGCGGCCCCCGGAGGGCGACGCCGACAAGCGTCCCCCGCTCGCCGTCCTCGACGTGGCCGAGCAGCTTGCCAAGGGTCCGCTCCAGGGGCTCGGGGTGGAGGTCCTGCACGGCAGGATGCAGCCCGACGACAAGGACGCGGTCATGCGCCGCTTCGCCGCCGGCGAGACCGACGTCCTGGTCGCCACCACCGTCATCGAGGTCGGGGTGAACGTCCCCAACGCCACCGCGATGGTGATCATGGACGCCGACCGCTTCGGCGTCTCCCAGCTCCACCAGCTGCGCGGCCGGGTCGGCCGTGGATCCGCCCCCGGCCTGTGCCTGCTGGTCAGCGAGATGCCCGAGGCGAGCGCGGCCCGGCAGCGGCTGAACGCGGTGGCCGGCACCCTCGACGGCTTCGAGCTCTCCCGCATCGACCTCGAACAGCGCCGCGAGGGCGACGTCCTCGGCCAGGCCCAGTCCGGTGCCCGCACGTCCCTGCGCGTCCTCGCCGTCATCGAGGACGAGGAGATCATCGCGGAGGCCAGGCAGGAGGCGGCGGCCGTCGTCGCGGCCGACCCGGAGCTGACCGGCCTGCCGGGGCTGCGCACGGCCCTTCGGGCCCTGCTGGACGAGGAGCGGGAGCAGTACCTGGAGAAGGGCTGAGAGACTGGCAACGGACACCGTCCGCCCACCCGAGCACACCGACAAGGACCCAGAAATGACCCGCGTGATCGCCGGCAAGGCCGGCGGACGCCGCCTGGCCGTCCCGCCCGGAACCGGCACCCGCCCCACCTCCGACCGCGCGCGCGAGGGCCTGTTCTCCACCTGGCAGTCCCTGCTCGGCGGCCCGCTGGACGGCGAGCGGGTCCTCGACCTCTACGCGGGTTCCGGCGCCGTCGGCCTGGAGGCGCTGTCCCGCGGCGCGGGCCACGTCCTGCTCGTCGAGGCCGACACCCGTGCCGCCCGCACGGTCCGGGAGAACGTCAAGTCCCTCGGTCTGCCCGGCGCCGAGGTCAGGGCGGGCAGGGCGGAACAGATCATCCGCACCCCGGCCCCGGACGAGCCGTACGACGTCGTCTTCCTCGACCCGCCCTACGCCGTCTCCGACGACGATCTCCGGGAGATCCTGCTCACACTCCGTACGGAGGGGTGGCTCGGGGCGGAAGCGCTCGTCACCGTGGAGCGCAGCACCAGAGGCGGCGAATTCCGCTGGCCGGACGGCTTCGAAGCGATCCGGGCCCGTCGCTACGGCGAGGGAACGTTTTGGTACGGTCGCGCCGCCTCTACGTGCGAAGACGCACGATGACCGGACCGGAGAGCGAGGGAACACAAGTGCGCCGTGCCGTCTGTCCCGGGTCGTTCGACCCGATCACCAACGGACACCTCGACATCATCGCCCGGGCCTCCAGCCTGTACGACGAGGTCTACGTCGCCGTGATGATCAACCAGGCGAAGAAGGGCCTGTTCGAGATCGAGGAGCGGATCGACCTCATCCGCCAGGTCACCGCCGAGTACGGCAACGTCCGCGTCGAGTCCTTCCACGGCCTGCTCGTCGACTTCTGCAAGCAGCGCGAGATCCCCGCCATCGTCAAGGGCCTGCGCGCGGTCAGCGACTTCGACTACGAGCTGCAGATGGCCCAGATGAACAACGGCCTCTCGGGTGTGGAGACCCTCTTCATCCCCACCAACCCCACCTACAGCTTCCTGTCGTCCTCCCTGGTCAAGGAGGTCGCGACCTGGGGCGGCGACGTCGCCCACCTGGTGCCGCCGCTGGTCCTCGACGCCCTCACGGAGCGCCTGAAGGACCGCTGACCGCACCGCCGCACAGCCCACGGAGACTGACAAACCGTCACCCGGTGTCCCCGGGACACCCCAGGGTCGTACAGTCGTCCCGTCCGTCTCCAACACAGCTGTAGAGAGTGGCGAGCACACGGTGGACGTGCAGAACAAGCTCGACGAGATCACCGCGATGGTCTCCGGCGCCCGCGCCATGCCCATGTCGGCCTCGTGCGTGGTCAACCGCGCCGAACTGCTCTCGCTGCTGGAGGAGCTGCGCGCGGAGCTGCCCGGTTCCCTCGCCCAGGCGCAGGAGCTGATCGGCGACCGCGAGCAGATGGTCGCGCAGGCCCGCCAGGAGGCCGACCGGATCATCGAGAGCGCACACGCCGAGCGCGGGTCCCTGGTCGCCGGCACCGAGGTCGCCCGCCGCTCCCAGGCCGAGGCCGACCGGATCCTCGCCGAGGCCCGCCAGGAGGCCGAGGAGGTCCGCGCCGAGGCCGACGACTACGTCGACTCCAAGCTCGCCAACTTCGAGGTCGTGCTGACCAAGACCCTCGGCTCCGTCGGCCGGGGCCGCGAGAAGCTGCTCGGCACCGGACCCGGCCTCGACGAGAACGGCTACGAGGACGAGGACGCCCCCGAGCGCAGCCACGACCCCGAGACCCTGCGCCGCGACGCCGACTCCTACGTCGACACCAAGCTCGGTGCCTTCGAGGCCGTGCTGGCCAAGACCCTGGACGCGGTCGGCCGGGGCCGCCAGAAGCTGCACGGCAGGATCGCCACCGACGACCTCGGCGTCCTCGCCGACGACACGAGCACCGTCCAGCACTCCAGCGACGCCGACTACCTCGCCGGCCTCGCGGGCATCGCCGACGCCCCCGCCCCCGCCGAGCAGCCCGTGCAGCCCCGGTACGGCGAGCAGCAGCCCGCGGCGGCCCAGGTGCCCGCGCAGGCGGTGCCGGAGATGCCGGCCCAGGAACCGGCGTACGGCTACGCCCAGCAGCAGCCCGATCCGTACGCGGCCTACCAGCAGACCTACGACGGCGGGCAGGACCCGTACGGCTACCAGCAGCAGGGCGCCGACCCGTACGCCTACCAGTACGACGGCGGGCAGCAGGCGTACGACGCGCAGCAGGGCTACTCCCAGCCGCAGCAGCCCCCGCACGTCCCGCAGGCCCAGCCGCAGGCGCTCGACGAGACCAGCCTCTTCGACACCAGCATGATCAGCGCCGAGCAGCTGCGGGCCTACGAGCAGGGCCGCGGACTCTAGGGAAGAGGGGCGCCCCGGCCCGGATTGGGCCGAGAGCGAATGGTCCAGTATCCTGGCTCTTCGGTCGCGCGTACGTCCGCGATCGCCGCTGCCCGGGAACACCGCGGGGCGGCACCCCAACCCACGAAGACCGAAAGCAGGAATGGTTCTGAACGCGCGCCTCGACCACCGCGATCCCCTCGTGTTCGACACACACGAGCTGGGACGGCGGCCCGGTGCGCTCCAGCGCCTGACCCGCACGGTCGACGCCCCCAAGGACTTCGGTCTCCAGGGAGTCATCGGAGTGCCGGAAGGCGCCCCGGTCGAGCTGGATCTCCGGCTCGAGTCGGTCATGGAAGGGGTGCTCGTCACAGGCACCGCCCGTGCCACGGCCGAGGGGGAGTGCGTAAGGTGTCTGGAGCCGCTCGAGCAGCAGCTCGAAGCGGACTTCCAGGAGCTGTTCTCGTACCCTGACGCCGACGACCGTGGCCGCCCCGTGGCGGAACCGGGCGACGACGCCGAGGACGACGAGGACAGGTTCTTCGTCGAGGACGGACTGATCGGCCTCGAACCCGTGCTGCGCGACGCGGTGGTGCTCGCACTGCCGATGCAGCCGGTGTGCCAGGAAGACTGCCAGGGTCTGTGCTCCGAGTGCGGAGTGCGCCTGTCGGACGACCCGGACCACCATCACGACGCCGTCGACATTCGTTGGGCGGCATTGCAGGGACTCGCCGGTTCACTCGGAGACGGCGAGAAGGACGAGATGAGCGGCGACGGGTCGGATTCCGCGGACGCCGCCGAGAAGCAGGAGAAGTAGCCGTGGCTGTTCCGAAGCGGAAGATGTCGCGCAGCAACACGCGCCACCGCCGGTCGCAGTGGAAGGCTGCGGTCCCCACCCTGGTTGCGTGCGAGCGCTGCCACGAGCCCAAGCAGCAGCACATCGCGTGCCCGTCTTGCGGCACTTACAACAAGCGCCAGGTCCTCGAGGTCTGAGCGGCTGGTGAGAGGCACTGTGTCAGTCCCCAAGAAGGCGGAAGACGCCAAGGCGGACCCACCCGCCAAGAAGAAGGCGGACACCCAGGCCTCGTCCCACACGCTTCTGGAAGGGCGGCTCGGCTATCGGCTCGAGTCCGCCCTTCTGGTGCGTGCACTGACCCACCGTTCCTACGCGTACGAGAACGGCGGTCTGCCGACGAACGAGCGGCTGGAGTTCCTCGGTGACTCCGTCCTCGGTCTCGTCGTCACGGACACGCTGTACCGCACCCACCCCGACCTGCCCGAAGGCCAGCTGGCCAAGTTGCGGGCCGCGGTGGTCAACTCGCGTGCGCTGGCACAGGTGGGCCGCGGGCTCGAACTCGGCTCCTTCATCCGGCTCGGCCGCGGTGAAGAGGGCACGGGCGGCCGGGACAAGGCGTCCATCCTCGCCGACACCCTCGAAGCGGTGATCGGCGCGGTCTATCTCGACCAGGGCCTCGACGCGGCCTCCGAACTGGTGCACCGCCTGTTCGACCCGCTGATCGAGAAGTCCTCGAACCTCGGTGCCGGCCTGGACTGGAAGACCAGCCTCCAGGAACTCACCGCGACCGAAGGGCTCGGCGTCCCCGAGTACCTGGTCACGGAGACCGGCCCGGACCACGAGAAGACCTTCACTGCTGCCGCCCGCGTCGGAGGCGTCTCGTACGGCACCGGCACCGGCCGCAGCAAGAAGGAGGCGGAGCAGCAGGCCGCGGAATCCGCGTGGCGGTCCATCCGGGCCGCGGCGGACGAGCGCGCCAAGGCGACGGCCGACGCCGTCGACGCGGACCCCGACGGGGCGTCCGCCTCCGCCTGACCCACCCCTCGCACGGTCCGAACGCCCGCCCCGACTCCGGGGCGGGCGTTCGGCTCGTCGCCCGTCCACAAGCCCGGTTCACGAGCCAGGTCCACCGGACCGGTCCGCCGGCCCACCCCGGAGGGGAAGCCATGCCCGAGTTGCCCGAGGTGGAGGTCGTACGGCGCGGCCTGGAGCGCTGGGTCGCCCACCGGACCGTCGCCGACGCGGAGGCGCTGCACCCGCGCGCGGTGCGCCGGCACATCGCGGGACCCGACGACTTCGCCCACCGTCTCAAGGGCCACCGCATCGGCACCCCCAGCCGTCGTGGCAAGTACCTGTGGCTGCCGCTGGAGGACACGGACCAGGCGGTCCTCGCCCACCTCGGCATGAGCGGCCAGCTCCTGGTCCAGCCGCACGAGACGCCCGCCGAGAAGCACCTGCGCGTCCGCGTCCGCTTCGCCGACGCCCTCGGCACCGAACTCCGCTTCGTCGACCAGCGCACCTTCGGTGGCCTCTCCCTGCACGAGACCACCCCCGACGGACTGCCCGACGTCATCGCGCACATCGCCCGCGACCCGCTGGACCCGCTCTTCGACGACGACGCGTTCCACCGCGCCCTGCGCCGCAAGCGCACCACGATCAAACGGGCCCTGCTCGACCAGTCCCTGATCAGCGGCGTCGGCAACATCTACGCGGACGAGGCCCTGTGGCGCGCCCGCCTCCACTACGAACGCCCCACCGCGACCCTCACCCGCCCCCGCACCACCGAACTCCTCGGCCACGTCCGGGACGTGATGAACGCCGCCCTCGCCGTCGGCGGCACCAGCTTCGACAGCCTGTACGTCAACGTCAACGGCGAGTCCGGCTACTTCGACCGCTCGCTCGACGCGTACGGCCGTGAGGGTCTGCCCTGCCGCCGCTGCGCCACACCGATGCGCCGCCGGCCGTGGATGAACCGCTCCAGCTACTTCTGCCCGAAGTGCCAGCGGCCCCCGAAGGTCATGCCGTAGGCGTCCGCCGCGCGTCGTATCGCTCGCGCGAGGCCAGCACCTCGTCCATCCGCCCCTCGACGCACTCGATGAGCGCGAGCAGCCGTGCGGCCACCTCGCGGCCCAGCGGGGTGAGCTCGTAGTCCACACGGGGCGGATTGGTCGGCTGCGCCTCGCGGTGCACCAGCCCGTCGCGCTCCAGCGCGTGCAGGGTCTGGGCGAGCATCTTCTCGCTGACGCCGTCGACACGGCGCCGCAGCTCGTTGAACCGGAACGAGGCCTCGTACAGCGCGCCGAGCGTCAGCGCGCCCCAGCGCCCCGTGACGTGCTCCAGGGTGCCGCGCGAGGGACAGGCCCTGGAGAACACGTCGAACGGCAGGTCCTGGTCCCCCGTGTGCTCCTGCGTCGTCGACATGCGTCCAGCGTACGTGAGCACAGCGCTGCGCCGCAGATTGCGCGGGATGACGGAGAGCGCCGGGGCGGGGCTGTCCCGGCGGTGCCGCCCCGGACGGTCAGTACCCGAAGTCCTGGGTCCACCACGGGCCGCCGGAGCCGAAGTGGACTCCGACTCCCAGGGTCGTGAAGTCGCAGTTCAGGATGTTGGCCCGGTGGCCGGGGCTGGCCATCCAGGCGGCCATCACGGCCTGGGCGTCGGCCTGGCCGCGGGCTATGTTCTCGCCGCCGAGGCCGCTTATGCCCGCTGCCGCCGCCCGGTCCCAGGGGGTCGCGCCGCCGGGGTCGGTGTGGTCGAAGAAGCCCTGGGCGGCCATGGCCCCGCTGAAGTCCTCGGCCAGTTCGCGCAGGGCGCTGTTCGCGGCCACCGGGCTGCAGCCCACCTTGGCACGTTCGTCGTTGACCAGCTTCAGCACCTGCGCCTGGGCGACGGCTTCCTCCGACACGGCGGCGGGCGCGCTGGGCTCGGCGGGTTCCTTGGTGGCGGGGCTGGAGGGCGCGGGCTGCTTCGGCTCGGCGCTCGGCGTCGTCTTCGGCTTCTTCGTCTTCGACGGCGTCCCGGCCGGGGCCGCCGGCTTCGAGGACGGCGCCGAGCCGGAGGGGGAGGCCTGGGACGGCGAGGCGGACGGGGAGTCCTCGGCGGACTCCTCCCGCGACGGGGACGAGGAGGACTGGGAAGGCGAGGAGGAACGGTCGGTGCCGCGGCTCGTGGCGGCGTCGTCGCCGCGGCCGGTGCCGGCGCTGCCCGAGGTGCCGCCCTGCTGGGACGGGCTGTTCGTCGGTGCGTCCTGGGCCCGCACCGGGTCGCCGCCGGTGCTGCTGCCGCCGCCGATCCGGTAGTTGTCCAGGCCGGGCACCGCGCCCGTGGCCACCGCCACCGTGCCGATGGCGACCGCGGCGGACACACCGAGCAGACCCGTGCGGACCGGAGTGGCCGCTTTCCGGCGACGGCGACGGCGTCCTCCGCCGGGCTGCGAGCCGCCGACGGGCGTGTAGCCGTCGGCGGGGAAGGCGACGGTACGGCCGGCCTGCGGGCCCTCGCCGTCCGGGGCGTCGGCGTACAGGTAGGCGTCGCTCCTGGCACGGACCTCGGCGTACGCCTCGGGGTTCAGGTAGGGGGCGATCCCCATCGTGGGGGCCTCGTCCGTGTCGGGCGCCAGCGGGTCGCGGCCCCGGCCCGGCGTCGTACCGTCCGTCCCGTGGTTCCCCGCGGCACGGCCCGTGGCGGCGCCGCCGGCGGCGGAGCGTCGGTGGCGTCCCATGTCCTGGCCTTCCTCGTCCTCGTCCGCGCGCGGGCCCTGCCCTCGCGGTCGACTGTGCTCACGATCAACACGGAACTCACACGATCGAGTGAGTTTCATGTGGGATTCATTGGGTGGGGACGGTACCGCATGGCGCAAGGGGGTGAAGTGTCCCGCGAGACATTGACTGGTTAGGTTGCAGTCATGAGCGAGGATGTACGGCTGGTCGCGTGGGTGCGCGGACAGGTTCAGGGCGTGGGTTTCCGCTGGTTCACACGGGCCAGGGCGCTGGAACTCGGCGGGATGAGTGGTTTTGCTCTCAATTTGGGTGACGGTCGCGTCCAGGTCGTCGCGGAGGGCCCGCGCGAGCGCTGCGAGGGGCTGCTCGACTGGCTGCGCGGCGACGACACGCCCGGACGCGTGGACGGAGTCACCGAGATCTGGGACACACCCCGCGGGGGCTACGAAGGCTTCGCCATCCGCTGACGCCCGCCCGGTCGAGAGCGTCCGCGCGGCGGAGACGACCCTCCCCGCAGGGGTGGCCGGGGCGAAAACGGGCAGGTGGTTGCCAAGGACGGCCGCTCGTGGGAGGCTCCGCACGCAGAATGATCGCCACGCCCCGAGGGGTCCGCAGGAGTCGCAGCGTCGCCGTTCGTAGGCCGCATGCCCCCGGGCGCCCGCCGATACGGGGTGTGATCGTGTTGACCGTCAAACTTTTTGGTGAGACGCTGAAAGCCCCGCGCACCTTAGCTGTTTGGCATGGTTGAACGGCAGTAAAAACTCCAAAGTGCCAAGCACCGCGGGTGCGATTCCCTCACGACCCACACCGCTTCGGTCGGTCACTCATTGTGGAGGACCATCCATCATGGCAAAGGCGCTTCTCGGTTACGTCGGCGGCTCCGACCCTCGACTCCTCGCCGAGATGCGACGGCTCCAGCAGCGCGTCCAGGACCTGGAATCCGAGCTCGGACGAATCCAGGCTGAGAACGACGCGCTGGCGGCTGCCGCTTCTCACGACAGGATCATGGAGAGCATGGAGAGCGTTGACGCACACCAGGCGGAGCCTGCGCTCACCTGATCACTGCATCGCTCCACTACGGCACAGCAGTGGTTGGGCCCGCCCGTACAACCGCTCAGGTGTCAGAGTCTGCAAGGGACGCTTCGGCGTCCCTTCTTTCTTTTCCCGCCCCCTGTCCCGGCCCGTCCCTGCCCCGCGCAACCTTTCACCCTCTTCAACGTCTGATGTGCCCTGCACGTTCACCGGTGAAACCGCGGGCGTTCACCGGTTCATGGAGTGAGACAGACCCGAAAGGTAGAGTCCGACGGCGTGCACCTGAAGGCCCTGACCCTCCGCGGATTCAAGTCGTTCGCCTCGGCGACCACGCTCCGGTTCGAGCCGGGCATCACCTGCGTCGTCGGACCGAACGGCTCGGGCAAGTCCAACGTCGTCGACGCGCTCAGCTGGGTCATGGGCGAACAGGGCGCCAAGTCGCTGCGCGGCGGCAAGATGGAGGACGTCATCTTCGCCGGCACCACCGGCCGCCCGCCGCTCGGCCGGGCCGAGGTGTCGCTGACCATCGACAACTCCGACGGGGCCCTGCCCATCGAGTACGCCGAGGTCACCATCACGCGGATCATGTTCCGCAACGGCGGCAGCGAGTACCAGATCAACGGCGACACCTGCCGCCTCCTCGACATCCAGGAACTGCTCTCCGACTCCGGCATCGGCCGCGAGATGCACGTCATCGTCGGACAGGGCCAGCTCGACTCCGTCCTGCACGCCGACCCGATGGGGCGCCGCGCCTTCATCGAGGAGGCCGCCGGCGTCCTCAAGCACCGCAAGCGCAAGGAGAAGGCGCTGCGGAAGCTGGACGCGATGCAGGCCAACCTCGCGCGGGTCCAGGACCTCACCGACGAGCTGCGGCGCCAGCTCAAGCCCCTCGGACGCCAGGCCGCCGTCGCCCGCAGGGCCGCCGTCATCCAGGCCGACCTCCGCGACGCCCGGCTCCGGCTCCTCGCCGACGACCTCGTACGGATGCGTGAGGCGCTCCAGGCCGAGATCGCCGACGAGGCCGCCCTCAAGGAGCGCAAGGAGGCCGCCGAGCGGGAGCTGGGCAAGGCGCTGCGCCGGGAGGCGGACCTGGAGGACGAGGTGCGCCGGCTCACCCCGCGCCTCCAGCGCGCCCAGCAGACCTGGTACGAGCTGTCCCAGCTCGCCGAACGCGTGCGCGGCACGATCTCGCTGGCCGACGCGCGTGTGAAGAGCGCCACCTCCGCGCCGCCCGAGGAGCGACGGGGCCGCGACCCCGAGGAACTGGAGCGCGAGGCAGCCCGCGTCCGGGAGCAGGAGGCCGAACTCGAAGCTGCCCTGGAGGCGGCCGAACACGCCCTGGAGGACACCGCCGCCCACCGTGCCGACCTCGAACGCGAACTGGCCCTGGAGGAGCGCCGCCTCAAGGACGCCGCCCGCGCCATCGCCGACCGCCGTGAAGGGCTCGCCCGGCTGGGCGGCCAGGTCGGTGCCGCCCGCTCCCGCGCCGCCTCCGCCCAGGCCGAGATCGAGCGGCTGGCCGAAGCCCGCGACGAGTCGCGGGAGCGGGCCGCCGCGGCCCAGGAGGAGTACGAAACCCTTCAGGCCGAGGTCGACGGACTCGACGCCGGCGACCGGGAACTCGCCGAGCGGCACGAAGCGGCCAAGCGGCAGCTGACCGAGGCGGAGGCCGCGCTGAGCGCCGCCCGGGAGGCGGCCACCGCGGCGGAGCGCGAACGCGCCGCCACCCGGGCCCGGCACGAGGCCCTCGCCCTCGGACTGCGCCGCAAGGACGGCACCGGCGCGCTGCTGGCCGCCAAGGACCGGCTCACCGGACTGCTCGGCCCCGCCGCCGGGCTCCTCACCGTGACGCCGGGCCACGAGGCGGCGCTCGCCACCGCCTTCGGCGCCGCCGCCGACGCCCTCGCGGTGACCTCTCCCGCGGCCGCCGCCGACGCCATCCGCCTGCTGCGCAAGCAGGACGCGGGCCGCGCCGCCCTGCTGCTCGCGGGCGCCCCCGACGACGTACCGCACGAGCCGCGCGACGACGGACCGCCGTACGCCGCCGACCTGGTCCGCGGGCCGGCCGACCTGATGCCCGCCGTACGGCGGCTGCTGCGGGGGATCGTCGTCGTGGCCACCCTGGAGGACGCCGAGGACCTGGTCTACGCCCGCCCCGGACTGACCGCCGTCACCGCCGAGGGCGATCTGCTGGGCGCCCACTTCGCGCACGGCGGGTCCGCCGGGGCGCCCAGCCTCCTTGAGGTGCAGGCGTCCGTGGACCAGGCCGCCGCCGAGCTGGCGGAGCTGAGCACGCGGTGCGAGGAGCTGGCGGAGGCGCAGGACGCGGCCGTGGCGCGGCGCCGGGAGTGTGCCGCGCTCGTCGAGGAGCTGGGGGAGCGGCGCCGGGCCGCCGACCGGGAGAAGTCGTCCGTCGCCCAGCAGCTGGGGCGGCTCGCGGGCCAGGCGCGCGGCGCGGCCGGAGAGGCGGAACGGTCCGCCGCGGCTGCCGCCCGGGCGCAGGAGGCGCTGGACAAGGCGCTCACGGAGGTCGAGGAGCTGGCCGAGCGGCTGGCGGTCGCCGAGGAAATGCCGGTGGAGGAGGAGCCCGACACCGCCGCCCGTGACCGGCTCGCCGCCGACGGGGCCAACGCCCGCCAGACCGAGATGGAGGCCCGCCTCCAGGTCCGTACCCACGAGGAGCGGGTCAAGGGGCTCGCCGGCCGGGCCGACTCCCTTGACCGTGCCGCCCGCGCCGAACGCGAGGCACGCGCGCGTGCCGAGCAGCGGCGGGCCAGGCTGCGGCACGAGGCGGCCGTCGCCGGGGCGGTCGCCACCGGCGCCCGGCAGCTGCTCGCCCATGTGGAGGTCTCGCTGACCCGCGCCGACGAGGAGCGCACCCTCGCCGAGGCCGCCAAGGCCCGGCGCGAGCAGGAACTGACCGCCGCGCGCACCGCAGGGCGCGACCTCAAGGCGGAGCTGGACAAGTTGACGGATTCAGTTCACCGGGGCGAGGTACTCGGCGCCGAGAAGCGGCTGCGCATCGAGCAGCTGGAGACCAAGGCGCTGGAGGAACTCGGTGTGGAACCGGCGGGGCTCGCGGCCGAGTACGGCCCCCATCAAGAGGTGCCGCCCTCGCCCCCCGCCGACGGCGAAGAGCTCCCCGCCGACCCGGAGCACCCGCGAAACCGCCCGCGGCCCTTCGTCCGCGCCGAGCAGGAGAAGCGGCTGAAGGCCGCCGAGCGCGCCTACCAGCAGCTCGGCAAGGTCAACCCGCTGGCGCTGGAGGAGTTCGCGGCGCTGGAGGAACGGCACCAGTTCCTCAGCGAGCAGCTGGAGGACCTGAAGAAGACCCGCGCCGACCTGCTCCAGGTCGTCAAGGAGGTCGACGAGCGCGTCGAGCAGGTCTTCACGGAGGCCTTCCGGGACACGGCTCGCGAGTTCGAGGGTGTCTTCGGCCGGCTGTTCCCGGGCGGTGAGGGGCGGCTGATCCTGACCGACCCCGACAACATGCTCACCACGGGCGTGGACGTCGAGGCCCGGCCCCCGGGCAAGAAGGTCAAGAGGCTGTCGCTGCTCTCCGGCGGGGAGCGCTCGCTGACCGCGGTGGCGATGCTGGTGTCGATCTTCAAGGCCCGGCCGAGCCCGTTCTACGTGATGGACGAGGTGGAGGCGGCGCTCGACGACACCAACCTCCAGCGGCTGATCCGGATCATGCAGGAGCTGCAGGAAGCCTCGCAGCTGATCGTCATCACGCACCAGAAGCGCACGATGGAGGTCGCCGACGCCCTCTACGGCGTGTCCATGCAGGGCGACGGTGTGTCGAAGGTCATCAGCCAGCGGCTGCGCTAGGTCGAGAACACGGTCCGAGACCACTCAGTTCGACCACAGTTGACTTCAACTCTTGAACAGGAGGCCCCCTTGAATGCCCCCAGACTCACACCTTCCGCCCTATTGACTTCGAAACTTGAAGGCATAGTCTCTGCAACGTTGCTTTTACCTTCAGGTCCCTTCAGTGGTACCTCGAAGGGTGAACCGCCCCGGCAGCGTTGCCGGTAGCCCGAGGAGTACACGTGGCCAGCACATCGCAGGCACCCAGTCCAGGAGCCGGGACGGCTCACCCCGATCATCTCGGGCACGTCATCTTCATCGCGGCGGCGGCCGCGATGGGCGGTTTCCTGTTCGGCTACGACAGTTCCGTGATCAACGGCGCCGTCGAGGCCATCCGGGACCGCTACGACGTCGGCTCCGCGGTGCTGGCCCAGGTCATCGCCGTCGCGCTGATCGGCTGCGCCATCGGCGCCGCGACCGCCGGCCGCATCGCCGACCGCATCGGCCGCATCCGCTGCATGCAGATCGCCGCCGTCCTCTTCACCGTCAGCGCCATCGGCTCCGCACTGCCCTTCGCACTGTGGGACCTCGCCATGTGGCGCATCATCGGCGGCTTCGCCATCGGCATGGCCTCGGTGATCGGCCCCGCCTACATCGCCGAGGTCTCCCCGCCCGCCTACCGCGGCCGGCTCGGCTCCTTCCAGCAGGCCGCGATCGTCATCGGCATCGCCGTCTCGCAGCTGGTCAACTGGGGCCTGCTGAACGCCGCCGGCGGCGACCAGCGCGGTGAGCTGATGGGCCTGGAGGCCTGGCAGGTCATGCTCGGCGTCATGGTGATCCCGGCGGTCCTCTACGGCCTGCTGTCCTTCGCCATCCCCGAGTCGCCCCGCTTCCTGATCTCCGTCGGCAAGCGCGAGCGCGCCAAGCGGATCCTCGAAGAGGTCGAGGGCAGGAACGTGGACTTCGACGCCCGGGTCGACGAGATCGAGCACGCCATGCACAGCGAGGAGAAGTCCTCCTTCAAGGACCTCCTGGGCGGCAGCTTCTTCTTCAAGCCGATCGTCTGGATCGGTATCGGCCTGTCCGTCTTCCAGCAGTTCGTCGGCATCAACGTCGCGTTCTACTACTCCTCGACGCTGTGGCAGTCGGTCGGCGTCAACCCGGCGGACTCCTTCTTCTACTCGTTCACGACGTCGATCATCAACATCGTCGGCACCGTGATCGCGATGATCTTCGTGGACCGTATCGGCCGCAAGCCGCTCGCCCTGATCGGCTCGGTCGGCATGGTGATCGGTCTGGCGCTGGAGGCGTGGGCCTTCTCCTTCGACCTGGTCGACGGCAAGCTCCCGGCCACCCAGGGCTGGGTCGCCCTGATCGCCGCCCACTTCTTCGTCCTCTTCTTCGCCCTCTCCTGGGGCGTGGTCGTCTGGGTCTTCCTCGGCGAGATGTTCCCCAACCGCATCCGCGCCGCCGCCCTGGGCGTGGCCGCCTCCGCGCAGTGGATCGCCAACTGGGCCATCACCGCGAGCTTCCCGTCGCTGGCCGACTGGAACCTCTCCGGCACCTACGTGATCTACACGATCTTCGCCGCGCTCTCCATCCCCTTCGTGCTCAAGTTCGTGAAGGAGACCAAGGGCAAGGCCCTGGAGGAGATGGGCTGACCCCCGCCCGCCCCGAACCCGGGGAGGAGGGCCAAGTCCCCGCTGCCCCTCTCCCCGCACCGTCCGCCGCCCCGCCCGGTCACCCTCAGGGCGGGGCGGCGGTGTGCCGTGCCTTGGTCATCGGACGAGGACGAGGACGAGGACGTGGGCGCTGGCGCGCCGGGCGCGCAGGGCAGCCGTTCGGCCTACGTCAGACGGTCACGGCCGCGGGCTGCCCGGCCCGCTCCGCACGCGCCGCGGGAACGACCAGCGCCGGCTTCGGCAGCACCGCGTACAGCAGGGCGGAGATCACGACCGTGGCCACCCAGCCCAGTCCGTACTCGCCGACGAAGTTGTTCGTGGCGAGGGGGCCGGTGAACCAGTCGGACGTGGTGAACATCAGACCGGCGCCCAGGCCCACCGCCCAGGCGGCGACGGCGGCGGGGGAGAAGCCGCCGCGGTACCAGTAGGCACTGGTGCGGCCGGTGTCGGCCAGGGCCGCGCCGTCGTACTCCCTGCCGCGCAGCATGTCCGCGCCGAACACGCCGACCCAGGCGGAGAACGCGACCGCGAGCAGCGACAGGAAGGCGATGAAGGAGCCCATGAAGCTGGTCGCCGCAAGCATCAGCACACCGCCGAAGACCAGCGAGATCACGGCGTTGACCGAGACCGCCCAGTGCCGCGGGACCTTGAAACCCAGGGTCTGCGCGGTGAAACCGGCCGAATACATCGACATCGAGTTGATCAGCAGCATGCCGATCAGCGCGATCAGCAGATACGGCACCGCGATCCAGGTGGGCAGGATCTCGCCGAGGAAGGAGACCGGGTCGGCGGCCGAGGCCAGGTCCGGCGTGGAGACGGCCATGATCACACCCATCAGGACCATGGGCAGTACGACGATGCCGGCACCGCCGACCGTGACGCCCACGATCCCCTTCGAGGAGGCCGTACGCGGCAGGTACCGGGTGAAGTCGGGAGCGGACGGGATCCAGCTGACGCCACCGGCCGCGATCAGACCCACGCCCGTGATCATCGCGGCCGCCGAACCGGCGGACCGGCCGAAGACGGCGGACCAGTCCGTGTCGACGATCAGGTAGCCCAGCACCAGCACCGAGAAGGCGCCGAAGAGGTACGTCGCGTACTTGTTGCACTTCTGCACGGCGTTGATGCCCAGACCGGAGATCGCGAACGTCGCCGCGACGAAGGCGAGCAGCGTCACCATGTCCAGCGCGCTGTTCGCCCGGATGCCGAAGACGATGTCCAGCACGGTGAGCAGGGCATAGGCGCCGGTCACCGCGTTGATCGTCTCCCAGCCCCAGCGGGCGACCCAGATCAGCGAGCCGGGCAGCAGATTGCCCCGCTGCCCGAACACGGCACGGGACAGCGCCATACCGGGAGCCCCGCCCCGCTTGCCGGCGATGCCGATCAGACCGACCAGGCCGTACGACACGACGGGCGCGGCGGCCGCGACGACCAGGGCCTGCCAGAAGTTGAGCCGGTAGGCCACGACGAGGCTCGCGCCCATCGTGAGCAGCAGCACGCTGATGTTGGCGCCGACCCAGGTGGGGAACAGCTCGCGGGTCCGGGCGGTGCGCTCGTGGTCGGGCACCTGCTCGATGCCACGGGTTTCCAGGGCGCCTTCGTTCTCGGCGGTCTTGCTCATGTGGGGGGTCCGTGCCTCGATCGTGGGGAAGAGGGGGCGGTCGGGACTCTACGCGCGTTGACGCGGCCTTCTCCATCGTACTTTGCTCCGACTCGTTCCTTCCAGGGGCCTTTGTCCTTCGGACGAAACCACGAGGAGCCGACAGCGGGGAGCCGTGCCGGGGGTCACGCATACTGGACGCGTTATGGAAATCGTCATCCTTGCTGTAGTCATCGCCGTGGTCGTGATCGGCGCGCTCGGCGGGCTGGTCGTCGGCAGCCGCCGCAAGAAGCAGCTGCCCGAGCCGCCCCCCGCCACGCCCGACATCACCGCCCCTCCGGCCGAGCCGCACGTCGGCGAAGAGGCCGAGACGCCGCGCGACGAAACGCGCCGGACGATAGAGGAGGTCGACCTCCCGGACGGCGGCACCGCCACCGTCGAGGAGCCGCCCGTCGTCGAAGAGCTCGAGATCCCGCAGATCGAGGTTCCCGAGCCCACCGCCGGCCGACTGGTCCGGCTCCGTGCCCGCCTCTCCCGCTCGCAGAACGCCCTCGGCAAGGGCCTGCTGACCCTGCTGTCGCGGGAGCACCTCGACGACGACACCTGGGAGGAGATCGAGGACACGCTGCTCACCGCCGACGTCGGTGTGCAGCCCACCCAGGAGCTGGTCGAGCGGCTGCGTGAACGGGTGAAGGTGCTCGGCACCCGCACCCCCGAGGAGCTGCGCGGCCTGCTGCGCGAGGAGCTGATCAACCTCGTCGGCCCCGACATGGACCGCGAGGTCAGGACCGAGCCCGCCACCGGCAAGCCCGGCATCGTGATGGTCGTCGGGGTCAACGGCACCGGTAAGACCACCACCACCGGCAAGCTCGCCCGCGTCCTGGTGGCCGACGGTCGCAGCGTCGTCCTCGGTGCCGCCGACACCTTCCGCGCCGCCGCCGCCGACCAGTTGCAGACCTGGGGCGAGCGGGTCGGCGCCCACACCGTGCGCGGGCCGGAGGCCGGCGACCCGGCCTCCGTGGCCTTCGACGCGGTCAAGGAGGGCAAGGAGACCGGCTCGGACGTCGTGCTCATCGACACCGCCGGCCGCCTGCACACCAAGACCGGCCTCATGGACGAGCTGGGCAAGGTGAAGCGCGTCGTGGAGAAGCACGCGCCGCTGGACGAGGTGCTGCTCGTGCTCGACGCCACCACCGGTCAGAACGGTCTGATCCAGGCCCGGGTCTTCGCCGAGGTCGTGGACATCACCGGCATCGTGCTCACCAAGCTGGACGGCACGGCCAAGGGCGGCATCGTGGTCGCCGTGCAGCGCGAGCTGGGCGTGCCGGTCAAGCTGATCGGGCTCGGCGAGGGTGCGGACGACCTGGCGCCGTTCGAGCCCGCCGCCTTCGTGGATGCCCTCATCGGCGAGTGACGCCGCCTGACGGTGCCCCGCGCCCCGCATGCCACGTGCGAGAAGCGCCCGCCTCCCCGACGGGGGACGGGCGCTTCGCCGTGTGGTGGGCGGTCCCGGCGACCCGCGGGCGTGCGAGGGGATGGTGCGGGCGTGCGAGGGGACGGTGCGGGCCGCCGGGGCCGGTGACTCCGGCGGCGGGGTCGGCGTGTGCCGTGGCACGGGTGTACGGAGGCGGTGCGGGGGCGGACGCGCGGGGCGGCGTCGGCGCTCGGACGTGCCGACGGCCGAGGTGCGGGGTGTGACGAGGTGCGTGCTGCTGCGCCGGGTGGCGGGCGCCCGGAGGCGCGGGGCGGCTGTGGGAGGAGAGCCCACCCCGGGCGGAAGCGGGAAGCCCGGCACTTTCGCGTGCGGTGCTCCCGGGCGCGGACGGTGTGGCGGCCGGGCCGGCGCCTACGCCCGGGAGCGGTGGGCCACGTAGGCGAGCGTCCCCAGGAGCAGCCGGGCCGCCGGCGGCTTCGTGGCCGAGTCGAGGACCGGGGGCCGCAGCCAGCGCACCGGACCCAGGCCGCCACGGTCGGAGGGCGGGGCCGTGATGTACGTACCCGGGCCGAGGCCGCGCAGGTCGAGGGCGGACGGGTCGTCCCAGCCCGTGCGGTACAGCAGCCGGGGCAGCTCGGCGGCGGCGCCCGGCGCGACGAAGAACTGGGCGCGGCCCTGCGGCGTCGCCGCGACCGGGCCGAGCGGGAGGCCCATGCGCTCCAGCCGGGCCAGCGCCCGCAGGCCGGCGGGCTCGGCCACCTCGATCACGTCGAAGGTCCGCCCGACCGCCAGCATCACCGCGGCGCCCGGAAACCGACCCCACGCCTCGCTCGCCTCGTCGAGCCGCGCTCCGGCGGGAACCTCGGGCGCGAAGTCCAGGGGGTGCGCGCCCGGCGCCGGGCAGTCGGGCAGGCCGCAGGAGCAGGCGCCGGCGGCGGTCCGGGCGCCCGGGACCACGTCCCAGGCCCACAAGCCGGTGAACTCGGCCACGACGGTGCACTCCGAGGCACGGCCGCGGCGGCGCGCGCCGGACCTGATCTCGCGCATGCCCCGACTGCTGCCGATGCCGATCGTGAAGCCCATGCCCCCTCCAACGGGTCCGACGCAGCGACGGTTACGCAACGGACGTGAATCGTGACTCTCTGCTTCCAACTCCCCAGTCCGACGCGGTTCAGACAGCGTCCCGAAGCACTCCGGGTGGTGCGTCCGGCCGCGCACGCCCCGGTGTGCACCGTTGCACCGGCGCCTGGTTGGCCTATGTCAAGTGAATCGCGTCCCGGCCACCGCGAGTTCATTCGAAGGGGTGGCGAATGGTGGCGATTCCGCAATCGCCATGGCTGAACGAGTGATCGCGGGACTACTTTGTGTGCATGGAGCCTTGGGGCACATGCACTTGTGGGTATGCCGGAGGCAACCCGGTCCTCCGTTCGAAGGGTGCCAACCACCGGACGGCGGGCCGCAATCACCGGCATTCTGATAGGGCTTGGCGCACTCGGCGACAGGTGGTCTCAGGGATGGGGGCGTTCCAGTGAGTGGCAACGGCGGAAGCGGTACGAGCGCGGGGAGCGCGTCGCACGCCGACAAGCGCCCGAACGAGCTGCTCACCTCCTGGTTCGCCCGCAGCGGGTGGTCCAAGGGCGAGCTGGCCCGCCAGGTCAACCGCCGGGCCCGCCAGCTGGGCGCCAACCACATCTCCACCGACACCTCCCGCGTGCGCCGCTGGCTCGACGGGGAGAACCCGCGCGAGCCGATCCCGCGGATCCTGTCCGAGCTGTTCTCCGAGCGTTTCGGCGTCGTCGTCTCCGTCGAGGACCTGGGCCTGCGTTCCACCCGCCCCACGCCCTCCGCGACCGGCGTCGACCTCCCCTGGACGGGCCCGCAGACCGTGGCCCTGCTCAGCGAGTTCTCGCGCAGCGACCTCATGCTGGCGCGGCGCGGCTTCCTCGGGAGCTCGCTGGCCCTCTCCGCGGGCCCGTCCCTCATCGAACCCATGCAGCGCTGGCTCGTCCCCACGCCCTCCGCCGGACCGTCGGCGGAACGCGAGTCGGCGCCCCCCGCCTCCCGCGCGCGCGGCCGCCTGTCCAGGCCGGAGCTGGAGCTGCTGGAGTCCACGGCCGTGATGTTCCGCCGCTGGGACGCCCAGTGCGGCGGCGGGCTGCGCCGCAAGGCCGTGGTCGGCCAGCTGCACGAGGTCACCGACCTGCTCCAGGAACCCCAGACGGAGACCACCCGCGCCAAGCTCTTCAAGGTCGCCGCCGAGCTGGCCGAGCTGGCCGGCTGGATGTCGTACGACGTGGGGCTCCAGCCCACCGCCCAGAAGTACTTCGTACTCGCCCTGCACGCCGCCAAGGAGGCGGGGGACCGGCCGCTCGGCTCGTACATCCTCTCCAGCATGAGCCGCCAGATGATCCACCTCGGCCGGCCCGACGACGCCCTGGAGCTGATCCACCTCGCGCAGTACGGCAGCCGGGACTGCGCCGGCCCCCGCACCCAGTCGATGCTGTACGCGATGGAGGCCCGCGCCTACGCCAACATGGGCCAGCCCGGCCGCACCAAGCGCGCGGTGCGCATGGCGGAGGACATCTTCGCCGAGGCCGACGAGTGGGACGAGCCCGACCCCGACTGGATCCGCTTCTTCTCCGAGGCCGAGCTGTACGGCGAGAACAGCCACTCCTTCCGCGACCTCGCCTACGTGGCAGGCCGCAGCCCCACCTACGCCTCCCTCGCCGACCCCCTGATGCGCCGGGCCGTGGAGCTGTTCGCCAAGGACGAGGAACACCAGCGTTCCTACGCGCTCAACCTGATCGGCATGGCCACCGTGCACCTGCTGCGCCGCGAACCCGAGGAGAGCACCGTCGTGGCCATGGAGGCCATGGGCATCGCCAAGAAGGTCCGCTCCGAACGCGTCAACACCCGCATCCGCAAGACCGTCGACACGGCCGTACGCGATTTCGGCGACCTGGGCGAGGTCGTCGACCTCACCGAGCGCCTCGCCGTCGAGTTGCCGGAGACCGCCGAGGCGGTCTGAACCCCCACCATCCCCGGCCGCGGCCGGCCCTCCCGAACTGCCCGACTCGGCTCCCCCATGCCAGGTCATTCGGAGGCCGCCGCGGCCGGTCTGTCTCTTGCGTCAGTGGCCCGACCCGCGAAACCCCGTTCATCCACGCGTAACACGCACCGCGCCTTCGTCACGGCGGCGAAACAACGAGGGGCTTCCACCGAAACCGCGCTGCGCCAATCTCATGGCGAATAACCGGCCCACCCCTCACCGCCCGCCCGCCCGGCTTCGCCCGCACGGGGCCGTACCAACGACGAGGAGACGCCGATGGCTCCAGCCGTCACGCTCGCCGCGGAGACCGAGCTCTCTGCCGCCAACACGGGCTTCATGCTCATCTGCTCCGCCCTGGTGATGCTAATGACGCCGGCCCTGGCCTTCTTCTACGGAGGCATGGTCCGCGTCAAAAGCACCCTGAACATGCTGATGATGAGCTTCATCAGCCTCGGCATCGTCACCGTCCTGTGGGTGCTCTACGGCTTCTCCATGGCGTTCGGCACCGACTCCGGCAGCGTCGTCGGCTGGAACTCCGACTGGATCGGACTCGGCGACATCGGTCCGACCGAGCTGTGGGACGGGACGACCATCCCCGTCTTCGTGTTCCTGGTCTTCCAGCTGATGTTCGCCGTCCTCACCCCCGCCCTGATCAGCGGCGCCCTCGCGGACCGCGTGAAGTTCACGGCCTGGGCCCTGTTCATCGCCCTGTGGGCCACCGTCGTCTACTTCCCCGTCGCCCACTGGGTCTGGGGCGCCGGCGGCTGGGCCTTCGAACTCGGCGTGATCGACTTCGCGGGCGGCACGGCCGTGCACATCAACGCCGGTGCCGCCGCGCTCGGCGTGATCCTCGTCATCGGCAAGCGGGTCGGCTTCAAGAAGGACCCGATGCGCCCGCACAGCCTCCCGCTGGTCATGCTCGGCGCCGGGCTGCTGTGGTTCGGCTGGTTCGGCTTCAACGCCGGGTCCTGGCTCGGCAACGACGACGGCGTCGGCGCGCTGATGTTCGTCAACACCCAGGTCGCCACCGGCGCCGCGATCCTCGGCTGGCTCGCCTACGAGAAGATCCGGCACGGCGCCTTCACCACCCTGGGCGCGGCCTCCGGCGCCGTCTCCGGCCTGGTCGCCATCACTCCGGCCGGCGGTGCCGTCTCCCCGCTCGGCGCCATCGCGGTCGGCCTGATCGCCGGCGTGGTCTGCGCCATGGCCGTGGGTCTGAAGTACCGGTTCGGCTACGACGACTCCCTCGACGTGGTCGGCGTCCACCTCGTCGGCGGCATCCTCGGCTCGCTGCTCATCGGCTTCTTCGCCAGCGGCAAGGGCCAGTCCGACGTCGAGGGCCTCTTCTACGGCGGCGGCCTCGACCAGTTCTGGAAGCAGTGCGCGGGCGTCTTCGGCGTCCTCGCCTACTCCCTGGTGGCCTCCGCGGTCCTCGCCTTCCTGCTGGACAGGACGATCGGCATGCGCGTGCCGGAGGACGTCGAGGTGGCCGGCATCGACCAGGCCGAGCACGCCGAGACCGCATACGACTTCAGCGGCGCCGGCGGCGGTGCCGCCCGGACGACCGCCACGCCGGCCGCCTCCACGGCCGCGTCGGCCACGAGCAAGAAGGTGGACGCATGAAGCTCATCACCGCCGTCGTCAAGCCGCACCGGCTCGACGAGATCAAGGAGGCCCTCCAGGCCTTCGGGGTCCACGGCCTGACCGTCACCGAGGCCAGCGGCTACGGCCGCCAGCGCGGACACACCGAGGTCTACCGGGGTGCCGAGTACACCGTCGACCTGGTGCCCAAGATCCGCATCGAGGTCCTGGCCGAGGACGACGACGCCGAGCAGCTGATCGACGTCGTGGTCAAGGCGGCCCGCACCGGCAAGATCGGCGACGGCAAGGTCTGGGCGGTCCCGGTCGACACGGCCGTACGGGTCAGGACCGGTGAGCGCGGACCCGACGCGCTCTGACACGACCAACGAACAGGAGTCGCCGGGTGGCGAGTACGGACGTGACGCGAGAAACGGAGAACTCGGGACCCGGCGGCTACGCGGCGGCCCGGCTGCGTCTCCTCACCGAGGGGGCGCGGTCCGGGCCGCCCCGCCGCAGGGCGCTGGCCGGACTGACCGACGACTGGCTGGCGGGCCTCTTCGACGCGGGCACCGGATCACGCGCCGAGGGCCACGCGGGTGTGGCGCTCGTCGCGGTCGGCGGCTACGGACGCGGCGAGCTGTCCCCGCGCAGCGACCTGGACCTGCTCCTCCTGCACGACGGCCGGGACGACAAGGCCGTCGCCGCCCTCGCCGACCGTCTCTGGTACCCGGTCTGGGACCTCGGCCTCGACCTCGACCACTCCGTCCGCACCCCGCAACAGGCCCGGAAGACGGCGGGCGAGGACGTGAAGGTCCACCTCGGTCTCCTGGACGCCCGCCACCTCGCCGGAGACCTCGGCCTGACCACCTCCCTGCGCACCGCAGTCCTCGCCGACTGGCGCAACCAGGCCCCCAAACGCCTCCCCGAGCTCCGTGACCTGTGCGCCGAGCGCGCCGAACGCCAGGGCGAGCTGCGGTTCCTGCTGGAACCCGACCTCAAGGAGGCCAGGGGCGGCCTGCGCGACGCCACCGCCCTGCGCGCCGTCGCCGCCTCCTGGCTCGCCGACGCCCCGCGCGAGGGCCTCGCCGACGCCCGGCGCGCACTGCTCGACGTACGCGACGCCCTCCACCTGGCGACGGGCCGGGCCACCGACCGGCTGGCGCTCCAGGAACAGGACCAGGTGGCGGCCGAACTGGGCCTCCTGGACGCCGACGCGCTGCTGCGGCAGGTGTACGAGGCGGCCCGCGTCATCTCCTACGCGGGCGACGTCACCTGGCGCGAGGTGGGGCGCGTCCTGAGCGCGCGTTCCGTACGGCCGCGGCTGCGCGCCCTGATGAACGGCGGGAAACCGGCCGCCGAGCGCTCCCCGCTCGCCGAGGGCGTGGTGGAGCAGGACGGCGAGGTGGTGCTCGCCCGCACCGCGCGCCCCGAGCGCGATCCCGTACTGCCGCTGCGCGCCGCGGCCGCCGCCGCGCAGGCCGGGCTCCCGCTCTCCCCGCACGCCGTACGGCGCCTGGCGGCCACCGCGCGCCCCCTGCCCACGCCCTGGCCGGCCGAGGCGCGTGAGCAACTGGTGACCCTGCTCGGCTCGGGCCGGCCCACGGTGCAGGTCTGGGAGGCACTGGAGGCCGAGGGCCTGGTCACCCGGCTGCTGCCCGACTGGGAACGGGTCCGCTGCCGCCCGCAGCGCAACGCCGTCCACCTGTGGACCGTCGACCGGCACCTGATCGAGACCGCCGTCCGCGCCGCCGGGTTCACCCGCCGCGTGCACCGCCCCGACCTGCTGCTGGTCGCCGCGCTGCTGCACGACATCGGCAAGGGCTGGCCCGGCGACCACTCCGTGGCCGGGGAGACCATTGCCCGGGACGTCGCCGCCCGCATCGGCTTCGACCGCGCGGACACGGCCGTCCTCGCCACCCTCGTACGCCACCACCTCCTGCTCGTGGAGACCGCCACCCGGCGCGACCTCGACGACCCGGCCACCGTGCGCGCCGTCGCGGAGGCGGTCGGCACGGAGCGGACGCTGGAACTGCTGCACGCCCTGACCGAGGCGGACGCGCTGGCCACCGGGCCGGCCGCCTGGTCGTCGTGGCGCGGCTCCCTCGTCGCCGACCTGGTGAAGCGGGTCGCCGGGGTGCTGGCGGGGGAGCCGCAGCCCGAGGCCGAGGCCGCCGCGCCCACCGCCGAACAGGAACGGCTCGCGGTCGAGGCATTCCGTACGGGCGGTCCGGTGCTGGCGCTGCGGGCGCAGACGGAGTCGCCGGCCGATGGGGGAGCGGCGGCCGCCACCGGCTCCGAGCCGCTCGGCGTGGAGCTGGTCATCGCCGTGCCCGACCAGACGGGCGTGCTTCCCGCGGTGGCCGGGGTCCTGGCCCTGCACCGGCTGACCGTGCGCACCGCCGAACTGCGGTCCCTTCCGCTGCCGGACGGCGTCGACGGCTCCGTCCTGCTCCTCGACTGGCGGGTCGCCGCCCAGTACGGTTCCCTGCCGCAGGCCGCCCGGCTCCGTGCCGACCTGGTCAGGGCCCTGGACGGCACCCTGGACATCGCCGGACGCCTCGCCGAACGCGACGCCGCCCATCCCCGGCGCCGGGGTGTGGAGCCGCCCCCGCCCCGCGTCACCGTCGCCCCTGCCGGGTCCCGGCTGGCCACGGTGATCGAGGTCCGCGCCCAGGACGCGCCGGGTCTGCTGTTCCGGCTGGGGCGGGCCCTGGAGGCGGCGGGCGTCCGGGTGCGGAGCGCGCACGTGTCGACGCTGGGGGCGAACGCGGTGGACGCGTTCTACGTGACGCGGGGCGAGGGCACGCCGTTGCCCGGGGAAGAGGCGGCGTCGGTGGCCCGGGGGCTGGAGGAGTCGCTGCGGGCGTGATCACATGGTCGGCTCGTGCGTTCACCGGATGTGCTCCCGCACGCGCGCGGGGTTCCGTCCCCGCCCACTCTGTTCCACGGGCGGGGACGGATTGCTTGTCGGGGCGGATACCCTGGAGGGCAGCCCGAAACTTCCCCGACTCCGAGGACCGACGCCACCGTGTTCGACACCCTCTCCGACCGCCTTAGCGCGACTTTCAAAAATCTCCGCGGCAAGGGCAGGTTGTCCGAGGCGGACATCGACGCCACGGCCCGCGAGATCCGCATCGCGCTGCTTGAGGCCGACGTGGCGCTGCCCGTCGTCCGCGCCTTCATCAAGCGCGTCAAGGAACGCTCCCTCGGCGCCGAGGTTTCCAAGGCGCTCAATCCGGCGCAACAGATCGTCAAGGTGGTCAATGAGGAACTGATCACCATCCTCGGTGGTGAGACGCGCCGCCTGCGCTTCGCCAAGCAGCCGCCGACCGTGATCATGCTGGCGGGTCTGCAGGGTGCCGGTAAGACCACGCTCGCGGGCAAGCTGGGCCGCTGGCTCAAGGAGCAGGGCCACTCGCCGCTCCTGGTCGCCTGTGACCTCCAGCGCCCCAACGCCGTCAACCAGCTGAGCGTCGTCGCCGAGCGCGCCGGTGTCGCGGTCTACGCCCCCGAGCCGGGCAACGGCGTCGGTGACCCGGTCAAGGTCGCCAAGGACTCCATCGAGTTCGCCAAGACCAAGGTCCACGACCTGGTCATCGTCGACACCGCCGGCCGCCTGGGCATCGACCAGGAGCTGATGCAGCAGGCCGCGGACATCAGGGACGCGGTCTCACCGGACGAGATCCTCTTCGTCGTCGACGCGATGATCGGTCAGGACGCGGTCAACACCGCCGAGGCCTTCCGCGACGGCGTCGGCTTCGACGGCGTGGTGCTCTCCAAGCTCGACGGCGACGCGCGCGGTGGCGCGGCCCTCTCAATCGCCTCGGTGACCGGCAAGCCGATCATGTTCGCCTCGAACGGCGAGAAGCTCGAGGACTTCGACGCCTTCCACCCGGACCGGATGGCTTCCCGCATCCTCGACATGGGTGACCTGCTCACCCTGATCGAGCAGGCGGAGAAGACGTTCAGCCAGGAAGAGGCCGAGAAGATGGCCTCCAAGCTGGCGTCCAAGAAGGGCCAGGACTTCACCCTGGACGACTTCCTGGCCCAGATGGAGCAGGTCCGGAAGATGGGCAGCATCAGCAAGCTGCTCGGCATGCTGCCCGGCATGGGCCAGATGAAGGACCAGATCAACAATCTCGACGAGCGCGAGGTCGACCGCGTCGGCGCGATCATCAAGTCGATGACCCCGGCCGAGCGTCAGGAGCCGACGATCATCAACGGCTCGCGCCGCGCCCGTATCGCCAAGGGCTCGGGTGTCGAGGTCAGCGCCGTGAAGGGTCTGGTCGAGCGGTTCTTCGAGGCCCGCAAGATGATGTCCCGCATGGCCCAGGGCGGCGGCATGCCCGGTATGCCGGGGATGCCCGGCATGGGTGGCGGGCCCGGCCGGCAGAAGAAGCAGCAGAAGAAGGCCAAGGGCAAGCAGCGCTCCGGCAACCCGATGAAGCGCAAGCAGCAGGAGCAGGAGGAGGCCGCCCGCCGCGCCGCCGCCGCGCAGGGCGGGGGCGCCCTCGGGCTGCCGCAGCAGGGCGGTCAGGACTTCGAGCTGCCGGACGAGTTCAAGAAGTTCATGGGCTGACGCGCGTTCCGTACAGGCGTTCCGTACGCGCGTGCCGTGCCGGAATGCCGGGACAGCGGGGCAGTCCCCTCGATCGGGAGGGGGCTGCCCCGGCAGGTCATTTCTGCGGGAACCTCCAGACGTAGGGCTCGCCGTCCTCCTCGGACCAGTGGACCTCGACGCTGGTGGCCTCGGCGGGGATCACGTAGGTCTCGCAGAAGACATGGCTCTCGCCCTGCTTCCAGCTCTCGACGTCGTACCGGTCCTCGCAGCCGGGCGCGTCCTCGGAGGCGCCGATGAGGACTCCGCCGCGCCGTCCGTCGGCGAAGACCGTGGCGCCGTCGTGCACGTCGGAGCCCTCGGTCAGCGCGGAGCCGCCCTTGTGCGTGTACTTGATGTGCGCGGTGGCCAGCACCTTGCCCTTGGCGTCCGCGGCGTCGGCCACCGCCTTCGCGGCCTCCGCCTCGGTGCCCACCTCGACCTCCTGCGCCACGACCCCGTATGTGACCTCGCCGGGGCCCTCCGCCACCTTCCCCGTCGCGCTCTCGCCCTTCGCCATGTCGCCGCCCGAGGCGGGCCGGGCGGGCGACGCCGATGCCCCGGTGGTCGCCGGGTTCTTCGCGGCGGCGTCGGTGTCGTCGTCCCCGCCCGCGCAGGCGGTGAGGGCCAGGGCGAGGACGGCGACGGGCGCGGCGAGGCGCAGTGCGGTCTTGTGGTGCGGCACTACTGGCTCCTGTATGCAGATGTGTCTGTTCCCCCGAACGGTGGATCAGAGTAGGGGCCCGTGATCCACCAGGGGAAACCGCGCGAGCCCTGGACCGCCTTCTTTGCGCCATTCACACTCGCATCGGAGAAAGCGCGTCACTCGTCCGTCACCTGTCGCGCGTATTCGACCGGAATCGGTCGTCACCGCACCCGGGCGATCAGGTAGCGGAACACGTTCGGCATCCACACGGTTCCGTCCGGCCGCTGATGGGGATGCAGGGCCTCCGTCAGCTCCTTGTCGACCTGTTCCCGGTCGGTCGCCGCGACCGCCGCGTCGAAGAGCCCGGTCGACAGCAGTCCGCGCACCGCGCTGTCCGTGTCCGCGTAGCCGAAGGGGCACGCCACCCGCCCCGAGCCGTCCGGCCTCAGCCCGGCCCGCTGGGCGACCTCCTCCAGGTCGTCGCGCAGGGCGGGGCGCCAGGTCCCCGCGCCGCGCAGCGGGTCGCAGAGTTTGGTGGCCACCCGCAGCACCGACGTCGTGGCGCACCGCTCGGGCGGACCCCAGCCGGCCAGCACCACGGCCGCTCCCCGCGCGGCGAGCGGTGTCGCCCGGGCGAGCTGGTCGCCGAGCCGCTCCGAGTCGCCCGCGAGGCACCCGGTGGGCTCGAAGGCGGTCACCAGGGTGAACGCGGGCGCCGTCGGATCCGCCGTGTCCTCGGGAGGGCCCTCGACGATCCTCGGCGCGCCGGCACGCGCGCGCGTGCCGTCCGTACCGGGCAGCCACTGCCCTTCGCTCGCGGCCGACTGCCCGGGCGTCCCGGACAGCAGGCGCCGGCGGGCCAGGGCCAGGAGTTCGGGAGAGCGGGAGTCGACCCCGGTCACCGCGGCACCGCGCGAGGCGGCCATCAACAGCGCGAGACCGGATCCGCAGCCCAGGCCCAGCATCCGGGTGTCGCCGCCCACGTCCAGTCGCTCGTAGACGGCCTCGTAGAGCGGTACGAGCATCCGCTCCTGTATCTCGGACCAGTCACGCGCGCGTGCACGCAGGTCCACGTGAGGTGTCGCCCCCGCGTGAGACGAGTGCTGCCGCACGAGCGTAGGTGTCATAGGAAAGCGCCCCAATCGCCGAGTGTTGCCGCCGTGCCCGATTCCATGGCCCCCGTGCAGTGCGCTCGCACTCCCCCCGTATGCCAGGAAACTCCGGGCTCGCCGTGGCGTCCAGTGGTAGCGGGGCCCGGTTTGCCCGATCCCCGGCACCCTGGCGAGATTTCACTTCCCGGCAACATGGGCCTGGCCGCGTGGTACCCCGGGTATCGCCGTCCCGTGTCCTCGCCCGGTTGGCCGGATCGTGCCGCCGGGCGATGACGGTGGGTGGCCGCGAGGCGGATGGGACGGTTCCGGCCAAGGTCGGCCGGTACGGCGGCCGTCGCGCGGTGTCCCGGCGCGTCGCGAGGCGGGGCGGTGCCGCACGCCGGAGGCGCACGCGGTAACGTCGCATCCGTCGACGGGCCCGCTCGGGCGGCGTCCCTCGGACGCGACAGCGACCGAAACGCCACTTGCGCCCGCGCGGGCCGCACGCACTCCGGCGCGTGGACAGCGGCTACGCGCCGGCGCGTACGTCGGACTACGCACCAGCTTGGTACGAGCTGTGAGGCTTCTCCGCAGATCAGCGCACCCGCCCTCGTCGCGACGCATCAGCGGCAACTGACTGGTACGTGCAAATTATTTGGGATGCCCCGGAATAGGAACACAGCGGCCCCCCGGCTCGTTGTCATTACGTGAGCACGACACCACCTGTTCTCGCCGCAGAGCTGGCGCAGGCGTGGGCCGACATTCAGCGGCACCACACCGAGCTGCCCGATCTTGCCGCGCCCGAGTCCCTGATCGGAGAGTCGTCGTCCGCCTGCGGGCACGAGCTCTCCTTCGAGCGACTGCTTCACGAGGCAGTCCACGGCATCGCCGCCGCGCGCGGAGTACGCGACACCTCCCGCGCGGGGCGCTACCACAACCGCCGATTCCTCGCGATCGCCGAGGAGCTGGGCCTGGACCACCCCGAGGAGCCGCATCCCAGCAGCGGCTTCTCGCTGGTCACGCTCACCCCCGAGGCGAAGCGCCGCTACCGCCCGACGATCGAACGCCTCCAGCGCGCGCTGAAGGCCCATACCGTCGCCACCGCGACCGACACGGCCCGCAGCTTCCGCGGTCCGGCCGCCCGGCACGGCTCCTCCGGGGGAGGGGTGCGCGTGAAGGCCGTCTGCGACTGCGGGCGCAACGTGCGCGTCGTCCCGTCGGTGCTGGCCCAGGCCCCGATCATGTGCGGCGGCTGCGGCAAGCCGTTCCGCATCCCGGAGGTGGTCGGCGCGGGAGTGAGCTGACGGTCCGGCTGCTCGTGGCAGCCGGACCGGTGCCGGGGCCCGTCGTCCGAGCCGAGTGGCCGGCCCGCGGGGCGGGCCCGGCGCCCTGGGTCCGACGGGCCTGCCCGCGTGTGGCACAATGGCTAGCTGTACTCGACAGTCGCACAGGACCCCTCTCTCCTCCGGCTGACGCGTCCATCGGGCACTCGGGTACCGCAACCCCACGCGGCTCCCTCGCCGTGCCCACCCACGTCAAAACCAGGAGAACCCACTCCCGTGGCAGTCAAGATCAAGCTGAAGCGTCTGGGCAAGATCCGTTCGCCTCACTACCGCATCGTCGTCGCCGACTCCCGTACCCGCCGTGACGGCCGGGCCATCGAGGAGATCGGCAAGTACCACCCGACGTACAACCCGTCGGTGATGGAGGTCGACGCCGAGCGTGTCGCGTACTGGCTCGGTGTCGGCGCCCAGCCGACCGAGCCCGTGCTCGCCATCCTGAAGAAGACCGGCGACTGGCAGAAGTTCAAGGGCGAGCCCGCCCCGGCTCCGCTGCTGCAGCCGGCCGAGAAGGCGGCCCGCCCGTCCTTCGAGGCGATCGGTGGCGAGGACGAGGGCAAGGGTGACGCGATCACCCAGAAGAAGAAGGCCGACAAGAAGGACGAGGCCGCCGCCGAGTCCTCCGCGTCCGAGGCCTGAGCATGCTCGAGGAGGCTCTCGAGCACCTCGTGAAGGGCATCGTCGACAACCCCGACGATGTGCAGGTCGCCTCGCGCAACCTGCGCCGCGGACGGGTGCTCGAGGTCCGGGTCCACCCCGACGACCTCGGCAAGGTGATCGGCCGCAACGGCCGCACCGCGCGTGCCCTGCGCACCGTCGTGGGCGCCATCGGCGGCCGCGGTGTCCGTGTCGACCTCGTCGACGTGGACCACGTCCGCTGACGCCAAACGCAGCACCGGCTCGGGCCGGGGAAGGCCACAGGGCCGTCCCCGGCCCGCAGTCGTATGACAGGAGATCAAGCACAGTGCAGCTGGTAGTCGCGCGCATCGGCCGCGCCCACGGGATCAAGGGCGAGGTGACCGTCGAGGTCCGCACGGACGAGCCGGAGCTGAGGCTCGGCCCCGGTGCCGTACTGGCCACCGACCCCGCCTCCGCCGGTCCGCTCACCATCGAGACCGGCCGGGTGCACAGCGGCCGCCTCCTGCTGCGCTTCGCCGGCGTCCACGACCGCACCGGGGCCGAGGCGCTGCGCAACACCCTCCTGATCGCCGACGTGGACCCGGACGAGCGGCCCGAGGACGAGGACGAGTACTACGACCACCAGCTGATCGACCTGGACGTGGTGACCGCCGACGGCACAGGGGTCGGCCGCATCACCGAGATCTCCCACCTGCCCACCCAGGACCTCTTCGTGGTGGAGCGCCCCGACGGCAGCGAGGTCTACGTGCCGTTCGTCTCCGAGATCGTGACCGAAATCGACCTGGACGAGCAGCGCGCGGTCATCGACCCGCCGCCCGGCCTGATCGACGACCGGGCCGCCCGCGACGAAGTCGCTGATGGACGCAGCGCCTCCACGCGTGACGCAGGGGACGAGGCGTGATGCGGCTCGACGTCGTCACGATCTTCCCCGAGTACCTGGAGCCGCTGAACGTCTCCCTCGTCGGCAAGGCACGCGCGCGCGGACAGCTCGGCGTCCACGTGCACGACCTGCGCGAGTGGACGTACGACCGCCACAACACGGTCGACGACACCCCCTACGGCGGCGGCCCCGGCATGGTCATGAAGACCGAGCCGTGGGGCGAGGCCCTGGACTCCGTCCTGGCCGACGGCTACGAGACGGGGTCCGGTGAGCCCGCCCTCATCGTGCCCACGCCCAGCGGCCGGCCCTTCACCCAGGAACTCGCCGTCCACCTCTCCGAGCGGCCCTGGCTGATCTTCACCCCCGCACGCTACGAGGGAATCGACCGCCGCGTCGTCGACGAGTACGCGACCCGGATGCCCGTGTACGAGGTGTCCATCGGCGACTACGTCCTGGCCGGTGGCGAGGCGGCCGTGCTCGTCGTCACCGAGGCCGTGGCCCGGCTGCTGCCCGGCGTCCTCGGCAACGCCGAGTCCCACCGGGACGACTCCTTCGCCCCCGGCGCCATGGCCAACCTGCTGGAGGGCCCCGTCCACACCAAGCCGCCGCAGTGGCGCGGACGCGGCATCCCGGACGTGCTGCTCAGCGGCCACCACGGCAAGATCGCCCGCTGGCGCCGCGACGAGGCCCTGCGCCGCACCACGGCCAACCGGCCCGACCTGATCGAACGGTGCGAGCCCGCCGCCTTCGACAAGAAGGACCGCGAAATGCTCTCCATCCTGGGCTGGCAGCCCGACCCGGACGGGGAGCCGTACGGCCGATTTTGGCGCAGGACCCCGGGCATGGAACAATAGGCGGCTGTTGTGCGTCCGTCCGGAGCGCGCCCCTGCCACAGGGGGAGACGACGCCCGTCCCGACCCGCACGACGCTCATTCCGAAACACCTAGTTTCCGTTGATGACCTGTGGCATCAGCGAGGAAAGCAGACGAAATGTCTCACCTGCTCGACTCCGTCGACGCCGCGTCGCTGCGCAGCGACGTCCCGGCCTTCCGCCCCGGCGACACCGTCAACGTCCACGTGCGCGTCATCGAGGGCAACCGCTCCCGTGTGCAGCAGTTCAAGGGCGTCGTCATCCGCCGCCAGGGCGCCGGCGTGCGCGAGACCTTCACGGTCCGCAAGGTCTCCTTCTCCGTCGGCGTCGAGCGCACCTTCCCGGTGCACACCCCGATCGTGGAGAAGATCGAGCTCGTCACCCGCGGTGACGTCCGTCGCGCCAAGCTGTACTACCTGCGCGAGCTGCGCGGCAAGGCCGCGAAGATCAAGGAGAAGCGCGACAGCTGAGCGCCCTCCGAGGTCCGTGCCGGGGCCGGATAACATCTGGCCCCGATGGACATCGAAACACAGCACACGGAGCGCGACCGCTCCTCCCGCCCTTCCGACTCCGAGCAGCCCTCGGAACCGGAGGCCCCGGAGGAACGGTCGCGTTTCGCGTTGGCGGGGCGCGCGGGACGGCTCACGGACTGGGTGCCGGGCGGCCGGATCACCGTGACCCTGCTGGTCCTCCTGCTGTTCCTGCTGCTGCTCAGCACCTTCGTGCTGCAGCCGTTCCAGATCCCGAGCGGATCGATGGAGCGAGGATTGAGGATCGGTGACCGCGTTCTCGTAAACAAGTTGGCGTACCGTTTCGATCGTCGGCCGCAGCGGGGCGACGTCGTCGTCTTCGACGGCACCGGGCTCTTCGGGCACGGCGACTACATCAAACGCGTTGTCGGTGTGGGCGGGGACCACGTGGTGTGCTGCGACGAGGAGGGGAGGGTGCGGGTGAACGGCCAGTCGGTCGACGAGTCGGCCTTCCTGTACCCCGGTGACCGCCCGTCCACGGTCCCCTTCGACGTCGTCGTCCCCGACGGCACCCTCTTCGTCCTCGGCGACCACCGCGCCGACTCCAGCGACTCCCGCGACCACCTGGGCTCCCCGGGCGGCGGGATGGTCCCGCTGGACGAGGTGATCGGGCGTGCCGACTGGATCGTCTGGCCCTTCGATCACGCCACCCGCCTCGACCGCCCCGACGCCTACGCGCGCGTACCGGACGCGGAGACCGGCACCGGGGACGCCTCAGAGGCCGGCGCGGCGCGGGCCGGGGACGCCGATGGGTAGCCGGGGCAAGCCGCGGGGAGTGCCCAGCAGCCCCACGGAGAACCTGCTGCCCACCGGCTCGAGGCGCACCGCCGCGCCCTCCGGCGGCCGCTCGCGCGCCGAGCGCCGCAAGCTCCAGCGCAAGGTCAAACGGCGGCGCAGACGCGGCGCCGTCAAGGAGATCCCCCTCCTCGTCGGCGTAGCGGTCCTCATAGCGCTGGTGCTGAAGACCTTCCTCGTCCAGGCCTTCGTGATCCCCTCGGGCTCCATGGAGCAGACCATCCGGATCGGCGACCGGGTCCTGGTGGACAAGCTCACCCCCTGGTTCGGCTCCGAACCGCAGCGCGGGGACGTCGTCGTCTTCCGGGACCCCGGCGGCTGGCTCCAGGGCGAACAGACCACCAAGAAGGACGACCCCGTCGTCGTCAAACAGGTCAAGGAGGGCCTCGCCTTCATCGGACTGCTGCCGTCCGACGACGAGAAGGACCTCATCAAGCGGGTCGTCGGAGTGGGCGGGGACCACGTCAAGTGCTGTGACAAACAGGGACGCGTCACGGTCAACGGCGTTCCCCTGAACGAGGGCTACCTGTACCCCGGGGACAGCCCGTCCCGGACGCCGTTCGACGTCACCGTCCCCGAGGGGCGGCTGTGGGTGATGGGCGACCACCGGTCCAACTCCGCCGACTCCCGCTTCCACCAGGAGACCGACTTCGGCACCGTGTCCCAGGACGAGGTGGTGGGACGGGCCATGGTGATCGCGTGGCCGTTCGGTCACTGGACCACGCTGGACGAACCCGAGACGTACGCGTCCGTGTCCGACTCGGCCTCCGGTTCGACCGCTGCTCCCGGACTGTCGCATAGGGTTGCCCCCTACGATCCGAACGCGATGATTGAACTCCCGACCCCTGCGGAACTCCCGCTCGTTATGGGAGTGGTGGGCCTGCGTCGTATCCGGGGCAGGCGGTGGCAGAGAGTGAGGAGTTGGCGTGGGGGATGTGGCGGTTGGCGCACGGTCCGGTCACGACGGCGAGGAGAACCGCGGACGCCCCGAGGAGACGGCCGGCCCGGCGGCGGTCGGGGCCCCGGACTCCGGGTACGGCTCCGGAACCGAGGACGGCAGGGTGACGAACGGGCAGGGCGGCCAGAACGGGCGCAACGGCGGGACGCAGGACGAGGGGGTCGGCGGGACGCCTCCCGCGACACCTCCGGCGGCCAAGAAGCAGCGCTCCTTCTGGAAGGAGCTGCCGATCCTGATCGGCATCGCGCTGGTCCTGGCCCTGCTGATCAAGACGTTCCTGGTGCAGGCGTTCTCGATCCCGTCGTCCTCGATGGAGAACACGCTTCAGATCGGTGACCGGGTCCTGGTCGACAAGCTGACCCCCTGGTTCGGCTCCGAGCCCGAGCGCGGCGAGGTCGTCGTCTTCCACGACCCGGCCGACTGGCTGGCGGGCGAGCCGACGCCCGACCCGAACGCGCTGCAGACCGTTCTCAGCTGGATCGGCCTGATGCCGTCCGCGGACGAGAAGGACCTGATCAAGCGCGTCATCGGCGTCGCCGGCGACACGGTCGAGTGCAACAAGACCGGCCCGCTGAAGGTCAACGGCAAGGCGTTGAGCGAGCCGTACGTCTACCCGGGCAACACGCCCTGCTCGGACGACGACCAGGGCGGGCGGTTCAAGGTCACGGTGCCCGAGGGCAAAATCTGGGTCATGGGTGACCACCGGCAGAACTCCCGGGACTCCCGGTACAACCAGTCGGACAAGAACGGCGGCATGGTCCCCGTGGACGAGGTCGTCGGCCGCGCCATCGTGGTCGCCTGGCCGATGGGCCGCTGGAGCACCCTGCCGGTCCCGGACACCTTCGACCAGGACGGCCTGCAGTCCCAGGCCCGCTCCTCGGCGGCCGCCGCGCTCTCGGTCGCGCCCCAGGGCCTGGCCGTGGCCGGTGTGGTCCCGTTCGTCTGGTGGCGCCGCCGCCGTATCGCCCCGGCCGAGACGCGCTGAGCCCGCCGGGATCCCGCCGAGGTTCCACGAGCCCCCTTCCGGCCTCCGGGAGGGGGCTGCCCCGTGGGCGTACCGCCGGGTAAGGTGCGGCTCCATGGGTGGCGAGAGCACGACACGTACGGTCCCGCGCGGCGGCGGAGCGAAGAAGGGCCCGGTGGGCAGCCGGACCGGGCAGCGGCTGTCCGGCATCGCCGTGGCGCTGGGCCTGGTGCTGTTCCTCGGCGGATTCGCCTGGGGCGCGGTGCTCTACCGCCCCTACACCGTGCCGACCGGCTCGATGACGCCGACGATCAACGCCGGTGACCGGGTCCTGGCGCAGCGCGTCGACGGCGCCGACGTCCGACGCGGCGACGTCGTCGTGTTCAAGGACGCGACATGGGCCAACGCCCCGATGGTCAAGCGGGTCGTCGCCGTCGGCGGGGACACCGTCTCCTGCTGCCAGAAGGGCAAGCTGAAGGTCAACGGCAAGGTGATCGACGAGCCGTACCTGCCCGCCGGCACCCCGGCCGAGATCAGCGACTTCCAGACAGTGACCGTCCCGGAGGGCCGCCTGTTCCTGCTCGGCGACGAGCGCGACAACTCCGTCGACTCCACCGCCCACCTCACCGACGCGGCCGGCGGCACCGTGTCGCGCGGTGCCGTGGACGGCCGCGTGGACGCCGTGGCCTGGCCGATGAACGGCATGCTGGAGCGGCCGACCGGCTTCGAGGCGCTGGGCGACCTGTCCTCGCCGGGCCCGCTGCGGACGGTCGTCGTGCTGGTCGTCGCCGGGGCCGTGCTGATCCTGGGCGGCGCGGCCTACGGTCCGCTGGCCAAGCGTGCGGGGGCCTCCCGTGCCCGAAAGGGAGCGGGGCCGACCGGTGCCCGCTGAGGTGACCCCGGCGGGCCAGGACACCTACGAGGGCGGCCTGCGCCGGGTCGCCCGGGTGGTGCTGCTCGATCCCGAGGACCGCATCCTGCTGCTGCACGGCCACGAACCGGACGACCCGGCCGACGACTGGTGGTTCACCCCCGGCGGCGGCGTGGAGGGCGACGAGACCCGGGAGCAGGCCGCCCGGCGCGAACTCCTGGAGGAGACCGGCATCACCGACGTCGAACTCGGCCCGGTGCTGTGGCGGCGCAGGTGCTCCTTTCCCTTCGCGGGCCGCCGCTGGGACCAGGACGAGTGGTACTACCTGGCCCGCACAGCCCAGACCGCCACCGAGCCCGTCGGCCTCACCGAACTGGAGCGGCGCAGCGTCGCCGGAGCGCGCTGGTGGACGTGTGAGGAACTGACCCGGGCACGTGAGACGGTGTATCCGACCAGACTCGCCGGGCTGCTGCGCACGCTGCTCGACGAAGGTCCCCCGGCCGGTCCGGTGACCCTGGACACCGAAATCGTCTAGGGGCGCGCGGGACTGGCGCACAATGGGGTGACCGCACGGCTGAAGGGGAACATGCCATGAGCGCCGAGGACCTCGAGAAGTACGAGACCGAGATGGAGCTCAAGCTCTACCGGGAGTACCGCGATGTCGTCGGTCTGTTCAAATACGTGATCGAGACCGAGCGGCGTTTCTACCTCACCAATGACTACGAGATGCAGGTGCACTCGGTCCAGGGCGAGGTGTTCTTCGAGGTCTCCATGGCTGACGCCTGGGTGTGGGACATGTACCGGCCGGCCCGGTTCGTCAAGCAGGTGAGGGTGTTGACGTTCAAGGACGTGAACATCGAGGAGCTGAACAAGAGCGACCTGGAGCTTCCGGGCGGGTGACGGAGTTTTCCACAACCGGTGAGTAGTTCACCGTGAGTGACGGGATCTGCCCGTCTGCGTGATGGTTGGCGCCGGAGGTGGTGCCGACATGAACGCACGAGGTGCGATGGGCAAGTACGGCGAGACGCTCGCCGCCCGCCGGCTGACCGGGGCCGGAATGACCGTCCTGGAGCGCAACTGGCGCTGCGGCAGGACCGGCGAGATCGACATCGTGGCCCGGGACGGAGACGTCCTGGTCGTCTGCGAGGTCAAGACGCGCCGGGCCGGCTCCTTCGAGCACCCGATGGCCGCCGTGACCCCGGAGAGGACCGAGCGGCTGCGGCGGCTCGCCGAGCGCTGGATCCAGACCCACGGGGGAGCTCCGCCCGGCGGCGTCCGCATCGACCTGGTCGGAGTGCTCCTCCCGCAGCGCGGCGCCCCCGTGGTCGAGCACGCCCGGGGGGTGGCGTGATGGGGTTCGCGCGGACGTGCTCGGTGGCGCTCGTCGGCGTCGACGGCGTGGTGGTCGAGGTCCAGGCCGACCTGGAACCGGGTGTGGCGGCGTTCACGCTGGTGGGTCTGCCGGACAAGAGCCTCACGGAGAGCCGCGACCGGGTACGGGCGGCCGTGGTGAACTCGGGCGCGGAGTGGCCCCAGAAGAAGCTCACGGTGGGACTCAGCCCGGCATCGGTGCCCAAGAGCGGCAGCGGCTTCGACCTCGCCGTCGCCGCGAGCGTCCTGGGCGCGGCGGAACGGATCGACCCGCGGGTGCTCGCCGACATCGTGATGATCGGAGAGCTGGGCCTGGACGGCCGGGTGCGGCCGGTGCGCGGCATCCTGCCGGCGGTACTGGCCGCGGCCGAGGCCGGCTACGAACAGGTGGTCGTGCCGGAGTGCGCCGCGGCCGAGGCGTCGCTGGTGCCGGGGGTGTCGGTGCTCGGCGTGCGCAGCCTGCGCCAGCTGATCGCCGTCCTCGCCGACGAACCCGTGCCGGAGGAGGAACAGGAGGACCAGCAGGGCCGCCCCGACCCGCTCCTGGCGGGCCTGCGGATGCCCGGCACCGGCGCCGCCACCGGAATGCACGGCGTGGGCGCGGCACAGCACGACCACGGCCACGATCTCGCCGACGTCGTCGGACAGGAGTCGGCGCGCACGGCGGTGGAGGTCGCCGCGGCCGGTCGCCACCACCTGTTCCTGGAGGGGCCGCCCGGCGCGGGCAAGACCATGCTCGCCGAACGGCTGCCCGCCATCCTGCCCCGGCTCTGCCGGGCGGAGTCCCTCGAGGTCACCGCCGTGCACTCGGTGGCGGGGCTGCTGCCGCCGGGCAAGCCCCTGATCGACGTGGCCCCCTACTGCGCTCCCCACCACTCCGCCACGATGCAGGCCCTGGTGGGAGGCGGCCCCGGCATCGCGCGGCCCGGAGCCGTCTCGCTGGCACACCGGGGCGTCCTGTTCCTGGACGAGACGCCGGAGTTCAGCTCTCACGCGCTGGACGCGCTGCGTCAGCCGCTGGAGGCCGGGCACGTCGTCATCGCGCGCAGCGCGGGCGTGGTGCGCTTCCCGGCGCGGTTCCTGATGGTGCTCGCCGCCAACCCCTGTCCGTGCGGGCGGTTCTCGCGGACCGACGAGCTGTGCGAGTGCTCGCCCTCGGCGATCCGCCGCTATCAGGCCAGGTTGTCCGGGCCGCTGCTCGACCGGGTCGACCTGCGGGTCGAGGTGGACCGGGTCACGCGCAGCCAGCTGGCGGGGGACGGCCCCCGGGGCGATTCCACCGCTGCCGTCGCCGACCGGGTGCGCGCGGCCCGGGAGCGGGCGGCCGCGCGGCTCGCGGGCACGCCGTGGCGGTCGAACAGCGAGGTGCCCGGCCGGGAGCTGCGCAGTCGCTGGCGCGCCGCGCCCGGAGCGCTGGAGGAGGCGGAGCGCAGCCTGGAACGCGGTGTGCTCACCGCCCGCGGACTCGACCGGGTCCTGCGCGTCGCCTGGACGGTCGCCGACCTGGTCGGCCACGACCGCCCCGAAGCGAGGGACGTCGCCCTGGCACTGCAACTGCGCACCGGGGTGCCGCGGGGCGTTCCGATGGCCCTGGGAGCCCTGGCGTGACCGGGGACACCGCGCCGACGGAAGACGGCGCCCTCTTCGACGCCGCCGCCGTGCCCATCGGCGGTGAGGTGGCCGAGGAGGCGGCAGTGCGACGGGGCGAGGCACCGCGCGGCGCCGACGCAGTGGGTGCCGACGCGACGGGTGACGGAGCCCTGATCGTGCCGGGCCCTGCGGCCGGGAGGGGCGGCACGGTCCAGCCGGACCTGGTGGTCGCGATGGGCGGGAGGGTCGGGAACGACGGCCCGGTCGGTCGTGACGGCTCGGCCGGTCAGGACACCGCGGTTGGGAAGGCGGGCCCGGTCGGTCAGGACAACGGGGTCGGGAAGGCCGGCCCGGTCGGGAAGGCTGGTGCGGTCGGGAAGGCTGGTGCGGTCGGGAAGGACCGCGGGGTTGTGAAGCCCGGCGAGGTCGGGCCTGGCCTGGTGGTCGGGGCGGGCGGCACGGCTGGGGAAGGCGGCCCGGTCGGTCCGGACGACCTGGTCGGGAAGGCGGGCCCGGTCGGTCGTGACGGCCCGGTCGGTCAGGACACCGCGATTGTGAAGCCCGACGAGGTCCGGGAGGCCGGTCCCGTCGGGAAGGACGGCGCGGTCGAGGAGGACCGCGGCGTCGCGGCGCACGCCGGGGTCGGGGCGGGCGGCGCGGCCCGGGCGGGTGGCGTGGGCCAGGGCGGCTTCGCCGCCGGAGCGCGTGACGTCGGCGCGGCGGGTGCTTCGGCACCGGGCGGTGGCGGGGCCCACAGCGGGAGGTCGGCGGACGGTGAGTTGCTCGGGCGGGTCTTCCTCGCCCGGGTCCTCGAACCCGGCGACGAGACCGGCGGACGGTGGATCCGCGAGAGGGGCGTTCTTGCAGTGGCGCGGCGCCTGCGCGAGGTGGGACGCGCCCTGCCGGGGGTGAGCGAGAAGCGGTGGGCCGGCCTGTGTGCCCGGGCGGGCACGGCCGACCCGCGCCGTGACCTGGCGGTCGCCCGGTCCGCGGGGGCGCGGTTCGTGGTCCCCGGGACCGCCGAGTGGCCGGGGCAGCTCGACGACCTCGGCGATGCCCGGCCGCTCGGGCTGTGGGTGCGGGGCACGCCCAGCCTGCGCATGTGGGCGCTGAGGTCGGTCGCTGTCGTCGGCGCCCGTGCCTGCACCGAGTACGGCGCCCACATGGCCGCCACCCTCGCCGCCGGCCTGGCCGAGCGCGGCTGGGTCGTGGTGTCCGGCGGCGCCTACGGCGTCGACGGCGCCGCACACCGGGGCGCACTGGGCGCCGGCGGCGCCACCGCGGCGGTCCTCGCCTGTGGCGTCGACCGCCCCTACCCTCCCGGGCACACCGCGCTGATCACCAGGATCGCCGAGCAGGGCCTGGTCGTCGGAGAGCTGCCACCGGGCGATCACCCGACGCCGAGCAGATTCGTCCTGCGCAACCGGGTCATCGCCGCGCTCACCCGCGGCACCGTCGTGGTCGAGGCCGCCTACCGCAGCGGGTCGCTGGTCACCGCCCGCGCGGCCCGGCGTCTGGGCCGGCACGTGATGGGCGTACCCGGACCGGCGACCAGCGCGCTCTCCGCAGGGGTGCACGAGCTGCTGCGCGGCGACGCGGTGCTCGTCGGCGACGCCGCCGAGGTGGTCGAACTCGTCGGCGACATGGGAGAGCTGCCTCCGGAACGGCGCGGGCCGGTCCTCCCCACCGATCTCCTGGAGCCCCGGACCCGCCAGGTGCTGGCCGGGCTCCCCGGGCGGGGAACGGCGACGGCCGCCGAGGTGGCACGCCGTGCCCAGACCACCACGGACGACGCCACCGCGAGACTGTACGAGCTTCGAGCGCTTGGTTACGTCGAACGACACGGCGACGGCTGGAAGTTGACACGCCAGGCGATGATCTCGATTCGCGGTGGTCGCAGCCCTCGCTGACGCACCGTGTTCGGCCGTCCGGGGGAAGCCCGACGCCCGTGGGGATTCCGGCAGTTGGGGTATTCGAATGATCACCCAGAGCGATCATCGTCCCCCCTGTAGAGCGTTCAGCGGAACGTATCTGCGTAGGGGTTCCGCCCCCTCCTTCGCACACCGCGACGGTCCAGTCACGCTACGCTCACGATGACCCCCACGCAGACGGCCGACAACAGGCGACGACGAGAGAGCAGGCCGGCGGCCTCAGGCACACGACATCACGGCAGAAACGGCACTAGGCGACGAATGCCCCAGCACACCTCCGGGTCCGACCGGGCGGCGATCCCCCCAGCCGCCCGCGACGGTGGCAGCGTGCGACCGTCCGCCCCCTCGACACTCGACGAGCTGTGGCGGTCGTACAAGGCGACCGGCGACGAGCGGCTGCGGGAACAGCTGATCCTGCACTACTCGCCCCTCGTGAAGTACGTGGCGGGCCGGGTCAGCGTGGGGCTGCCGCCCAATGTCGAGCAGGCCGACTTCGTCTCCTCCGGAGTGTTCGGACTGATCGACGCCATCGAGAAGTTCGACGTCGACCGCGAGATCAAGTTCGAGACGTACGCGATCACCCGGATCCGCGGCGCCATGATCGACGAACTGCGCGCGCTGGACTGGATCCCGCGGTCGGTGCGGCAGAAGGCGCGCAACGTGGAGCGTGCGTACGCGACGCTGGAGGCACGGCTGCGCCGCACCCCGTCGGAGAGCGAGGTCGCCGTGGAGATGGGGATCGCCGTGGAGGACCTCCACGCGGTCTTCAGCCAGCTGTCACTGGCCAACGTGGTGGCCCTGGAGGAGCTGCTGCACGCGGGCGGCGAGGGCGGCGGCCGGCTGAGCCTGATGGACACCCTGGAGGACACCGCCGCCGACAATCCGGTGGAGGTCGCCGAGGACCGGGAGCTGCGACGGCTCCTGGCCCGGGCGATCAACACGCTGCCGGAGCGGGAGAAGACCGTCGTCACGCTGTACTACTACGAGGGCCTCACGCTCGCCGAGATCGGGAACGTGCTGGGCGTGACCGAGAGCAGAGTCAGCCAGATTCACACCAAGTCGGTGCTGCAACTCCGCGCCAAGCTGGCCGGTTTCGGCCGCTGACCTGGGCTTACGGCACGGGGTGCGACTCGGTCGGCGCAGCGGTCACCGGCCGTCCGGCCGGTGAGTGACTCCCGTCCGGGGTGCCGCGTCCGTAAAGTGGTGACGTGCCAAGGATTCGAGCGGCCTCTGTGGCCGAGCACCGGTCGATGCAGCGTGCCGCCCTGCTGGACGCGGCACGCTCCCTGCTGTCCGACGGCGGGACGGAGGCGCTGACCTTCCCCGCCCTCGCCGAACGGACGGGACTTGCCCGGTCCTCCGTGTACGAGTACTTCCGGTCGCGGGCTGCCGTGGTCGAGGAGCTGTGCGCCGTCGACTTCCCCGTCTGGGCCGCGGAGGTCGAGGCGGCGATGGAGGGCGAGACGGCTCCCGAGGCCAAGATCGAGGCGTATGTGCGCAAGCAGCTCGACCTGGTCGGGGACCGGCGGCACCGGGCCGTCGTGGCCATCTCCGCGAGCGAGCTGGACGCCGGCGCCCGGGAGAAGATCCGCGCCGCGCACGGCGGACTGATCGCGATGATCGTCGAGGCGCTGGGCGAGATGGGGCACGACCAGCCGAGGCTGGCGGCGATGCTCCTCCAGGGCGTCGTGGACGCTGCCGTACGGCGGATCGAGCTGGGCGCCGCCGAGGAGCCGACGGTGATCACGGAGGCGGCGGTCTCCATGGCGCTGCGGGGCGTTCGGGGCTGACCCCCGCCCGGCCGGGCAACGGCACCCCCAGGACCGGCAGCAGCCTCGACGGCCCCGCGGCCAGCAGCCACGGCGGAAGCAGGGACAGCGGGTTGAGATAGACATCGCCCCGCAGCAGGCCCCAGTGCAGGCAGGCCGTGCAGTGCGGGCCCGTCGGCTGCACCGTGCCGAGCACCTCGCCGGCCGCGACCTCGTCGCCCTCCTCCACCGCCGCCTCGACGGGCGCGTACGTCGTCCGCAGCGGCGGATCGCCGGTCCCCGCCAGCTCCATCGAGACCACGCCCCGGCCCGCGACCGGGCCCGCGAACGACACCCGCCCCGCGGCCACCGCCCGTACCGGCGTCCCGCCCGCCGCGGCGAGGTCCACCCCGCGGTGACCCGGCCCGTACGGGGTCGCCGGAGGCTCCCAGCCCCGCACAACCGTGGGCCGGACACCGACCGGCCAGTGCTGGGCCAGGGCCGGCACCGCCGGGTCCGGGACCCTCCGCCCGGCCTCCGTCGCCGAGACCGCCGGAGCGGTGTCCGGAGCACTGTGCGGCGGCCCCGCGGCCAGGACGGTCAGCACCGCCGTCAGCAGTGCCGGCCACGTCCATGCACTCACCCGTCGCCTCGTTCGCATGCGGACACCGTCGCGCACCGGACCCGATCGCCGCCCGGCCCTGTGGACCGTGCCCCGGTTGTGGACAGCCGCGTCACCCGGTACCCCGCGGGTCCCGTACACTTCTGGTGGCGATCCGGGTCACCGGGTCGACTTCGCACGCCCCGACACGAGGCCCGCAAAGGTCCGTGTCAGCGCCCCTCGGTCCCTTGTGGCAGGCGCATCCGGGCGTCAGGCGCGGGAGCCGTCCGGCTCGCGCGGCACAACCGAGAAACTCGAGGAGATACGGCCATGGCCGTCGTCACGATGCGGGAGCTGCTGGAAAGCGGCGTCCACTTCGGTCACCAGACCCGCCGTTGGAACCCGAAGATGAAGCGCTTCATCTTCACGGAGCGCAACGGCATCTACATCATCGACCTGCTCCAGTCGCTGTCGTACATCGACCGCGCCTACGAGTTCGTCAAGGAGACCGTCGCCCACGGCGGCACGGTCATGTTCGTCGGCACGAAGAAGCAGGCGCAGGAGGCCATCGCCGAGCAGGCCACCCGCGTCGGCATGCCCTACGTCAACCAGCGCTGGCTGGGCGGCATGCTCACCAACTTCTCGACCGTCTACAAGCGCCTGCAGCGCCTGAAGGAGCTCGAGCAGATCGACTTCGAGGACGTGGCCGCCTCCGGCCTCACCAAGAAGGAGCTGCTGGTCCTCTCCCGCGAGAAGGCCAAGCTGGAGAAGACCCTCGGCGGTATCCGCGAGATGTCCAAGGTGCCCAGCGCCGTCTGGATCGTGGACACCAAGAAGGAGCACATCGCGGTCGGCGAGGCCCGGAAGCTCAACATCCCGGTCGTCGCCATCCTCGACACCAACTGCGACCCCGACGAGGTCGACTACAAGATCCCGGGCAACGACGACGCGATCCGCTCCGTCACCCTGCTCACCCGCGTGATCGCCGACGCCGTCGCCGAGGGCCTCATCGCCCGCTCCGGTGCCGCCGGCGGCGCCAAGGGCGAGAAGGCCGCCGGTGAGCCGCTCGCCGAGTGGGAGCGCGACCTGCTCGAGGGCGAGAAGGCCGAGAAGAAGGACGACGCCGAGGCCGCCGAGAAGCCCGCCGAGGCTCCCGCCGCCGAGGCCGCCCCGGCTGCCGAGGCCACCGAGGCCCCCGCCGTCGAGGCGCCCGCCGCCGAGGCTCCGGCCGCGGACGCCGAGCAGGCCTGACCCCTCACCACCTTCGGGTTGCGGACGGCGGGGGCCACACAGCCCCCGCCGTCCGGCCCGTAGATCTTCAGACTTCGAGAGAGATTCCGGAATCATGGCGAACTACACCGCCGCCGACGTCAAGAAGCTCCGCGAGCTCACCGGCGCCGGCATGATGGACTGCAAGAAGGCGCTGGACGAGGCCGAGGGCAACGTCGAGAAGGCCGTCGAGGCGCTCCGCATCAAGGGCCAGAAGGGCGTTGCCAAGCGCGAGGGCCGCTCTGCCGAGAACGGCGCCGTCGTCTCGATCATCGCCGACGACAACACCTCGGGTGTCCTCGTCGAGCTGAAGTGCGAGACGGACTTCGTCGCCAAGGGCGAGAAGTTCCAGAACGTCGCCAAGGCCATCGCCGAGCACGTCGCCAAGGCCGCCCCGGCCGACCTGGAGGCGCTGCTCGCCTCCGAGATCGAGCCCGGCAAGACCGTCCAGGCGTACGTGGACGAGGCCAACGCCAACCTCGGCGAGAAGATCGTCCTGGACCGCTTCGCGCAGTTCTCGGGCGGCTACGTGACCGCGTACATGCACCGCACGATGCCCGACCTGCCGCCGCAGATCGGTGTCCTCGTCGAGCTGGACAAGCCCAACGCCGAGATCGCCAAGGGCGTCGCCCAGCACATCGCCGCCTTCGCCCCGAAGTACCTCTCCAAGGAGGACGTCCCGGCCGAGGTCGTCGAGACCGAGCGCCGTGTCGCCGAGGAGACCACCCGCGCCGAGGGCAAGCCCGAGGCCGCCCTGCCGAAGATCGTCGAGGGTCGCCTCAACGGCTTCTTCAAGGACGCCACCCTGCTCGGCCAGCCCTACGCCCTGGACAACAAGAAGTCCGTCCAGAAGGTGCTGGAAGAGGCCGGTGTCAGCCTGAAGCGCTTCTCGCGCATCAAGGTCGGCATCTGAGTCCGTACCGCGACGGACGTGCGACCCCGGTAGGGTCGACAGCAGTCGTCGGCGCCGTTCGCGTATGCCGTTGCGTACGCGCGCGTGGCGGCGGACGACAGCAGATCTGACGAGGAGGCCATTGCCGCGTATGGGATGCGAAACACGCCCCCACCGGCAGTGGCCTTCTTCGTGTGTGTGACCCACGTAAAAGAGGCGAGATCTCCATGACCACCAAGGCCGAGAAGAGCGACGACGGCAAAGTACGCGGCCGCTTCATGCTGAAGCTGTCCGGAGAGGCCTTCTCCGGCGGTGGGGGCCTGGGCGTCGACCCCGACGTGGTGCACGCCATCGCCCGCGAGATCGCGGCCGTCGTCCGGGACGGCGCCGAGATCGCGATCGTCATCGGCGGCGGCAACTTCTTCCGCGGCGCCGAGCTGCAGGTGCGCGGCATGGACCGCGCCCGCTCCGACTACATGGGCATGCTCGGCACCGTGATGAACTGCCTGGCCCTCCAGGACTTCCTGGAGAAGGAGGGCGTCGACTGCCGTGTGCAGACCGCCATCACCATGGGCCAGGTCGCCGAGCCCTACATCCCGCTGCGCGCGGTGCGCCACCTGGAGAAGGGGCGCGTGGTCATCTTCGGCGCCGGGATGGGCATGCCCTACTTCTCCACCGACACCACCGCCGCCCAGCGCGCCCTCGAGATCGACGCCGAGGCCCTGCTCATGGGCAAGAACGGCGTGGACGGGGTCTACGACTCCGACCCCAAGACCAATCCGGACGCCGTGAAGTTCGACGCGCTCGGCTACGGCGAGGTCATCACCCGCGACCTGAAGGTCGCCGACGCCACGGCCGTCACCCTCTGCCGCGACAACAGTCTCCCCATCGTGGTCTTCGAGCTGTTGAAGGAGGGCAATATCGCCCGCGCCGTCAAGGGTGAGAAGATCGGCACGCTTGTGGGTGACCAGGGCAGCCGGGACTGACCGGAGAACACCCCCGTCCGCGGACGCCACCTGTCCGGGGGACGGACGGGACGGGACCGGGCCGGGGGATGGACAATGTCCCGCCGGTCGGGAACCGTGCAGGAAGAACGCGACGCAGCCGGCCGCCGCCCCGCAGGGGAACCGCAGCCGGGCCTACTCAAGACACGCAGGAGCAAGTGGTGATCGAAGAGACCCTCCTCGAGGCCGAGGAGAAGATGGAGAAGGCCGTCGTGGTCGCCAAGGAGGACTTCGCCGCGATCCGCACCGGCCGTGCGCACCCGGCGATGTTCAACAAGATCGTGGCCGACTACTACGGTGCGCTGACGCCGATCAACCAGCTGGCCTCTTTCTCCGTGCCCGAGCCGCGCATGGCCGTGGTGACCCCCTTCGACAAGAGCGCCCTGCGCAACATCGAGCAGGCGATCCGCGACTCCGACCTGGGCGTCAACCCGAGCAACGACGGCAACATCATCCGGGTGGTGTTCCCCGAGCTGACCGAGGAGCGCCGCCGGGAGTACATCAAGGTCGCCAAGGCCAAGGGCGAGGACGCCAAGGTCTCGATCCGCTCCGTGCGCCGCAAGGCCAAGGACGCCATCGACAAGATGGTCAAGGACGGCGACGTCGGCGAGGACGAGGGCCGCCGTGCGGAGAAGGAGCTCGACGACACCACCGCCAAGTACGTCGCACAGGTGGACGAGCTCCTGAAGCACAAGGAAGCGGAGCTGCTCGAGGTCTGATGAACGACTCTTCCTGGGGAGCGCCGCCACAAGCCGGGTACTGGGGGCCGTCCGACCAGGGACCCGTCCAGGGCGCCGGCCCGGCGGGTCCCGCGTACGATGCGCACTACGCGCAGCAGACTCGCCCCATGCCCATCGTGCCCGACGTACCCGAACACGGCGGAGACCAGGACGACGACCAGGGGACCGCTCGGCTGAGCGGTCCCTTGTTCCGGGACGAGCCGTTCCACGACCAGCCCGGTCGCGAGGAGCCGTATCGCGACCAGAACCCGTCGGCGCAGCCGTATGCGGCGGTGCCGCAGAATCCGGAGCCCATGCCCGACGCCCCGCAGCCGGCGCAGCCCCAGCCGCCGCAGAAGAAGAGCGCGGGGCGCGACCTGGGGGCCGCGATAGGGGTCGGCGTCGGCCTCGGCGTGGTGATCATCGCGTCGCTGTTCGTCGTCAAGGCGGTCTTCGTCGGCGTGATCGTGGTCGCCGTCGTGGTGGGCCTGTGGGAGCTGACCAAGCGGCTGGAGGAGCGCAAGGGCATCAAGGCGCCCCTCGTGCCGCTCGCCATCGGTGGCGCGGCGATGGTGGTCGCCGGCTATGCGCGCGGCGCCGAGGGCGCGTGGATCGCCATGGCGCTCACGGCGCTCGCGGTCCTCGTCTGGCGGATGACGGAACCGCCCGAGGGCTACCTCAGGGACGTCACCGCGGGCCTGTTCGCCGCGTTCTACGTGCCGTTCCTGGCCACGTTCGTCGCCATGATGCTGGCGGCGGACGACGGTGCCTGGCGCGTGCTGGTCTTCCTGATACTGACGGTCGTCAGCGACACCGGCGCCTACGCCGTCGGCTGGCGCTTCGGCAAGAAGAAGCTCGCCCCGCGCATCAGCCCCGGCAAGACCCGCGAGGGCCTGCTGGGCGCGGTGGCGTTCGCGATGGCGGCGGGCGCGCTGTGCACGCAGTTCCTCATCGACGACGGCACCTGGTGGCAGGGCCTGCTGCTCGGCCTCGCGGTCGCCGTCAGCGCCACCCTTGGCGACCTCGGCGAGTCCATGATCAAGCGCGACCTCGGCATCAAGGACATGGGCACCCTCCTGCCGGGTCACGGCGGCATCATGGACCGCCTGGACTCGCTGCTGCCGACGGCGCCGGTGGCGTGGCTCCTGCTGGTCGTCTTTGTCGGATCCGGGTGAGTGCAGGCCGTGGCGCCACGCGGCGGTAGCCGCGAATCGATACAGCATGGACCGCCTGGACTCGCTGCTGCCGACGGCGCCGGTGGCGTGGCTGTTGTTGGTGATCTTCGTCGGATCGGGTTGACAGTCATCCGGTAGCATGGAAAGGGCCTGCGGCGTCTGCTGCGGGCCCTTCCGTGTGTCCCCGCCGTTGCGGGGGTGTCCCCGTGAGGTCTCCTGGCTCCGGCACGGCCCTGCCGTTGTCCCCGCAGACGTGGGGGGTTGCCACAGGCCCGCCGTCATGAGGAGTTGTCCGACCGTGGCCCGTCCAGCCCCCGGTGAGCTGACCTTTGCCGCACCCCGCGGAGCGAAGCGGCCGCCGCGGCACCTTGCCGATCTCACGCCTGCCGAGCGCAAGGAAGCTGTCGCCGCGATCGGTGAGAAGCCGTTTCGCGCGAAGCAGCTCTCGCAGCACTACTTCGCCCGGTACGCGCACGACCCCGAGCAGTGGACCGACATCCCCGCCGGCTCGCGCCAGGAGCTGCGGGAGGCGCTGCTGCCCGAGCTGATGACGGTCGTGCGGCACCTGTCGACCGACCAGGGGACCACCCGCAAAACCCTGTGGAAGCTGTTCGACGGGACGCTGGTCGAGTCCGTGCTCATGCGCTACCCGGACCGGGTGACCATGTGCATCAGCTCCCAGGCCGGCTGCGGCATGAACTGCCCGTTCTGCGCCACCGGCCAGGCCGGCCTGGACCGGAACCTGTCGACCGCCGAGATCGTGCACCAGATCGTGGACGGCATGCGGGCGCTCAGGGACGGCGAGGTCCCGGGAGGCCCCGCGCGGCTCAGCAACATCGTGTTCATGGGCATGGGCGAGCCCCTCGCCAACTACAACCGCGTCGTCGGCTCCATCCGCCGCCTCACCGACCCCGAGCCGGACGGTCTCGGGCTCTCCCAGCGCGGCATCACCGTCTCCACGGTCGGCCTCGTCCCGGCGATCCACCGCTTCACCGGCGAGGGCTTCAAGTGCCGCCTCGCCATCTCCCTGCACGCCCCCGACGACGAGCTGCGCGACACCCTCGTCCCCGTCAACACGCGGTGGAAGGTGCGCGAGGTGCTGGACGCCGGGTTCGAGTACGCGGCGAAGTCCGGGCGCCGGCTGTCCATCGAGTACGCCCTGATCCGCGACATCAACGACCAGGCCTGGCGCGGTGACCGTCTCGGGCGGCTGCTCAAGGGCAGGCCCGTGCACGTCAACCTGATCCCGCTCAACCCCACCCCCGGCTCCAAGTGGACCGCGTCCCGGCCCGAGGACGAGAAGGCGTTCGTCGAGGCGATCGCGGCGCACGGTGTGCCGGTGACGATCCGGGACACCCGTGGGCAGGAGATCGACGGGGCGTGTGGTCAGCTCGCCGCGAGCGAGCGGTAACCTGGCCGGCGGCAGTACCGGAAGTACATCGTCATAGCCATCACATCTTCATATTCCGACAGGGGAGCGCCACAGCGCTGAGAGTGCGGCACCGGCCGCAGACCCTCCGAACCTGGCCCAGGTCATTCTGGGTAGGGAGATCGGTCACCACTCGAGCTGTTGCGCCCTGCCCGGGACCCTCGCCAGGGGTTCCGGGCAGGGCCGCGTCTTCTCCTGGTCACCCAGGAGGAATTCAGTGAGCATCACCAAGAAGGTCAGTGTCCTGGCCCTCGGGCTCGGCATGGTCGGCACGCTGGCCGCCTGCGGATCGTCGTCCGACGACGCCGGCGGGGGCAGCGGCTCCGGCGGCTCCAAGACCGTGACCCTCGTCAGCCACGACTCGTGGGCCGCGTCCAAGGACGTCATCGCGGCCTTCGAGAAGGAGTCGGGCTACAAGGTCAAGGTCCTGGAGGACGGCGACGCCGGGCAGGCCGTCAACAAGGCCGTCCTCACCAAGGACAACCCGCAGGGCGACGTCTTCTTCGGCGTCGACAACACCCTGCTCTCCCGCGCCCTCGACAACGGCCTGTTCCAGCCGTACGAGGCGAAGGGCGCCGACCAGGTCCTGCCCGAGTACCGGGCCGACCAGGACAAGCACCGGGTCACGCCCGTCGACACCGGCGACATCTGCGTCAACTACGACAAGGCGTACTTCGACAAGCACGGGCTGACCCCGCCCAAGTCCTACGACGACCTCGCCAAACCCGAGTACGAGAATCTCCTCGTCACCGAGAACGCGGGCAGCTCCTCGCCGGGTCTCGGCTTCCTGCTCGGCACTGCCGCCAAGTACGGCGACGGGGGCTGGGAGGGCTACTGGAAGAAGCTCAAGGCGAACGGCGTCAAGGTCGTCGACAGCTGGGAGCAGGCGTACAACGAGGAGTTCTCCGGCTCGTCCGGCGGCAAGAAGGCGGGAGGCGACCGCCCGCTCGTCGTCTCCTACGCCTCCTCCCCGCCCGCCGAGGTCATCTACGCCGACCCGCAGCCGAAGACCGCGCCGACCGGCGTCGCCGACGGCACCTGCTTCCGGCAGGTCGAGTACGCGGGCCTGCTCAGCAACGCCAGGAACCCCGAGGGCGGCAAGGCCCTCCTCGACTTCCTGCTGGGCAGGACCTTCCAGGAGGACATGCCGCTGAACATGTTCGTCTACCCGGTGCGGGAGGGCGCGAAGATTCCCGAGGCGTTCACGAAGTTCGGGCCGCAGGCCAAGGACCCCGAGACCCTGGCCCCCGCGAAGATCGCCGACAACCGTGACCAGTGGGTCAAGTCGTGGACCTCGCTCGTACTGAAGTGAGCCGAGCAGGCGAGCAGGCGGTGAAGCGGACGCGGAGCGCGCGCGGGAGCGCGGTGCGGCTCGGCCTCATGGCCGTGCCCGTCGCGTTCTTCGCGGTGTTCTTCGCCTACCCCGTCGCCGCCATCGTCGCGCGCGGCCTCGAGATCGACGGGGTCTGGCAGCTCGGCCGGATCGGGGACGTGCTCGCGCAGTCCGACGTGCGGCACGTCCTGTGGTTCACCACCTGGCAGGCGCTGGCGTCCACCGCGCTCACGCTGCTGATCGCGCTGCCCGGCGCGTACGTCTTCGCCCGCTTCGACTTCCCCGGCAAGCAGGTGCTGCGGGCCGTGGTGACCGTCCCGTTCGTGCTGCCGACGGTCGTCGTCGGCACGGCGTTCCTGGCCCTGGTCGGGCGCGGCGGGCTGCTGGACGAGCTGTGGGGCCTGCGCCTGGACACCACGGTGTGGGCGATCCTGCTCGCGCACGTCTTCTTCAACTACGCCGTGGTCGTCCGCACCGTCGGCGGCCTCTGGGCGCAGCTCGACCCGCGGCAGGAGGAGGCCGCTCGGATGCTCGGCGCCTCGCGGCTGCGGGCCTGGCGGCAGGTGACGCTGCCCGCGCTGGCGCCCGCCGTGGCCGCCGCCGCGCTGATGGTCTTCCTGTTCACCTTCACCTCCTTCGGCGTCGTCCAGATCCTCGGCGGGCCCACCTTCTCCACCCTGGAGGTGGAGATCTACCGCCAGACCTCCCAGGTCTTCGACCTGTCCACGGCCGCCGTGCTGACGCTGATCCAGTTCGCCGCCGTCGCCGCCGTCCTCGCCGTACACGCCTGGACGGTGCGGCGGCGCGAGACGGCCCTGCGGCTCGTGGACGCGGCCACGACCGCGCGCCGGCCGCGCGGAGCCGGGCAGTGCACGCTGCTCGCCGGGGTCCTGGCCGTCATCGTCGTCCTGCTGGTGCTGCCGCTCGCGGTGCTGGTCCAGCGGTCGCTGGGCGCGTCCGGCTTCGGCTACTACCGGGCGCTGACCCGCGAGGACGGCGGCACCTTCCTCGTCCCGCCGATCGAGGCGATCGGCAACTCCCTCCAGTACGCCGTCGCCGCCACCGCCATCGCCGTGGTGATCGGCGCGCTGGCCGCGACCGCCCTCACCCGGCGCGACGCGGGCCGCTTCGTGCGCGGCTTCGACGCGCTTCTGATGCTGCCGCTCGGGGTGTCGGCCGTGACGGTCGGCTTCGGTTTCCTGATCGCGCTGGACGAGCCCCCGCTGGATCTCAGATCCTCCTGGATCCTGGTGCCGCTCGCGCAGGCACTGGTGGGCGTCCCCTTCGTCGTACGGACCATGCTGCCGGTGCTGCGGGCGGTGGACGGGCGGCTGCGGGAGGCGGCGGCGGTACTCGGCGCGTCGCCCTGGCGGGTGTGGCGCGAAGTCGACCTGCCGATGGTGCGGCGGGCGCTCCTGGTCGCTGCCGGGTTCGCCTTCGCGGTCTCGCTGGGGGAGTTCGGCGCGACCGTCTTCATCGCACGGCCCGACAACCCGACGCTGCCGGTCGCCGTGGCGCGGCTCCTCGGCCGGCCCGGGGACATGAACTACGGCCAGGCGATGGCCCTTTCGACGATTCTGATGCTGGTGTGCGCGGTGGCCCTGGTGGTGCTGGAGCGGCTGCGGACCGACCGGAGCGGGGAGTTCTGACATGCCGCCCATGCCGCCCGTGCCGCCGAGCCTGCTGAGCCTCGAAGGCGCCACCGTCCGCTTCGGCGGGCGGGCCGTGCTCGACGACGTCGACCTGGGGGTCGCCGAGCACGAGGTGGTGTGCGTGCTCGGGCCCAGCGGCAGCGGCAAGTCGACGCTGCTGCGGGCGGTCGCCGGACTCCAGCCGCTGGACGCCGGACGGGTGACGCTGGACGGACGGGACCAGACGGGAGTGCCCGCGCACAGGCGCGAAGTCGGGCTGATGTTCCAGGACCACCAGCTGTTCCCGCAGCGGGACGTGGCCGGAAACATCGCCTTCGGGCCGCGAATGCGCGGCGCGTCCCGGGCCGAGCAGCACGAGCGGGTGGGGGAGTTGCTGGAGCTGGTCGGGCTGCCGGGCGCCGACCGCCGGTCCGTCGCCGCGCTCTCCGGCGGCGAGCAGCAGCGGGTGGCGCTGGCCCGCGCCCTCGCGCCCCGGCCCCGGCTGCTGATGCTGGACGAGCCGCTCGGCCAGCTCGACCGCTCGCTGCGGGAGCGCCTCGTGGTCGAACTGCGGGAGCTGTTCGGCCGGTTGGGCACCACGGTGCTGGCCGTCACGCACGACCAGGGCGAGGCCTTCGCGCTCGCCGACCGGGTCGTGGTGATGCGCGACGGGCGGATCGCCCAGTCCGGGACACCCCTGGAGGTGTGGCAGCGGCCGGTGAACGCCTTCGTGGCCCGCTTCCTCGGCTTCGACAACGTGGCCGAGGCGTCCGTCACCGGGCAGGCCGCTGACACCCCGTGGGGCAAGGTACCGCTCCCCGAGGACGCCCCGCAGGGCACGAGAACGGTGCTGGTGCGGCCGGCCGGGGTCCGCGTCGTCCCCGTCGGCGAGGGCCTGTGCTGCACGGTCACCGCCCGTACCTTCCGCGGCACGCACGTCGCCGTCCACCTCCAGCCGCAGGACGCGCCCCGCCTGGAGGCGGCCTGCGCGCTGCGGGACGCGCCGGAGGTCGGGGACGCGGTCGGGGTGGAGTTCGACGCGGCCGAAACTGTGGTGCTCGGGTGATCGTCCGCTCGTAGGGTGACGGCATGGCACTCCTCGCGCACGACCGGTACTGCGACGAAATCGTCCGCCAGGTGGGCCGGCTCGGGGCCGTGGTCGCGTCCGGTGCCGATCTGTCCGCCACCGTGCCGACCTGCCCGGACTGGAGCCTGGAGGACCTGGTACGCCACGTGGGCCGGGCCCTGCGCTGGACGGGGCTGATCGTCGCCACCCGCGCCGAGGAGGACGTGCCGGTGGACCGGGCGCCGGGCGCCCGGGGTCCCGCGACGACCGGGGACGCGGCGGCGCTGGACGCGTGGCTGGCGGAGTCGGGCGAGGTGGTCGTCGGTGCGCTGCGCGAGGCCGGACCGCGCGCGCGTGCCTGGTCGTGGGCCGGCACCGACACGGCGGGGTTCTGGGCGCGGCGGATGACCCACGAGCTGGTCGTCCACGGGGCGGACGCGGCCCTGGCGGCGGGTCTGCCCCTCCAGCCGGTGGCGCCCGAGGTGGCGGCCGACGCGGTCGACGAGTGGCTGGACATCGTACGGTTCGTGCAGCGGGCCCTGCCCGGGGCGGCGGCGAACGAACTGCGCGCCCCGGGCAGCAGCATCCACCTGCACGCCACCGACGCCCCGGCCGGGCTGAACGCCGAGTGGTTGGTCGAACTGCCCGACGAGGGCATCGCCTGGCGGCGCGGCCACGAGAAGGCGACCGTGGCACTGCGCGGCCCGCTCACGGACGTACTGATGTCCTTCTACGGCCGACTGCCGCTGGACGCCCCGGGACTCGAGGTGCTCGGTGACCGCAAGCCGCTCGAACTCTGGCTGGAAAAGGCGACGTTCGGTTGACACGACGGTGGCCCGCCCCGGGAACGGGACGGGCCACCGCTGTGCGTGCACCGGTGGACGTGAACCGGTGTGCGGGCGTCAGCTGTTGCTGTTCGCTCCGCGACGGCGCAGGCCGAAGAAGACGGCGCCGCCACCGACGACGACCAGGGCCGCCGCGATACCGGCGATCATGCCGGTGTTGGAGTTGGCACCGGTCTCGGCGAGGTTGGAGTCACCGGCCGCAGGCGACGGGGCGTTGTCGCTCGGGGCGGCGGCCGGCGCGCTGCTCTCCGGCTGTGACGGCGCGGGAGCCGAGGTGGATGGCTCGGGCGCCGGGGACTCCGTCTCGTCGGACGGGGTCGAGGAGGGCTCCGACGGGGTCGGGGTCGGGGTGTCCTCGGTCTTGCAGGGGGTCGACGGGGTCGTGACGTTCGGCTTGATGTCCTCGTCGACGTACCGGTCGGCCTTGACGTGGACGCGGTACTCCGTGTTCGGCTGCCAGTCCACGGGGAAGGAGACGGTGGTGCCGTTCCTGGAGCCCTTGACCGTCTGCTGGCCGACCTGCTTGTCGCCGTCCTTGAGGTAGACGGTGATGGTGGCCGGGATACCGGCGGGGTCCACGTCGGTGACGGTGATGACACCGTTGTCGCCGTCGCACTTGGCTTCGGCGGAGAACTCGCCGATGTTGCAGGCGAGGGCGGTGCCGGAGGCGCTGAGCGCCAGGGCCGCGGAGGCGGCGACGACGCCGAGGGCGCGGACGCCACGGCGGGATGCCGTACGGCTGATTATGGACAGGGCTGCCACGTTTGTCCTTTACGGGAGCGCGGATGCGGGGGGTGGTGAGGGTGCCGACGCTCGATGACGCGGCATCAGCACACCCATGAGCCTCACTGGTCTATAAGCGGGGCGTAAGAAGTGTCAACGCATATGCCGCTCAGGGACGTTGACTTTGCCGTCTTATTAACCGCCGACACGTTTCAGCGCCTTGGACACCTTCTCGATCCGGCCAACCACGGCGATTCCGGACTCCCCCGCCCGCGCGGATCAGCCCTCGACCGCCGCCGGGTCCATCCACACGACCTCGAAGGTGTGACCGTCGACGTCGTCGAAGGCCCGGCCGTACATGAAGCCGTGGTCCTGGGTCTCGCCGGAGACCGAGCCGCCGGCCGCGACCGCCTTGTCCACCAGCTCGTCGACCTTCTCGCGGCTCTCGGCGCTCAGCGCGATCAGCACCTCGCTGGACTTCGTCGAGTCCGCGATCTCCTTCTTGGTGAACTGGAGGTACTTCTGCGGCGTGTGCACCATCACGACGATGGTGTCACTCACCGGGAACGAGGCGGTGCTGTCGTCGCTGAACTGGGCGTTGAGCTCCCAGCCCAGCCCCGTGAAGAACCTCTTGGAGGCGTCGAGGTCGTTGGTGGCCAGGTTCACGAAGATCATCTGCTGGTACATGGGGGCCTCTCCCGTTTGACGTGCCGCCGTTGCCGTGCGGTTCGTGTGTCGTGGCGTTCGAAGAGGTAGACGGGAGGGGGCCCCGGAACTCATCGCAGGTCCGCGGACTTTCTCCGAAGGACTTCCGCGGCTCAGTGATCCAGCGGCAGCGCCGCCAGTACCGCGACGACCAGCGTCAGCGGACCGAACAGGGCGAGCAGGGCGGCGGCACGCACGGCGGCGGCGCCGCGCAGGGTCGCCGGGGGCGCGCCGAGGCGCAGGAGGGCGTCGGTGGTGTCGGCGCGGGCGTGTTTGGCGGCGACGGCGGCGGTGAGGAGGGTGGCCACCGTGCAGCCGGCCACGAGGAGGGCGCCCAGGGTGGCGAGCGGGCCGAACGCCCATCCGTCGCCGTCGTACACCGTGGCGGCCACGTAGGCCGCGGCGGCGACGGCGGCCACGACGCCGAGGGGGCGGCCGACGCGGTGGGACTCCTCCATGAGGACGCGGCCGGCGAGGAGGCGCAGGGCGCCGGGGCGGACGGCCTGGAGCAGGCGGCCGCACAGGTGGGTCAGGCCGGGGCCTGCGAGGGCGAGGCCCAGGGCGGTGAGGACCCAGCCGATCAGGACGCCGGCGGAGGGGACGGTGCCCGGGGCGGGGGCGGTGGAGGCGTTGCCGGTGTAGGTCTCGACGGTGAGGCCTGCGGCGAGTACGGCGATGCCCCAGGGAAGGCTGGTGGTGTTCTGGGGGCGGGGGGTCGGCCCGGGCCGCGTGTCCGGCGTGTCCGGCGTCTGCGTGGCGCCGTCCGGCGGGGCTGGGGGCTGGGGAGCACTGGCCTGCGTTCGCAGGGCGCCGCCCGCGCCCACCCGTGCCTCCCCAGCGGCACGACTGCCCGCAGGAGCAGCGGCGGCGGCAGCGGGCTGGGCCGTGCGGGAGCCGAAGCGGCCGTAGGCGCCGAAGGTTTCGCGGGCCTTGCCCCAGCCGTAGGCGCCGAAGCGGCCGTAGCCGCGGGGGGCGGTGGTCGGGGCGGGGCGGGGGTCGCGGGGGCGCAGTGTGTGGGCCACCGCGGCCGACGCGAAGGCCGGCACGAGGACCAGCAGGGTCAGGACGGCCGGGGCGGGCAGGGACTGGCCGACGGCCAGGGCGTCGGCCGACACGCGGCCGGAGGGCCGCCCGCCCGTCAGGTCACCGCGCAGGTGCAGGAAGAGGAACAGGGCCGCCGCCGAACCGAGCGCGGCGGACAGGGCCGTGGTCGTCGCCGACACGGCCATCAGGCGGCCCGGACCCAGGCCGATCGCCGACAGTCCCGAGCGGGGCCGGGTACCGGGATCGGTGCGGGCCACGGCGACCGCGAGGTACACCGTGGCGGCCAGCGGCGCCGTGCACCAGGCCAGGCGGAGGGCGGAGGCGCCGGGCGCGTCCGGGTGGCTCAGCGCGTGGCCGAGGGCGCACAGCAGCAGGAAGCCCGTGCCCGCCGAGGCCACCGCGACCAGCAGGCGGCGCAGGTGGACGGCGAGGTGGGCGGTGCGGGTCAGGCGGAGAGCGAGCACGCCGCCCGGCCTTCCGTTCCGGGAGTCCCGGCGGCACCCGTGGCCACCGTGGTCTCGGCGAGCGGGGGGAGGTGCACGGTCCGTACCCGTCGTCCGTCCAGGAGCGCCACCGCGCGGTCCGCCAGGGCGGCGGTCTGCGCGTCGTGCGTGGCGAGCAGGACGGTGATGCCGTGCGAGCGGGCCGCCGTGGTGAGCGTTCGCAGCACCTGGGCGCGGTCGGCGCGGTGCAGGGGGGCCGTCGGCTCGTCGGCGAAGAGGACCGCCGGGGCGACGGCGAGCGCGCGGGCGATGCAGACGCGCTGCCGCTCGGCCTGCCGGAGTTCGTGCGGGCGCCTGCGCGCCTTGTCGCCGACGTCGAGGCGGTCCAGCCAGTCCAGGGCGGCGCTCTTGGCCCGGCGCCGGCCGGTGCCGCGCAGCATGAGGGGGAGCGCGGCGTTCTCCCAGGCGTTGAGCTCCGGGACGAGCGCCGGGGCCGGATCGATCCAGCCGAAGCGGTCGCGGCGCAGCCGTTCGCGGCTGATGGGCCCCATGGTGTGCACCGGCACGCTGTTGAACCACACCTCGCCGTCCTGCGGCTTGACCAGTCCGGACAGGCACCGCAGCAGTGTGGTCTTGCCGCTGCCGCGGGGTCCGCTCACGGCGAGGATCTCGCCCTCGCGCACACCGAGCGACACGCCTTGCAGCGCGGGGGAGCCGTCGTGGTGCTGGAAGTGCAGGGCGCGGGCCCAGAGCACGTCGTTGTCCGGCGGGGCCTCCATGGGCGTACACCTCGGTTCTGATCCGTATTTCCCCGGTCTTGTCCCCCTTCCGGGGGAACGAAGACGGGGCCGATCGGTCACTGGGCACGCTAAGCAGTCCCCGCGCGGAGCCCGGACAGCACGAGGCCCCGGGCCGCCGTGTCTCACTCGAACGGGCGGCGCCGGGGCCGGTGATGATCCTCTGAGAGGATGATCAGAGCTTCGTCCACGCCTCCGTCAGCGTGGCGCGCAGGATCTGCTCGATCTCGTCGAAGGTCTCCTGGTTGGAGATCAGCGGCGGGGCGAGCTGGATGACCGGGTCGCCGCGGTCGTCGGCCCGGCAGTACAGGCCGTTCTCGAAGAGCTTCCTGGAAAGGAAGCCGTACAGGACCCGCTCGGTCTCCTCCTCGTCGAAGGACTCCTTGGTGGCCTTGTCCTTGACCAGCTCGATGCCGTAGAAGAAGCCGTTGCCGCGGACGTCGCCGACGATCGGCAGGTCGTGCAGCTTCTCCAGGGTGGCGCGGAAGGCGCCCTCGTTGTCCAGCACGTGCTGGTTGAGGCCCTCGCGCTCGAACAGGTCCAGGTTGGCGACGCCGACCGCGGCGGAGACCGGGTGGCCGCCGAAGGTGTAGCCGTGCAGGAAGGTGTTGTCGCCCTTGTAGAACGGCTCGGCCAGGCGGTCGGAGACGATGCAGGCGCCGATCGGGGAGTAGCCCGAGGTCATGCCCTTGGCGCAGGTGATCATGTCCGGGACGTAGCCGAACTTGTCGCAGGCGAAGGTCGTGCCGAGGCGGCCGAAGGCGCAGATGACCTCGTCCGAGACGAGCAGCACGTCGTACCGGTCGCAGATCTCGCGCACCCGCTGGAAGTAGCCGGGCGGGGGCGGGAAGCAGCCGCCCGCGTTCTGCACCGGCTCCAGGAAGACCGCCGCGACCGTGTCCGGGCCCTCGAAGAGGATCTGCTGCTCGATCTGGTCGGCGGCCCAGCGGCCGAAGGCCTCGGGGTCGTCGCCGAAGAGCGGGGCGCGGTAGATGTTGGTGTTCGGCACCTTGTGCGCGCCGGGGACCAGCGGCTCGAAGGGGGCCTTGAGGGCGGGCAGGCCGGTGATGGACAGGGCGCCCTGCGGGGTGCCGTGGTAGGCCACCGCGCGGGAGATCACCTTGTACTTGGTGGGCTTGCCGGTCAGCTTGAAGTACTGCTTGGCGAGCTTCCAGGCGGTCTCGACCGCCTCGCCGCCGCCGGTGGTGAAGAAGACCTTGTTGAGGTCGCCGGGAGCCTCGTTCGCCAGGCGCTCGGCCAGCTCGACGGCCTTGGGGTGGGCGTAGGACCAGACCGGGAAGAAGGCCAGCTCCTGCGCCTGCTTGGCGGCGGCCTCGGCCAGCTCCGTGCGGCCGTGTCCGGCCTGGACCACGAACAGGCCGGCGAGACCGTCGAGGTAGCGCCTGCCCTTGTCGTCGTAGATGTGGGTGCCCTCACCGCGGACGATGGTGGGGACGGGGGCGTTCTCGTACGACGACATGCGGGTGAAGTGCATCCACAGGTGGTCGTACGCGGTGCGGCTGAGGTCCTTGGGGCTGTCGGTGCTCACGATTATCGGGTTCCCCACATATAGGTCTGCTTCTTGAGCTTGAGATAGACGAAGCTCTCGGTGGAGCGCACGCCGGGCACGGCCCGGATGCGTCGGTTGATGACCTCCAGGAGGTGGTCGTCGTCCTCGCAGACGACCTCCACCATCAGGTCGAAGGAGCCCGCGGTCATCACCACGTACTCGCACTCGGACATGGCCGACAGCGCCTCGGCGACGGACTCCACGTCGCCCTCGACATTGACGCCGACCATCGCCTGGCGCCGGAACCCCACGGTGAGCGGGTCCGTGACGGCGACGATCTGCATCACGCCCTGGTCGAGCAGCTTCTGGACGCGCTGGCGCACGGCCGCCTCCGACAGGCCCACGGCCTTGCCGATGGCGGCGTACGGCCGGCGGCCGTCCTCCTGGAGCTGCTCGATGATGGCGAGGGAGACGGCGTCCAACCGGGGACCGCCGTTCCTGGACTCGCGGGAGTCCTTCTGGTCTGCGCTTCGACTGGCCACGGCTTCACTGTGCACGACGTATCGACAGTTTCGCAAGGTCGTATCGATGAAATTCGTTGTCTGAGTCGCTTCAAACTGCGGATATCGCATCCCTGAGGGGAGTGGGGGTGTTGAAAACGTCGGCACTCCGTCTAGGGTGGGTGTCTCAGTCAATGGACACCCGAACTTGGAGGGCCGGCAGTGAGCACCGAGCTGCGTCGTCTGCGCAATTACATCGACGGTGAGTTCCGGGACGCCGCCGACGGACGGACCACGGAAGTGGTCAACCCCGCCACGGGCGAGGCGTACGCGACCGCCCCCCTGTCCGGGCAGGCGGACGTGGACGCCGCGATGGCGGCCGCCGCGGCGGCCTTCCCGGCCTGGCGGGACCTGGTCCCGGCCGAGCGGCAGAAGGCCCTGCTGAAGATCGCGGACGCGTTCGAGGAGCGGGCCGAGGAGCTGATCGCGGCCGAGGTGGAGAACACGGGTAAGCCGATCGGGCTGACCCGCTCCGAGGAGATCCCGCCGATGGTCGACCAGATCCGCTTCTTCGCGGGCGCGGCGCGGATGCTGGAGGGCCGCGGCGCCGGCGAGTACATGGAGGGACTGACCTCCTTCGTGCGCCGCGAGCCCATCGGGGTCTGCGCGCAGGTCGCGCCGTGGAACTACCCGATGATGATGGCCGTGTGGAAGTTCGCCCCGGCGCTCGCCGCGGGCAACACGGTCGTCCTCAAGCCCTCGGACACCACACCCGCCTCCACGGCCCTGATGGCCGACATCATCGGCTCGATCGTGCCCAAGGGCGTCTTCAACGTCGTCTGCGGCGACCGCGACACCGGCCGCCTGATGGTCGAGCACCCGACCCCGGCGATGGCCTCCATCACCGGTTCGGTGCGGGCCGGCATGTCGGTCGCCGAGTCGGCGTCGAAGGACCTCAAGCGGGTCCACCTGGAGCTGGGCGGCAAGGCCCCGGTCGTCGTCTTCGAGGACACCGACATCCCCAAGGCCGTCGAGGGCATCTCGGAGGCGGGCTACTTCAACGCCGGGCAGGACTGCACCGCCGCCACCCGCGTGCTGGTGCACGAGTCGGTCCACGACGAGTTCGTCAGCGCGCTCGCCAAGGCCGCGTCCGAGATCAAGACCGGTCAGCCGGACGACGAGGACGTGCTCTACGGCCCGCTGAACAACCCGAACCAGCTGAAGCAGGTCTCCGGGTTCATCGAGCGGCTGCCCGCGCACGCCAAGGTCGAGGCGGGCGGCCACCGGGTCGGCGACAAGGGCTACTTCTACGCCGCGACCGTCGTCTCCGGCCTCAAGCAGGACGACGAGATCATCCAGCAGGAGGTCTTCGGTCCGGTCATCACCGTCCAGTCCTTCCGCGACGAGGACCAGGCCGTCGAGTGGGCCAACGGCGTGGAGTACGCGCTGGCCTCCTCGGTGTGGACCAAGGACCACGGGCGCGCGATGCGGATGTCCAGGAGGCTGGACTTCGGCTGCGTGTGGATCAACACCCACATCCCGCTGGTCGCCGAGATGCCGCACGGCGGCTTCAAGAAGTCCGGCTACGGCAAGGATCTGTCGGGCTACGGCTTCGACGACTACACGCGGATCAAGCACGTGATGACGTCGCTGGACGGGTGACCGTCCCGTACGCGGGTGTGCGGCCCCGGACGCAGGCGTGCGCCTGTGTCCGGGGCCGCGGTGCGTACGCCTGAACTCCCGGCGCTCGACAGGGTGTCGGGCCTGGCCGGACCCGCTCGACGCAGCGTCGATTGTCCCGGTGGGCACGGGACGGGATCCTCGTGCCATGCTCCTGCTCCCGAAGACGCCCCCGCTCTCCCGTCGTACCCTGCTGCGCGGCCTGGGCGGATCCGCCGGGCTCGGCGCCCTGGCCGGCTGCGGTGTCCCCGCCGCGTACGTCGCCCCGGGCGACCGCGCCGCCACCGACCGGTCCGCCGCCGAACGCCGGCTGATCTGGGCCAACTGGCCGCTCTACATCGACACCGACGACGAGCACCCCAGCCGGCGGCCCACGCTGGAGGCGTTCCGGAAGGAGACGGGCATCTCCGTCGACTACATCGAGGAGATCAACGACAACGACGAGTTCTTCGGCAAGATCAGCCCCTCCCTGATGAACCACCAGCCCACCGACCGCGACCTGATCGTCATCAGCGACTGGATGTGCGGACGGTTCGTACGGCTGGGCTGGGTCCAGGAGATGGACCGCTCCCACCAGCCGAACGTCACCAAGTACCTGGACCCGCTGCTCCGTTCGCCCGCCTTCGACCCCGGCCGGAAGTTCACCGTGCCCTGGCAGTCGGGCATCACCGGGATCGCCTACAACCGGCGCAGGCTCGGCCGGGAGATCCGGCACGTCTCCGACCTGTGGGCCGCCGACCTCAAGGGCCGCGTCACGCTGCTGTCCGGCATGGACGAGGCCTTCGCGCTGCTGATGCAGGGCAACGGCGTGGACATCACCGACTGGCGGACGGACGACTTCCACCTGATCTGCGACCAGGTGGAGAAGCAGGTCGCCAAGGGGCAGATCCGCCGCTTCACCGGCAACGACTACATCAAGGACCTCTCCAGCGGCGACGTCCTCGCCTGCCAGGCCTACTCCGGTGACGTGATCCAGCTCCAGGCGGACGACCCGGACATCGAGTTCGTCGTGCCGGAGGAGGGCGCCGAACTGTGGGCGGAGTCCCTCATGATCCCCGACCTGGCCCGCCACAAGGCCAACGCCGAGCGGCTGATCGACCACTACTACCGGCCCGAGGTCGCCGCCGAGCTGGCCGCCTGGGTCAACTACGTCTGCCCGGTCCCCGCCGCCCGGGACGTGCTCGCCTCCTCCGACGACGAGGAGACCGCCGCCCTGGCCGAGGACCCGCTGATCTTCCCGGACGCGGCGATGCGCGGGCGGCTCGCCATCGCGCGGGACATCGCGGCGGGGGAGCGGGCGGAATTCGCGAAGCGGTGGAACGGGATCGTCGGCGTGTAGCAGACTGATCACGTGTTGAATTCACCGGGTGATGAACAAGCGGTCGGGGGCGCGGTCACGCTGGGCCTGCTGGCCGCCTGGGCCCTGCACGACATCGAGGAGCTGGCGACCGTGCCGGGCTGGTGGCGGCGCAACCTCCCCGCCCTGCACGAGCGGTACCCGGCCGTGCCGGAGACCGTGTGGCGGCGGGCCGGGTCCGTCGAGGGGCGGGAGTTCGCCGCGGCGGTCGGCGCGATGGCCGCGGTCGTGGCCGCCGCCTCCGTCGCGGGACGGCTGACCGGCGGCCGCTCGGCCACGTACCAGACCGCGCTGAACGCCTTCGGCCTGCACGGCCTGGTCCACCTCGTCCAGGCGGGGCTGGTCCGCGGCTACACGCCCGGGTCGGCCACCTCGCCCCTGATCGTCGTCCCCTTCGCCCTCTGGGCCCGCCGGCGCCTGCGCCGCGCCGGGGTCCTGCGCGCCACCCGCCCGCGGGCCCTCGCCCTGGGCCTGGGCTTCGCGGGGGCGGCGACGGTCGCGGCGCACACGGTGGCGCGGCGGCTTACGAAGACCTGACGGCGCACGGGGACGGCTACTGCAGCGCGGCCGCGGCGATCGCGTCGGCGACCGGCTTCGGCCCCGCGCTCTTGGCGTCCGTGGAGTTGACCGAGTAGACCAGCGTGCGGCTCAGGTCGCGGGTGCCGGCGACGACGGCGCTGTAGCCGTAGCGGGAGCCCGACTTGCCCCAGAAGACCTGGCCGCCGACCTCCCGGCACTCCAGGCCGGCGCTGCGGTCCGCGCCCGGAACGCCCGCCGGAGTCGTGAACATCTCCTCCAGCTCGGGCTGCGGCACGATCTTTCCCCGGAACAGCTTCGTGAGCAGCTTCTCCAGGTCGGCGGTGGTGGAGATCATGTCGCCCGCCGCCCAGCGGTCCGCCTGGTTCCACTCGGTCACGTCGACCAGCCGCGTCGTGCCGTCCGGCCGCTCCACCGTCTGGTAGCCCCGGTTGTGCGGGCCCCGGATGCGGGGATCGGTGCCCGGGAAGTACGTGTGGTGCATGCCGGCCGGGCGCAGGACGAGACGCGTGGCCTCGGCGGCGTACGAGCGTCCCGTGACCTTCTCGATCAGCAGGCCGAGGATCGTGTAGTTGATGTTCAGGTACTGCTGCCGTGTCCCCGGGGCGAAGTCCTCCGGCCCCTTGGCGATCGCCGACGCCGCGACCTCTTGGGGGGTGAGGGTCTCGTACCGGTGCGCGTACACCTCCGCGAAGTCGTCGCCGAATCCGTCGCCCGGCTTGATGCCGCTGGTGTGGTTCAGCAGCCGGCGCACGCTGATCGGCTGATCGAAGTCCGGCGTGAACAGATCGGGGAGGTATCCCTGGACCGGTGCGTCCAGGTCGATCTCGTCCTGCGCGGCGAGGCGCAGGACGGTGGCCGCGGTGACGACCTTCGTGATCGAACCGGCGCGGAAGCGGGCGTCCGGGTGCGCCGGCCGGCCACTGGCCAGGTCGCGCACCCCCGCGCTGCCGTGCCAGTCGCCGCCCGTGGTGCCGACCCGCACGAGGGCGGCGGTGGCGTACTGGTTCGGCAGCCCGTCGAGGGCCGCACGCAGCGCTTCCCCGTTCGGCCCGTCCCGACCGACGGAGGCGGCGGCCGGGGCGGGCGGGGCGGGCGGCGCGGCGAAGGCGGGAGCCGCCAACGGGCCGGCGGCCAGGGCCAGGACGACCGAGGCGGCGAGAACGGAGTGGGTACGGACACGCATCGACGGCTCCCGGGGTGAAGGCGGTTGCGGCGGAAGGATCGTTGATCATCCTTGTACGCCGCGCCTCCTGGCGGATCGTCGGTGAGTAGGGTGCCCGCCCCGTAACCGGGCTCGGGGAACTCCCCTACCGGGAACCGGAGTTGTGCGGGGCGTCCCCTACGGGGCCGAGGCGCCGGCTCCGCCGGTGTCGCGCAGCGCGCGCAGGGTGTCGATGCGGTTGGTGGTGATCGAGTCGACGCCCAGGGCGCGCAGCCGGCGCATGGTGCGGCGGGTGTCCGGGGTCCAGACGGACAGCAGCAGACCGTCGGCGTGGACGCGCTCGGCCAGCGCCCGGTTCACCAGCCCGAACCGGTAGTTGAGCCACCTCGGCCGGACCGCCGCCAGCAGCGCGGGCCGGGGCGGGGCCGCCGTCGTCCAGGTCATGGCGATCTCGGCGGCGGGGTCGGCGGCCCGCACGGCGAGCATGGCGGCGGCGCCCGCCGTGTAGTACACGCGGTCCCGCGCCCCGCACTCGCGGACCACGTCCACGATGCGCCGTACCGCCCGCTCGTCCGGCCCGCCCGGCAGGTCCAGCATCAGCCGGCTGTCCCCGGTCGCGGCCAGCGCCTCGGCCAGCGTCGGCACCCCGCCCGCCGTCAGCCCGCGCACCTCCTCGGCGGACAGGGAGCGCAGCGGCCGGTCGTGCTGCCACAGGCGCTTCAGCGTCTCGTCGTGCAGCAGCACCGGAACGCCGTCCCGGGTGAGGCGGACGTCGGTCTCGACCGCGTCCGCGCCGCGGTCCAGGGCGGACCGCAGCGAGACGATCGTGTTCTCGCGGTGCCGGTAGGGGTCGCCGCGGTGGGCGACGGCGGTCAGGGCGCGCTGGGTGTCCATGGTGGTGGCAACTCTCAGGAGGCGAGCCAGGCGGCGGTGTACGTGTCGATCTCGTCGATGATCCCGGCCTTGCCCCGCGCGTCGAGGAACGACGCCTCGACCCCGTTCTTCGCCAGGGCGGCCAGGCCCCGCTCGTCGAGGCCGAGGAGCCGGGCGGCGACGGCGTACTCGTTGTTGAGGTCGGTGCCGAACATCGGTGGGTCGTCGGAGTTGATCGTCACCAGCACTCCGGCGCGGGTGAACTCCTTGACCGGGTGCTCGTCCAGGGCGCGCACCGCACGGGTGGCGATGTTCGAGGTCGGGCACACCTCCAGCGGGATGCGCCGCTCGGCGAGGTGGGCGAGGAGCTTCGGGTCCTGCGCCGAGCTGGTGCCGTGCCCGATGCGTTCGGCGCGCAGGTCGGTGAGGGCGTCCCACACGGTCTGCGGTCCCGTGGTCTCGCCGGCGTGCGGCACCGAGTGCAGGCCCGCGGCGATCGCCCGGTCGAAGTACGGCTTGAACTGCGGGCGGGCCACCCCGATCTCGGGCCCGCCGAGCCCGAAGGAGACCAGGCCCTCCGGGCGCAGCCGGTCGTCGGTGGCCAGCCGCGCCGTCTCCTCGGCCGACTCCAGACCGGCCTCGCCCGGGATGTCGAAGCACCAGCGCAGCACGGTCCCGAACTCGGCCTCCGCCGCCTTGCGGGCGTCCTCGATCGCGTCCATGAAGGCACCCTCGTCGATGCCGCGCCGGGTGGAGGAGAACGGCGTGATGGTCAGCTCGGCGTACCGCACCTGCTGCCGGGCCATGTCCCGGGCCACCTCGAAGGTGAGCAGCCGGACGTCCTCCGGGGTGCGGATCAGGTCGACCACGGACAGATAGACGTCGATGAAGTGCGCGAAGTCCGTGAAGGTGAAGTAGTCGGCCAGGGCCTCGGGGTCGGTGGGGACCTTGGAGTCGGCGTGGCGCGCGGCCAGTTCGGAGACGATGCGCGGGGAGGCGGAGCCGACGTGGTGGACGTGCAGTTCGGCCTTCGGCAGTCCGGCGATGAAGGCGTGCAGGTCGCGCGGGACGTCGGGGTCGACGAGGTGCTCGGTCATGGGTTCCTCCCCGGGGCGGCGCCCCGGGCCGCGCGCGGCGGCGGTGGGACGCGGGTGATCGGCTGATCGGTCGTTCGGGGATCATCGTAGGCCGCTCGCACGGCCGGCGGCCGGGGACCGTAGCATGGCGGGCACGAACGACCCCGGGGGGACGAGGCATGACGGACGAGATACGACCGGACGGGGACTCCGCCGGTGATCACGACCCCTGGGCGCCCCCTCAGAGCGGGCCGTCGCTGGACAAGGGCGCCGGGCCCGGACCGGCGCAGGAGCCGCCCCGGCCGCCCGTCGCCGACGCGCCGCCTCCCTGGCAGCCGCCGCCCGGCGTGCACGACCAGGCCACGGTCACCTCGATGCCGGGCGCCGGCTACGCCGCCCCCGACTCCGCGGTGCCGCCCCCGCCGGTCGCGCCCGACGGCGCCGGTGTCCCGGTCGGGTACGGCTACCCCGGGTACGGCCAGGGCTACGGCTGGCCCGGCATGCCGATGGCCCCGCAGAACGGGCTGGGTACCGCGTCGATGGTGCTGGGCATCCTCGCCTGCGCCCTGTTCTGCCTGTACGGCGTGGTCTCCGTGGTGCTCGGCGTCCTCGCCCTGGTCTTCGGCGTCAAGGGCCGCCGGAAGGCGGAGAGCGGCCTGGCCACCAACCACGGGCAGGCGCAGGCCGGTTTCGTCATGGGCATCGTCGGCATCGTCCTCGGCGTCGCCGTGATCGTGCTGGTCGCCATCGGCATCACCGCCGCGATCAACGAGGAGTCGGACTACGACGACCCCTACTACGGCTCCGCGCGCCCCGTGCCGGTCTCCGTGACGGCGGAAAGCTGAGCTCCTCCCCGAAGCGTTGCCTCTACGATGTCAAGTTCCAACGAGGGGAGAGCAGTTCATGTCGCACACCAATCCCGGGCCCGGGGGCTACGGGCCGCCGCAGCCCGGTCAGCCGCCCGCCGGGGGCTACGCCCACCCGCAGTCCGCACCCGGCTACGGCTACCCGAACCAGGCGGCGTCCTACCCGGCCGCCCCGCCCGTGGGCTACCCGCAGGGCGCGGGCTACGGCATGCCGATGCAGCCGAGCAACGGCATGGGCACCACGGGACTGGTCCTCGGCATCATCGGCGTGGTGTGCAGCCTGACCTTCTTCCTCTGGTTCTTCGGCGTGATCCTGGGCATCCTCGGGATCATCTTCGGCGCGATCGGCCGGGGGAAGGCGACCCGGGGCGAGGCCACCAACAAGGGCTCCGCGACCGCCGGTCTCGTGCTCGGCATCACGGCCACCGTGATCCTGCCGCTGCTCGGCTTCCTCGCCTTCGCGAGCCTGATGAGCATCGCCTGAGCCCGGCCCGCCCTGCCCCGCCCCGGTGATCCTCACGTCGTGACGGGCACCGGGGCGGGCGCGGTCCTGTTCCGGTACTCGCCGGGCGTCATCGCGTACTCCTTGCGGAACGCGAGGTGGCAGCCCACGTGACTGCCGCAACCGATGAACCGGGCGATCTCCTGAAGCGGCACGGAGGTCTCCGCGAGCTGCCGCCTGGCCTTCTGGAGCCGTCGCAGCGTCAGGTGCCGCATGGGCGGCTGACCAGCTCCCGGAACAACTGGGCGAACACCGAGTGGGACAGGCCCGCCTCGCGGGCCGGCGACTCGACCGTCCACGGTTCGCGGTACGAGCCGTGAATCGCCATCAACGCCTTGCCGCTGCCCGGATGGTGGAGCGCCTGCAACGCGGGTGACTCGTCCGCCAACTGCTCCATCGCGATCCGCAGGGAGGGCAGGGACTCCAGCGTGCGCACCAGCAGCGACTCGCCCCGGAGGAAGTGCTGCCGGATCACGATGAGCCGTACAGGACCGGGAGCCTGGCCGGCTGACCTTCGTCGTCCGGACGGGGGCGGAGCGGGTCCGGGACCTGCTGACGCCGCTGGTGGAGAAGGCCGGCGCGGAGGGCGCCCTCGTCTGCTGGGTCTCGGACGCGATGCACGGGAACACGTTCGTCGCACCGAGCGGTCACAAGACCCGGCACTTCGAGGCGATCGCCGACGAGGTCCGGGGCTTCGTGGAGGTGCACCGCGCCCTCGGCCGCCACTCGGGCGGCGTCCACCTGGAACTCACCGGTGACGACGTCACCGAGTGCCCGAGCGGAAGCAGCACCGTCGGCCTCGACCACCTGCCGCACCGGTACGAGACGGCGTGCGGCCCGCAGCTCAACCACGCACACGCGCTGGACCTGGCCTTCCTGCTGGCGGAGTGGTACCGCGCGGGCTCGGGCGCGCCGTGTGCCGCTCTCAGCGTGCTCGCAGCCGCTGCCGGGCCGCCATCAGCGCGAAGCCCAGCAGATTCGGCCCCCGCCAGCGCTCCGGATCCCTCGCCGCCTCGTCGTCCGCGGCCAGTCCGATGCCCCACACCCGGTCCACCGGGCTCGCCTCCACCAGCACCCTGTCGCCGGTGGCCAGCAGGAACGCCCGCAGCGCCGGGTCGGCGGCGAACTTGTGGACGCTGCCCTCCACCACGATCCGGAAGCGCTCCCGCTCCCACACCGCCTCGTCGAAACCGCGCACGAGGCGGCCCGCCTTCTTGGCCTCGGCGGGATGGGCGGCCGCCAGCACCCGCCGCTCGGCCTCCGCGTCCCCGAAGAGCCGGGCCTTGCCCGCCATCATCCAGTGCTCGGCCGTCGCGTACTCCACCCCGGCCACCGTGAAGGGAGACGGCCACCACTGGCTCAGACAGCTGGGCCCGACCCTGCCGTCCGGGAGCGGACGGTGCCCCCAGAAGTACAGGTACTTGATCCGCTCGCCCGCCCGGACCCGCGCCACCAGCGCTTCCCGGCCGTCGACGCCCTCCGTGGCCGCCCCCGCGCTCCCGCGCACTTCCGGAACCTGCTCCGCCCCCGTGATCTTCTCCATGCACGCGAGTGTGGCACGCGCCACTGACACTCCGTCCGTCCTTTTCCGTGGCGACTCGACACCTGGTCGACAGATTCCGTCGCGTAACCAAATGGCAACAACGGAATCACTTGTTGGAGGCCTAGTGCTCTGTCAGGATCGGCACTCACATCGAGCCTGAGCCACGCCGGCCCCCACCACGGGGAGACCGAGGAGAGCCGACATGCACAACCCGGGCAACGCCACCCCGGACCGATTCCCGGCCCAGGACCGCTTCGCGGACGGGGCCCAGTACATCGCGGGCCGACTGACCAGAGGCACCTCCGGACACACGCACACCGTCGTCGACCCGGCGACCGGCGAGGAGGTCCTGACCTACGAGCTGGCCGGTCCCGAGGACGTCGACGCGGCCGTCGCCGCCGCGCGGGAGGCGTTCCCCGGCTGGGCCGGCGCCACCCCCGGCGAGCGCTCCGACGCCCTGCACCGGTTCGCCGCCGTCCTCGCCGAGCGTGCCGAGGAATTCGCCCGCGCGGAGTCCCTGCAGTGCGGCAAGCCGCTCAAGCTGACCCGTGAGTTCGACGTGCCGGGCACGGTCGACAACGCGGCCTTCTTCGCCGGGGCCGCCCGGCACCTCCAGGGGCAGTCGGCGGGGGAGTACTCCGGCGACCACACCTCGTACGTCCGCCGCGAGCCGATCGGCGTGGTCGGGTCGATCGCGCCCTGGAACTACCCGCTCCAGATGGCCGCCTGGAAGATCCTCCCGGCCGTCGCAGCGGGGAACACCATCGTGCTCAAGCCCGCCGAGATCACCCCGCTGACCTCCCTGATGTTCGCCCAGGCCGCGACCGAGGCGGGCATCCCCGACGGCGTGATCAACATCGTCAGCGGCACCGGGCGGGAGGCCGGCGAGCACCTCGTCGCCCACCCCGACGTCGCCATGACCTCCTTCACCGGCTCCACCGCCGTCGGCAAGCGCGTCGCCGAGGTCGCCACCGCCACCGTCAAGCGCCTCCACCTGGAACTGGGCGGCAAGGCCCCCTTCCTCGTCTTCGACGACGCCGACCTCGACGCCGCCGTCAACGGAGCGGTCGCGGGCGCGCTCATCAACACCGGCCAGGACTGCACGGCCGCCACGCGCGCGTACGTGCAGCGGCCCCTGTACGAGGCGTTCGTCGAGCGGACCGCCGCCCTCATGGACACCGTCCGCGTCGGCGACCCCTTCGCCCCCGGCACCGACCTCGGCCCGCTGGTCAGCCACGTACAACGCGACCGCGTCGCCGCCTTCGTCGACCGGGCCCGCTCCTACGCGCGCGTGGTGACCGGCGGCGAGGCACCGCGGGGCGACCTGAAGGACGGCGCCTACTACCGCCCCACCCTCGTCGCGGACGCCGCGCAGGACAGCGAGGCCGTGCAGTCCGAGATCTTCGGCCCCGTCCTGGTCGTCCTGCCCTTCGACACCGACGACGAGGGCATCCGGCTCGCCAACGACACGCCGTACGGGCTCGCGGCCTCCGCCTGGAGCCGGGACGTGTACCGCGCGAACCGCGCCACCCGCGAGATCAAGGCGGGCTGCGTGTGGATCAACGACCACATCCCGATCATCAGCGAGATGCCGCACGGCGGCTACAAGGCCTCCGGCTTCGGCAAGGACATGTCCGCCTACTCCTTCGAGGAGTACACGCAGGTCAAGCACGTCATGTTCGACAACACCGCGGTGGCGGCCAAGGACTGGCACCGCACCGTCTTCGGGGACCGATAGTCACGACGAGAGGCCGCCGACCACGGCCGACCCACCCGAAAGGGCAACCACGCGCATGGAGCAGTACGAGCCCGACCGCCTGTCCCCGGCCCAAGCGGCCGCCATGCGGCGCAGTCTCAGGAGCGGCAGGGCCGCCCTCACCCGCCGCTCGCTGCTGCGCGCCTCCACGGGCGGCGCGCTCGCGGCCGGCGGACTCGGCCTGCTGAGCGGCTGCGGCATCCCGGCGGCCGGCAAGACCGAGGGCGGCGTCTTGGCCGAGGACCACTCCAAGGAGGAGAGGCAGGTTCGCTTCTCCAACTGGACCGAGTACATGGACGTCGACGGGAGCGGCCGCCGCCACCCCACGCTGGAGGCGTTCACCAAGCGCACCGGCGTCAAGGTCACGTACACCGAGGACATCAACGACAACAGCGAGTTCTTCGGCAAGATCCAGCCGCAGCTCGCCGCCGGCCAGGAGACCGGGCGGGACATCATCGTCCTCACCGACTGGCTGGCCGCCCGCCTGATCCGCCTCGGCTGGGTCCAGAAACTGGACCCGGCCAACCTGCCGCACGCCTTCGCGAACCTGTCGCCCCAGTTCCGCACCCCCGACTGGGACCCGGGCCGGGCCTACTCCTACCCCTGGCAGGGCATCTCCGCCGTCGTCGCCTACAACAAGAAGGCACTGGACGGCATCGAGGTGAAGTCGGTCTCCGATCTGCTGGACAACCCGAAGCTCAAGGGCCGGGTCGGCTTCCTCACCGAGATGCGCGACACCATGGGCATGATGCTGCTCGACATGGGCAAGGACCCGGCCCGCTTCTCCGACGACGACTACGACGCGGGGATCGCCCGGCTCCAGAAGGGCGTCGACCGCGGTCAGATACGCCGCTTCACCGGCAACGACTACACGTCCGACCTCACCAAGGGCGACCTCGCGGCCTGTCTGGCCTGGGCCGGCGACATCGTCCAGCTCAAGGCGGACAATCCGGACGTCGAGTTCGTCATCCCGGACAGCGGCTACGTCACGTCGAGCGACAACATGCTGATCCCCAACAAAGCGCGGCACAAGACGAACGCCGAACGGCTCATCGACTACTACTACGAGCCGGGCCCGGCCGCGGAACTCGCCGCCTACATCAACTTCGTCTGCCCGGTCGACGGCGTGAAGGACGACCTGGCGAAGATCGACGAGGACGCGGCGAACAACCCGCTGATCATTCCCGACCAGGCCATGCAGGCCAAGTCGCACTCCTTCCGCTCCCTGAGCTCGAAGGAAGAGACGGCATACGAAGAGAAGTTCGCGAAGCTGACCGGGGCGTGACGACGATGACGACGCATACGACGAAGAACCAGACGGCCGCGACCGACGGCGGCGGCGACGTCCGCCTCGCCGGCATCAGCAAGACCTACGGCTCCTTCACCGCCGTGCACCCGCTGGACCTGACCGTGCCCCAGGGATCCTTCTTCGCCCTGCTCGGCGCCTCCGGCTGCGGCAAGACCACGACCCTGCGCATGATCGCCGGACTGGAGGAGCCGAGCGGCGGCACGGTCCACCTCGGCGACCAGGACGTCACCGCGCTGCCGCCCTACAAGCGGCCGGTCAACACGGTCTTCCAGTCCTACGCCCTTTTCCCGCACCTCGACATCTACGAGAACGTCGCCTTCGGTCTGCGCCGGCGCGGCATCAAGAGCGTGAAGAAGCAGGTCGCCGAGATGCTCGACCTGGTGCAGCTCGGCGAGCAGGCCCGCAAGAAGCCGAACCAGCTCTCCGGCGGCCAGCAGCAGCGCGTCGCGGTCGCCCGCGCCCTGATCAACCATCCCAAGGTGCTGCTTCTCGACGAACCCCTCGGCGCCCTCGACCTCAAGCTGCGCCGCCAGATGCAGCTGGAGCTCAAGCGCATCCAGACCGAGGTCGGCATCACCTTCGTGCACGTCACCCACGACCAGGAGGAGGCCATGACGATGGCCGACCAGGTCGCCGTGATGAACGCGGGCCGCGTCGAGCAACTGGGCGCCCCCGCCGACCTGTACGAGAACCCGCGGACCACGTTCGTCGCCAACTTCCTCGGCACCTCCAACCTCATCGAGGCCGAGGTGGACACCCGCAGCGGCGACGACGTCGTCGTGAAGGCGGCCGGCGACAAGCTGGTGCTGCCCGGCGCCCGATGTTCGGCCCCGGCGAAGGCGGGCGGCAAGGTCCTGGTCGGCGTCCGCCCCGAGAAGATCGGCCTCACCCACGCGGACGACGCGGGCTCCGTCCCAGAGGGCCGCAACCGCATCACCGGCAGGATCACCAACACCAGTTTCATCGGCGTCTCCACCCAGTACGTCGTGGACTGCGCGGCCTGCCCCGAGTTCGAGGTCTACGCCCAGAACATCGACCGCGACCCCCGCCTCGCGCCCGGCGCCGAGGTCGTCCTGCACTGGAACCCGGCGCACACCTTCGGCCTCGACGCCGACCAGTCCGTGCTTGCCGGGACGGTGGGCGAAGCGGGCCTCGCCGAGGGCGAGGCCGCCTGATGTCCACCCTGACCGAGGCGCCACCGCCCCTGACCCCGGCCACGCCCGGGACGAAGCCCCCGCGCAAGAGGGGCCGCTGGACGCCGTACTGGCTGCTGCTGCCCGGCATCCTGTGGCTGGTCGTCTTCTTCGCGGCGCCGATGATCTACCAGGCCTCCACGTCCGTGCAGACGGGCTCGCTGGAGGAGGGCTACAAGGTCGCCTGGCGCTTCGTCACCTACTGGGACGCGCTGTCCGAGTACTGGCCGCAGTTCCTGCGCTCGGTCGCCTACGCGGCCTCCGCGACCGTGCTGTGCCTGCTGCTCGGCTATCCGCTCGCGTATCTGATCGCCTTCCGCGCGGGGCGCTGGCGCAACCTGATCATGATCCTGGTGATCGCGCCGTTCTTCACCAGCTTCCTGATCCGCACCCTGGCCTGGAAGACGATCCTCGCGGACGGCGGCCCGGTGGTCGGCGCCCTGAACACGCTGCACGTCCTGGACGTGACCGGCTGGCTCGGCTGGACCTCCGGCGACCGTGTGCTGGCCACCCCGCTCGCGGTGGTCTGCGGCCTGACGTACAACTTCCTGCCCTTCATGATCCTGCCGCTCTACACCTCCCTTGAGCGCATCGACGGCCGGCTGCACGAGGCGGCGGGGGACCTGTACGCGAAGCCCTCCACGGTCTTCCGCAAGGTCACCTTCCCGCTGTCGATGCCGGGCGTCGTCTCCGGCACCCTGCTGACCTTCATCCCGGCCACCGGCGACTACGTCAACGCCTCCCTGCTGGGCTCGGCCGACACCGGAATGATCGGAAACGTGATCCAGTCCCAGTTCCTCAGGGTGCTGGACTATCCGACGGCGGCCGCGCTCTCGTTCATCCTCATGGCCGCCATTCTCGCCATGGTCACCTTCTACATTCGCCGGTCCGGGACGGAGGATCTGGTTTAAATGGCCTTCGTCATTTCGTCCAAGAACTGGTTCAAGCGCCATCTCGTCGTGATCGCCGGACTGCTGACGCTCGCGTATCTGCTGCTGCCCAACGTCGTCGTGACGGTGTTCTCGTTCAACAAGCCGAACGGACGCTTCAACTACGAGTGGCAGCAGTTCTCCACGGACGCCTGGAAGGACCCGTGCGGGGTCGCCGGGCTGTGCGGCTCGCTCTCGCTCAGCCTCCGGATCGCCCTGTGGGCGACGCTGGGCGCCACCGCGCTCGGCACCGCGATCGCCTTCGCGCTGGTGCGCTACCGCTTCCGTGCGCGGGGCGCGATCAACTCGCTGATCTTCCTGCCGATGGCGATGCCCGAGGTCGTGATGGCGGCCTCGCTGCTCACCCTCTTCCTCAACATGGGTGCTCAGCTCGGTTTCTGGACGATCCTGATCGCCCACATCATGTTCTGCCTCAGCTTCGTCGTGACCGCCGTCAAGGCGCGCGTGATGTCGATGGACCCGCGCCTGGAGCAGGCCGCGCAGGACCTGTACGCCGGCCCCTTCCAGACCTTCGTCCGGGTCACGCTGCCGATCGCCGCCCCCGGCATCGCGGCCGGCGCACTGCTCGCCTTCGCGCTGTCCTTCGACGATTTCATCATCACCAATTTCAACGCGGGTTCCACCGTCACCTTCCCCATGTTCGTCTGGGGATCGGCCCAGCGCGGAACGCCCGTCCAGATCAATGTCGTCGGTACGGCCATGTTCGTCGTCGCCGTACTGTTCGTTCTGGCCTCCATGGCCGTCGGCAACCGCCGAAATCGCCGCAAGGCATAAGCACATCCGCTGTATTCGTAGGGAGTTGAAATCATGGCCCCTGGTGCCATGAGCCGCAGCAACGACTGGACGAAATCCCTTTCCGACGCCCAGCCGGTCCCGTACTGGCTGGACGACCCCGGCCGCCCCCGCCCCGAGGCCGCCCTCACCGGCGCCGAGACCTGCGACCTGCTGGTCGTGGGCGGCGGGTACAGCGGGCTGTGGACCGCGCTGATCGCCAAGGAGCGCGACCCGGGCCGGGACGTGGTGCTGCTGGAGGGCCGCGAGGTGGGCTGGGCCGCCTCCGGCCGCAACGGCGGATTCTGCGCGGCCTCCCTCACCCACGGACTGTCCAACGGCCTCACCCGCTGGCCCGACGAGATCCACCAGCTGGAGGAGCTGGGCGCCCGCAACCTCGACGCGATCGAGGAGGCGGTCGCCCGTCACGGCCTCGACTGCGACTTCGAACGCACCGGCGAGATCGACGTCGCCACCGAGCCCCACCAGGCGCGCGAACTGGAGGAGTGGTACGGGGAGATCCGCGCCAAGGGCCTGGCCGAGGGCATCGACCACCTGGACGCCGACGCCGTTCGCGAGCAGGTCGACTCGCCCACCTTCCGGGCCGGCCTCTGGGACCGGCGGGGTGTGGCGATGGTCAACCCGGCCAAGCTGGCCTGGGGACTCAAACGCGCCTGTCTCGCCCTCGGCGTCCGCGTGTACGAGCACACCCCGGCGCTCACCCTCAAGCCGTACGGCGCCGGCATGACCGTGGGCACCCCCTACGGCGGGGTCCGCGCCCGCACGGTCGCGCTCGGCACCAACATCTTCCCGAACCTGGTCCGGCGGGTGCGCCCGTACACCGTGCCCGTCTACGACTACGCCCTGATGACCGAGCCGCTCACCGACACGCAGCTCGCGTCGATCGGCTGGCGGAACCGGCAGGGCCTCGGGGACAGCGCCAACCAGTTCCACTACTTCCGGCTGTCCTCCGACAACCGGATCCTGTGGGGCGGCTACGACGCGATCTACCCGTACGGCGGCCGGGTGCGCGCCGAGTACGACGACCGCCCCGAGACCTATGCCAGGCTCGCCGGGCACTTCTTCACCTGCTTCCCGCAGCTGGAGGGCGTCCGCTTCACCCACGCCTGGGGCGGCGCCATCGACACCTGCTCGCGCTTCTCCGCGTTCTTCGGCACCGCGCACCGAGGCAAGGTGGCCTACGCGGCCGGGTACACCGGCCTCGGTGTGGGCGCGACCCGGTTCGGCGCCGAGGTGATGCTCGACCTGCTGTCGGGGGAGCGGACGGAGCGCACCGAACTGGAGATGGTGCGCAGGAAGCCGCTGCCGTTCCCGCCCGAGCCCTTCGCCTGGACCGGCATCGCCCTCACCAAGTGGTCGCTGGCCCGCGCGGACGCGCGGGGTGGCCGGCGCAATCTGTGGCTGCGCACGATGGACCGCCTGGGGCTCGGCTTCGACAGCTAGGGCCCTCACGGCGCGGGCGTGTGACCCGGTTCACCCCAACGGGGCACGGCAACCCGCGTAATGCCGCCGGGAGACCTCCCTCTCCCTCGTGACGCACCCCGCGTCGACGAGTGAAAGGGAGGTCTCACATGCCTGGTGCGAAGACGGCGGTCGCGTGGCTGGCATCCGTCGCACCGGATCCCGAGTCCTGCCGCCGGGACTGGGAGCGCGACCCCTCGGGCGTCGCGCTGCTGCCGGCGGGCAAGGCCTGGGACGTGCTCATCCTGCCGAGCAGGCTCGGATATCCGACCCTGGACGTGCTCTCCCGCATCCTGGACCAGCCCGGCCCGGTGCTCGCCGACTTCGGCGACGCGCGCACGGGATTCTTCGTCCCGGCCGGCACGGCGGCCCGCTGGGTCGGCACCGGCATCCGGACCGCCGGGCTCGGCACCTGGATCGTGGTGCCGTACCCCGGCGGACTGTCGACCGGAGGCACCCGCTGGCTGATCCCGCCGGACGGGACCGGCACCCTCACCGACCCCTCGCTCCTGGAGCTGGCGATGCACGAGGCGGCGGCGGCCCTCGCGGGGGAGGAGAGCGGGGGGTAACGGGCGGCGAGGTGCGCAAGGGGTTGACAACAGAATTGGTCTGGACCAAATTGGGCGCGCTCCACCCTCCCCATCTCCCCCATGTCCGGAGGCACTTGTGGAACGCGCACGCGTGGAACGCGCCAGACCTCTCGCCCGTCGCCCCCTCGTCACCCTGCTCACGGCCGCGGCCCTCGCCGCGTCCGGCCTGACCGCGCTCACGTCGGCCGCCCGTGCGGCCGACGCGGACCTCGCCCGCAACGGCGGCTTCGAGTCCGCGCTCGACGGCTGGACCTGTACGGCGGGCACGACCGTCACCTCGCCCGTGCACAGCGGCACGGCGGCCCTGAAGGCCACCCCGGCGGGCGCCGACAACGCCCGCTGCTCGCAGACGGTGTCCGTCAAACCGGACTCCCAGTACACGCTCTCCGGATACGTCCGGGGCACCTACGTCTACCTCGGCGCGAGCGGCACCGGCACCACCGACGTCTCCACCTGGGCCCAGTCCGCCCCCGACTGGCAGCAGTTGACGACGACCTTCCGCACCGGCCCGTCGACCACCAAGGTCACCGTCTACACCCACGGCTGGTACGGCACCGGCGCCTACCACGCCGACGACATCTCCCTGACCGGCCCGGGCGGCGAGACGGGCGGGCCCCCGGCGGCCCCCGGTGGCCTCAAGACCGGCTCGGTGACCTCCTCCGGCGTCGCCCTGTCCTGGTCACCGGTGCCGGGCGCGACGGGATACGCCGTCTACCGCGACGGCGCCAAGGTCAGCACGGTCACCGGCACCTCCACCACCGTGACCGGCCTGGCCCCGTCGACGGCGTACTCCTTCCAGGTCACCGCGGTCAACGACGCGGGCGAGTCCGCGCGTTCGGCCACGGTCACGGCGACCACCGCCCAGCGCCCGGACGACGGCGGCGGCTCCTCCGACCTTCCGGCCCACGCCCTGGTCGGCTACCTCCACGCCAGCTTCGCCAACGGCTCCGGCTACACCCGCATGGCCGACGTGCCCGACAGCTGGGACGTCATCGACCTGGCCTTCGGCGAGCCCACCTCGGTCACCTCCGGGGACATCCGCTTCGAGCGCTGCCCGGTCGCCGAGTGCCCGAACGTGGAGAGCGATGCCGAGTTCAAGGCCGCGATCAAGGCCAAGCAGGCGGCCGGCAAGAAGGTGCTGATCTCCATCGGCGGCCAGAACGGCCAGGTGCAGCTCACCAGCACCGCCGCCCGCGACAAGTTCGTCTCGTCCGTCTCCGCGATCATCGACGAGTACGGTCTGGACGGCCTCGACATCGACTTCGAGGGCCACTCGCTCTCCCTGAACGCCGACGACACGGACTTCAAGAACCCGACGACGCCCGTGATCGTCAACCTCGTCTCGGCCGTGAAGACCCTCAAGGCCAAGTACGGCGACGGCTTCGTGCTGACCATGGCCCCGGAGACCTTCTTCGTCCAGCTCGGCCACCAGTACTACGGCACCGGCAAGTGGGGCGGCCAGGACCCGCGTGCGGGCGCCTACCTGCCGGTCATCCACGCCCTGCGCGACGACCTGACCCTCCTGCACGTCCAGGACTACAACTCGGGCTCGATCATGGGCCTCGACAACCAGTACCACTCCATGGGCGGCGCCGACTTCCACATCGCCATGACCGACATGCTGCTCACCGGCTTCCCGGTCGCGGGCGACGCGAACAACGTCTTCCCGCCGCTGCGCCCGGACCAGGTCGCGATCGGCATGCCCGCCTCCACCCAGGCGGGCAACGGTTACGTCTCCCCGGCCGAGGTCACCAAGGCCCTGAACTGCCTGACCAGGAAGACCGACTGCGGCTCGTACGCGACCCACGGCACCTGGCCCGCCCTGCGCGGCCTGATGACGTGGTCGATCAACTGGGACCGTTTCTCGAACTGGGAGTTCCAGAAGAACTTCGACGCGTACTTCGGCTGACCTCCCGCGGGGTCCGGCCGCCGGCCGGGGTCCGGGCGGCCACCAGCCGGACCCCGGCCAGCAGCACCGCCCCCAGGCACCAACTGGCCACCACGTCCAGCGGCCAGTGGTAACCCCGGCGCACCAGCCCGTAGGAGGTGCCGAGCACCAGCAACGCGCACAGCACGACGAGCGCCCGGCGTACGGCGGGCGTGCGCAGGAGCGGAAGCAGCAGCAGCGTCGCCGCGCCGTACGCGACGAGGGCCGTGGCGGTGTGGCCGGAGGGGTAGTAGCCGGTCGCGGGCGGCACCGCCGGGGTGCCGGGGCGGTCGGTCCACTCCTTCAGCGGGGCGACCAGCACGGGCACCATGACCATGGCCACCGCCCCCGCGAGGGGTGGCCGCCACCAGCGGTCCACACCTGCGGCACGCCCGCACCACGCCGCGTACGCCAGCGCCACGACGAGGACGGGCACGGCCACCTGCACGTTGCCGAGGTCGGCCAGCAGCTCGGAGAACCGGTCGGGGTGGACGAGCGCCCCGCTCAGCCGCTCGTCCGCGCCGGTCAGCGGGCCGTCGGCGACGACCTGCCAGGTGATCAGAGCGAAGAGGAGCAGGGGTGGCCCGACGAGGGCGGGCAGGACGCGAGGGCGGGCGGAGACCGGCATGGGCCCAGCTTGGCAGGCCGCCGTCGCGTAGTCTCACCGCCCGTGACGAGCATACGGACGGCACGGGACAGCCAGTGGGAAGAGACCTTCACGCGGCTGCGGAGCATGACCAGGGAGGGCCGGTACGAGGAGGTCGAGGCCGAGGCGCGGGCCCTGGCCGCGCTCCCGCGACGCCCCTGGCGCAGGCGTCCGCCGCACTGGGAGGCGAGGGTACTGGCCACGGCCACGGCCGTCATGCACGGCCGCGTGGCCGAGGCGCTGGCCGAACTGGACACGCTGATCGCGGAACTGGAGCCGGTCGATCTCAACTCGCAGATGCTGCGGCTGATCGCCCGCAGCAACCGGGTGGTCGCCCTGTCCGGACTGCGGCGGTACGCGGAGGCGGAGACCGAGGCGCTGGGCGTCCTGGGCGAGCTGGGCCGGATCGCCCACCGTGCCCCGGTGTCGGTGCTGGAGGTCAACACCTTGGTGCACCTGGCCGGCGTGCTGTGCGGGCTGGCCCGGCACGAGGAGGCGGAGGCCGTCGCCCGCGGCAACCTGCCCCGGGCGGACGGACCCGCCGTCGCCGTCCTGCAGGCGACACTGGCGCGCAGCCTGAACGGTCGGGGCCGCCACGAGGAGGCGCTGACCGAGGTCCGCCGCAGTGTGCCCCCGCCGCCCCGCCACGCCGCCGGCCACCTGGACCTGGTCACCGCCGAGGCCCTGTACGGCCTGGAACGCCGCGCCGAGGCGGAGGACGCCGTACGACGGTCGCTGGCCGACTGCGAGCGGTGGCTGCACCCGGCCCACCCGCGCACCGGCGAGGCCCGTGCCCTGCTCGCCCGCATCACCGGGGAGGAGCCGCGCGAGGAGTCCCGAGGGGGAGGGGAAGGAGAACCGGGGGAGTGAACACCGAAGGGCCGGCACAAGGGGGGGAGTGTGCCGGCCCTTCCGTGAACCACCGACCCGAGTGCCGAGGCGGCCGTCCTGACCGGAACGCCGCGCGCCCCGGGGGGTTTGGGGCGGGCGACCGTCCGATCGGTGAGGAAGCCGGAACCCGCGGGCTCCGGTTGTGTGCGCGAGGCACGACCAGGTCGAAGCTGGGGAAGCCCCGTCCTGATGATCCGCCCACAGTCCCCTGTGGGCGGGTGTATCTCTCATCTGCGTAGAACCTACGGCAGGGGGTGCGCTCAGGACAGGGCCATCGGCGTCCTGCCATCCACCTCGCACACGTTCTTCACACGCTCTGCCGGTCGCTGCGCCAGGCGTGCGAAACGCGGCTCAGATGCGCGTTCGGACACTCGCGCACATGATCGCGCACGCCTCCCCGACCGACCCCGCGCACGGCGTACCCGGCGCCCGGCGCACGGTCGCGCTCAGATGCCGGCGAAGGCCTGCTCGATGATGTCGAGGCCCTCGTTCAGCAGGTCCTCGCCGATGACGAGCGGGGGCAGGAACCGCAGCACGTTGCCGTAGGTGCCGCAGGTCAGGACCAGCAGGCCCTCGGCGTGGCAGGCCTTGGCGAGCGCGGCGGTCGCCTCCGGGGCGGGCTCCTTGGTGGCGCGGTCCTTGACCAGCTCGACGGCGATCATCGCGCCGCGGCCCCGGACGTCGCCGATGACGTCGAACTTCTCGGCCATGGCGGACAGGCGGGCCTTCATGACCGCCTCGATGTTCTTCGCCCGGGCGTTGAGGTCCAGCTCCTTCATCGTCTCGATGGCCCCGAGCGCGCCCGCACAGGCCACCGGGTTGCCGCCGTAGGTGCCGCCGAGGCCGCCCGAGTGCGCGGCGTCCATGATCTCGGCGCGGCCGGTGACGGCGGACAGCGGCAGACCGCCCGCGATGCCCTTCGCCGTCGTGATCAGGTCCGGGACGATGCCCTCGTCCTCGCAGGCGAACCACTGGCCGGTGCGGCAGAAGCCGGACTGGATCTCGTCCGCGACGAAGACGATGCCGTTGTCCGAGGCGAACTGGCGGATCGCGGGCAGGAAGCCCTTGGCCGGCTCGATGAAGCCGCCCTCGCCGAGCACCGGCTCGATGATGACCGCGGCGACGTTCTCGGCGCCGACCTGCTTGCTGATCTGGTCGATCGCCTGCGCGGCGGCCTCCGGACCGGCGTTCTCCGCGCCGGTCGGCCAGCGGTAGCCGTAGGCGACCGGCACGCGGTACACCTCGGGCGCGAACGGGCCGAAGCCGTGCTTGTACGGCATGTTCTTCGCCGTCAGCGCCATCGTCAGGTTGGTCCGGCCGTGGTACCCGTGGTCGAAGACGACGACCGCCTGCCGCTTCGTGTACGCCCGCGCGATCTTGACGGCGTTCTCGACGGCCTCGGCCCCGCTGTTGAACAGGGCCGACTTCTTCGCGTGGTCGCCCGGCGTCAGCTCGGCCAGCGCCTCGGCGACGGCTACGTAGCCCTCGTACGGCGTGACCATGAAACAGGTGTGGGTGAAGTCGGCGAGCTGCGCCGACGCCCTGCGCACGACGGCCTCGGCGGAGGCGCCGACGGAGGTCACCGCGATGCCGGAACCGAAGTCGATCAGGCGGTTGCCGTCCACGTCCTCGACGACACCGCCGCCGGCGCGCGCGACGAAGACGGGCAGCGTGGAGCCCACACCCTGCGCGACCACGGCCGTACGGCGGGCCTGCAGCTCCTGCGACTTCGGGCCGGGGATGGCGGTGACGACGCGGCGCTCCTGCGGAAGTGCGGTCATGGGGGGCTCCTGGGGTCGTGCCGGATCCGCGGGGACGGTCCGCGGGGCCCTGGTGCGCCTGCGGGATCCGCGGGATCTTACGGATGCTTGCCTTCTTTTCTCGCAGGCTAGGACCGGCGGTGCGGGGTGGGCATGCTCCATGTGGGCGTTGTCCGCAGGGCCGGTTGTCCGACATGGACAGGTGGCGGGAACGGCGACATACGGACACGTCCACGCGGGCCCGGCCGCGTAAGCGGTGAACTCCCCTTGGGAGGGCGTTAGATTGGCTCGCTGATGGTGGACGGAGCGGCAGGTCAGGGGGCAAGGGCGATGGACGGCGACGCCAACCGGGACACGCGGGGCACGCATGCGGACCCTGTACCGCGCCCGGCGAGGCCCCCCGAGGTACCCGCGAAGCCTCCGGAGCCCCCAGCCGCAGCGCCCGCGGTGCCCCCACGGCCGATGCGGGCGCCGGGGGCGCCTCCCGTGCCCGAGCAGGCCGCCCGGTCCTCGTCCGCCGTTGCCACCTGGCTCGACACGGCGAGGCCGGCCGCCCGTCCCGGGATCTGGAGGTTCGGCTACCGGCCCCCCGAGGAGACTCCGGAACGGATCGCTCCCGTGACGGTCGTCGGCATGCTGGTACCGCTCGCCCTGGCGATGCTGACGTGGTCGCTGTGGCAGCAGGGGGTCACGAAGTTCCAGTTGGCCCCCCTGCGCCTGTTCACGCCGGACGACTGGTGGTGGGCCGGCACGGTGGCGTCGCCCCGAACGGTCGAGGGGCCGGTGGTCTCCCCCGGATCGGAAGCCCTGGTGATCTACGAGGGCCTCGCCTTCGCCGCGCTCGTCCTCCTGGTGGCCGTGCTCGGCAGTTGGCCCGCGATCACCAGGCACTACGTGATCGGCAGGCCTCAGCCCGCCCGCGCCCTCATCTCGGCCCTCCTCGCCCTGGCCGTCCTCAGCCTCGTCTTCCCCGACGCCTTCCCGCTCGTCGGATGGTCCGCGGTACCGGTCGTCGACCCACTGCTCTCCCTCACCGTGCTGATCTCCGACGGGTACGACCTGATGGCGTCCCGGCTGTACACGGACACGCTGTACGCGGTGGTCACCCTGCTCGTGGTGTGGCCGTTCGCCCGCCTCGGAGGCTGGTTGCCGTACGCGCGGACGCTGTTCGCCGCCGGCCGGGCCGCGACCGCACCGGACGCCCCGGCCGCACGCCCCCGCTCTCAGTGGCCCGCGCTGCGCGACCTCGGCCAGTACGAGATCGCCGACCTGCTCACCGGCGAGGTCACCCGGGGCGGCATGAACGACGTCGACTGCGCCCGCGTCGAGAACGTCCTTTCCGCCGCTCGGCGCGGCGGCTCGCTGGAGGCCTTCCGGGACACCGTGCTGCGCCAGGGGGCCGCGGCCTGGACCCACCCGTCCGGCGCCCGGGACCTGCGGCGCCGGACCGCCCACCACGACCTGCTGGCCGGACAGGTGCGCATCGGCCGCTGGACGGCCGCCCACCGCACCCCGCCGCCGTACCAGGACGCCGGCGCGGCCCTCGGCCCGGAGGTGCTCGGTACCTCGCTGCTGGCGGTCGGCCCGTCCGGGTCGGGCAAGACTCGCACCCTCGTCGAACCGGTGACCGAGGCACTCGTGCTGCAGGCGCTCGCCGGGAGCTGCACCGTCGTGGCGGTGTCCGCCCCCGGCAGCCCCGTGTGCGAGGACGACTCCTTCGACGTGATCGTGCGCATCGGTGACCCCTCCTCGGTGCACGACCTGGACCCGTACGCCGAATCGGACGACCCGGACGACGCGGCCGCGATTCTCGCCGAAGCCCTGGTGGGCGACCTCGACACGGTCGGAGCGCAGGGCGCGGTCACCGCGTTGGCGCAGCTGCTGGGCCCCTTCCGGGCGGTGCACGGCCGATTTCCCTCCCTGCCGGAACTGCACGCGCTGCTGGAGGGCGAGGAGACGGCACTGACCCGGCTGGGCGAGGCCCTCGCGGCGAGCGGAAACGACGTCATGCGCCGCGAACTCGACACGCGCGTGCGGAACACCGGCGCACCCGGTGACGCCGGGCGGGCCCTGGCCGACCGGCTGGCGCTGCTGAACCGGCCGGCGTTCGCCGACTTCTTCGGCGGCCGCGACCGCGCCCGGGCGTTCTCCATGCGGGCGATCGCCCACCACCCGCTGCGGGTCCGGATCGACGTCCCGGAGCGAGGACACGACGAGGCCTCCCGGCTGATCACCCGGCTGGTCCTCGCGCAGTTCCACGCCGTCGTCGGGCAGGGTCGGCGCGAGCACTTCGCCTGCCTGGTCCTGGACGACGCGACGGGCACGGTCACCCCGGAGTCCGTGCGCCGGATCCAGCGACTGCGCTCGCGAAACGCGGGGGTCCTGCTCGCCCTGCGGGCCGTCGGCGACGTTCCCGAGGCGCTGCACGGCCCGCTGTTCGGCGCCGTGGGCTGCCACATGGCCTTCTGCGGCGTCTCCACCTGGGACGGCAGTCGGTTCGCACAGGCCTGGGGCACCGAGTGGGTGGAGACGACGGAGGTCGCCAAGCACACGGTCTTCGCCGATCAGCCGATGACGCGCTTCATCCACTCGGTGCGCAAGCTGGTGACGGGCAAGGCGGTGACCACGGACGCCGTGACCGTCAAGCAGGTCGAGCGGGAACGCTGGTCGGCCTCCGAACTGGCGCACGCCGTGCCTGCCGGGCACGCCGTGCTGTCGCTGACCAGCGTCGAGGGGGAACACGCGCCGCCGCTCCTGGTCGATCTGCGCGGGTGAGGCGTGCGGCCCCGGGCGGGCACCGGGGACCGTACAGTGAGGCAGAATCGACACAGGCCGTTCATACGCCGCGGCCAAAAGATCACGGAGACTCCACACCGCCCCCGCGACAGCCTCACGCCCTGACGCAGACCCGAAGGCCAAGGCCCCATGCCCCCGACGCTCGCCTCGCTCGTCCACCACTCGGCGCTCAAGCTGACCGTGCGCGCCGGCCAGGACCGCCTCGACGTGCCGGTGCGCTGGGCGCACGCCAGCGAACTCGCCGACCCCGTGCCCTACATGGAGGGCGGGGAACTTCTGCTGATCACCGCCCTCAAGCTCGACGCCGAGGACCCGGAGGTGATGCGCCGGTACGTGAAGCGGCTGGTGGGCGCGGGAGTGGTGGGCCTCGGGTTCGCCGTCGGGGTCAACTACGACAACATCCCCCAGGCCCTGGTGGAAGCGGCCCGGGAGGAAGGGCTCCCGCTCCTGGAGGTGCCGCGCCGCACCCCCTTCCTCGCCATCAGCAAGGCCGTCTCCGCCGCCATCGCCGCCGACCAGTACCGTGCGGTCACCGCCGGCTTCGCCGCCCAGCGCGAGCTGACCCGGCGGACCCTGACCGACGGCCCGGAGGGCCTGCTGGCGGCGCTCGCCGCGCAGGTCGACGGCTGGGCGGCGCTGTACGACGCCTCGGGCGCCGTCGTCGCCACCGCGCCGGAGTGGGCGGGACGCAGGGCGGCACGGCTCACCGCGGACGTGCAACGGCTGCGCGAGCGTCCCGCGCCGGCCTCCTCCGTGGTCGGAGGCAGGGGGGACGCCGAGAACGCCGAAAACGCCGACCGGGTCGAGCTGCACTCCCTGGGCACCTCCCGCAGGCCCCGTTCGGCTCTCGCCGTCGGCACGGCCGCCGCCCTCGGCACCGCAGAGCGGTACGCCGTCCACTCCGCCATCGCCCTGCTGACCCTCACCACGGAACGCTCCCGCTCCCTGCACGAGGCGGGGCTCCGCATCGACGCGGCCGTACTGCGCATGCTGCTGGCCGGCGAGCCCGACCACGCGCGCACGGTCGCCGGCAGCCTGTACGGCGGCCTGCTGGACGCGCCGTTCCGGATCGTCGTCGCGGAGTCGGCGGGGAGGAGCAGGGCCCTGGGCACCGCCCAGTCCGCAGGAGACCCGGGCGGCGACACCGGCGGGGACCCCCTCGGCACCCTCACGGAGATCGTGGAGTCCGCGGCCGCCCGCTCCGGCGAGGCGGTGCTGGTCGTCCCGGAGGGCGAACGCCTGGTGGCGCTGGCCACCGACGGGGGCGCGGCCGTCGCCGCCTGCGTGGAGTACGCGTCCGCCCTGGAGGCCGCCCGCCCGGCGTCCGAGTCCCTCGCGGGCGGCGACGACGAGAGCCTGGTCGTCGGCCTGTCGGCACCGTCCGGGCCGATCGCCGCGTCCGCCGCCTACAAACAGGCCGAACAGGCCCTGTCGGTGGCCCGCCGGCGCGGCCGCGTCTGCGTCGAGCACGAACACCTGGCGGCCGGCTCCGTCCTGCCGCTCCTCGCCGACGACGCGGTCCGCGCCTTCGCCGACGGCCTCCTGCGGGCACTGCGCGACCACGACGCCACCGGCCGCGGCGACCTGGTCGCCTCCGTGCGCGCCTGGCTCTCCCGCCACGGCCAGTGGGACGCGGCCGCCGCCGACCTCGGCGTCCACCGCCACACCCTGCGCTACCGGATGCGCCGCGTGGAGGAGATCCTCGGCCGCTCCCTGGACGACCCGGACGTCCGCATGGAGCTGTGGCTGGCCCTGAAGGCAACGGGCCCCGAGTGAGCCCGTCCGGCGTTTGAGGACGAGGCCGTCCAGGCCGAAAGCGGGGGTCTGGGGGCGGCAGCCCCCAGGGACGGGAAGGGAAGGGGGCGGGGGCGAAACCCCTCCCGGGACCCACCCCTCCCGCACCTGGCCACCACGTCGAACACCCCACCCCCACCACTACACCCCGGACAAACGCCCCCCACCCCACCCCGCCCTACCGTGGACCCGCACCCGCATCGCCACCACCACCAACACCCCCAACGCGGAAGGGCCGGGACCCGACAATGACTTCCACCCACGCCTTCTGGCTCGCCGGCCGCCAGGCCACCGGCGAGTCCGGCTTCGACGTCACCTCTCCTTGGGACGGCACCACCGTCGGCACGGTGAGCCTGCCCACCGACGCCCAGGTCGAGGAGGCCGTGGCCGCCGCGTACGCCGTCCGCGAGGACTTCGCCGCCACCCCCGCCCACACCCGCGCCGCCGCCCTCGACCACGTCAGCCGCCGCCTGGTGGAGCGCACGGAGGAGATCGCCCGCCTGATCTCCGCCGAGAACGGCAAGCCGGTCAAGTGGGCCCGCGGCGAGGTCGGCCGCGCGGTCTCCGTCTTCCGCTTCGCCGCCGAGGAGGCCCGCCGTTTCAACGGCGGCGAGGCCCAGCGCCTCGACACCGACGCCGGCGGCCAGGGCCGCCTCGCCCTCACCCGCCGCTTCCCCAAGGGCGTCGTCCTCGGCATCGCGCCCTTCAACTTCCCGCTGAACCTCTGCGCCCACAAGATCGCCCCCGCGATCGCGGCAGGCGCCCCCATCATCCTGAAGCCGGCCCCCGCCACCCCCCTGTCCGGCCTGATCCTCGGCGAACTCCTCGGCGAGACCGACCTGCCCGCCGGCTCCTGGAGCATCCTCCCGGTCCCCAACGACCGCATGCCCGCCCTCGTCCAGGACGAGCGCCTCCCGGTCATCTCCTTCACCGGCTCCGAGACCGTCGGCTACGCGATCATGGACTCGGTGCCCCGCAAGCACTGCACGCTGGAGCTGGGCGGCAACGGCGCGGCCGTCGTCCTCGCCGACTGGGCGAGCGACGAGGACCTGGACCGGGCCGCGGCGCGCATCGCGACCTTCTCCAACTACCAGGGCGGCCAGTCCTGCATCTCCGTGCAGCGCGTCATCGCCGACGCCGCCGTCTACGACCGCCTGCTGCCCCGCGTCGTCGCCGCCGTCGAGGCCCAGGTCACCGGTGACCCGAACGACGACGCGACCGACGTCGGCCCGCTGGTCAGCGAGGCCGCCGCCGAGCGCGTGGAGTCCTGGGTCGAGGAGGCCGTCACCGCGGGCGCCAGGCTCCTCACCGGCGGCAAGCGCGACGGCGCCTCCTACGCCCCGACCGTCCTGACCGACCTGCCCGCCGACACCACCCTCGCCCACGAGGAGGTCTTCGGCCCCGTCCTGAGCGTGCAGAAGGTGACCGGCGAGGCCGAGGCGTTCGCCGCCGTCAACGAGTCCAAGTACGGCCTCCAGGCAGGCGTGTTCACCCACGACCTCCAGGCCGCCTTCCGCGCCCACCGCGCCCTGGAGGTCGGCGGCGTCGTCATCGGCGACGTCCCCTCCTACCGCGCCGACCAGATGCCGTACGGCGGCGCCAAGCAGTCCGGCGTGGGCCGCGAGGGCGTGCGGTTCGCGATGGACGACTACACCTACGAGCGGGTACTGGTCCTCACGGGGCTCGCGCTCTGACTCCTCGTTCCGCCCGGCGCCGAGCCGGTGAACCGTCCGGACACGTACGTCCCGGGAGGCGGCTCGGCGCCGGTGACCGCCAGGACGCGGCCGCCGGCCGGGCAGCCGGGGCGGGCGGTCAGGTGCGGGGCGGCGTCGGTCCGGGGGCCGTCGGCCGGTGTGCGGGCGGCCGGTGTGGGGGCGGGGTCCCGAGTCCCGCTGTGCGGCAGCCCGCCGTACGTCCGTCCAGCAGGTCGCGCAGCGTCGCGTACGAGCGGTCCCACGACCACGCCGTACGCACCCAGTGGCGGCCCCTGTCGCCCATGGCGCGGGCCGGCCGGGGAGCGCGCAGGAGGCGGATCAGCCGGTCCGCCGTCGCCGCTACCGAGCGGCCGTCGACGACGTGCCCCGTCTCGCCGTCCCGCACCGCGTCGGGCGCGCCGCCCGAGTCGCCCGCGACCACCGGCAGACCGGACGCGGCGGCCTCCAGGTACACGATCCCCAGACCCTCCACCTCCAGTCCGGCCCTGCGGGTGCGGCAGGGCATGGCGAAGACGTCGGCGGCGGCGTAGAAGGACGGCAGCGCGTGGTGGGGGTGGCCGCCGGTGAAGAAGACCGAGTCCATGACGCCCTCGCGCAGGGCCAGTTGACGCAGGCGGGACGCGCAGGGGCCGTCGCCCACCAGGAGCAGCACGGCGTCGGGGACCGCTCTGCGCACCCAGGGCAGCGCCCTGATCAGGGTGTCCTGGCCCTTGCGCGGGACCAGCCTGGACGCGCACAGGACCACGGGGCGGTGACCCAGGCCGTACCTCGTCCTGACCGGGTTGCCGTCGACGGCCGGGTGGAAGGCCCCGGTGTCCACGCCGGGGACCAGGCGGGCGGTGCGGGTGCCGGGGGCGAGGGCCGCCTCGATCGGACCCCGGGTGCCTTCGCCCAGCCAGGTCAGCGCGTCCACCTCGGTGCCGATGCGGCGCAACAGGCCCCGGGCGCCCGGGGTGCGGGCCCACCACACCTCGTGGCCGTGGGTCGTGGCCACCGCGGTGCGGATCCCCGCCGTGCGCCGCAGCCGTCCCGCCATCAGCGCGAGGGGCGCGGCCGCGCCGAACCACACCCGGTCGCAGCCGTAGCGGCGGGCCACCGCCGCGGCGTGCGCGGTCGCGCGGGGAGTCGGCAGAAGCGTGCGGGCCGGATGCCGGACCACCGGGTACGGGCGGGGCTCGCCGGGCTCCGCCGCGGCGGGCGGCGCGGAGGTGAGGACGACCACCTCGTCGGGCGGGAAGCGGTCGGCCAGTTCCCGGACGAAGGTCTCGATGCCGCCCTGCCGGGGCGGGAAGTCGTTGGCGACGATCAGTGTGCGGGGCCGGGCGCGGGTGTCGCTCGTCATGCGGACGTCCTCTCGACGGGATGGTCGGTGACCTCGGGGGCGCGGTGCGCCGTACCGTGCGCCAGCGCGGCCAGGACCAGCGGGTAGACCAGGTAGCCGAAGCGCGTCGCCGGCATCAGGGCCGTCGCCAGGCCGAGGCCCAGCGCGAGCCGTCCGGCCGCCGCCCGCAGCGTGTCCGGGGGGCGCACCGCGAGCGAGGCACCGATCAGCAGCGCGCCGGCCGCGAGGAGCGCCAGCGCGATCAGCGTGCCGCCGGGGACGTGAGCCGCGAGCAGATGACCGGGCAGCGGACTGCCGGCGGGCGAGGCGGTGGCGGTGAGCCCGAACGGGAAGGCCACGACGTTGCGGAAGAAGCCGGCGGGATCGGTGAGCGCGAAGGGCAGGACCACGGCCGTCCCGGTGCCAAGGCCCACGCCCGCGCACCGCAACGCGGGCCGGCCGCCCTGGCGTACGGCGACCAGGGCCAGCGCCACCGGCAGCGCGGGCCAGGCGGTCCACTTGAGGGCGGCGGCGGCCCCGAGCGCGAGACCGGCCCGCCCCGGACGGCCCCGCCCGGCCAGTGCGAGGCCGAGGCAGATCAGGCCGGCCACCGGCAGGTCGACGCCGCCCACCGCGAGGGGCAGCGCGACCAGGGGGCAGGCGAGCAGCGGCCCGGCGCGGCGCAGTCCCGCGGCGGCCAGGGACGCGACGAACGCGCCGCCCAGCCACCAGCGCGGGTCGCCCGGCAGGACGCCGAAGAGCGCCATCCCCGGCAGATAGGGATTGAAGTCGCCCACGGCCGAGGGAGTCGTGACGTACGGGCTCCCGGTGGCGGCCAGCAGCCGCCCCGACCGTTCGACCACGGCGACCTCCGACTGCCCGAGCCCCGCCGCCACCAGGCTGACGAGCGGCAGTACGACGGCCCCCGCCACCGCGACCGCGCGAGCCGCCCGGCGCTGAGCGGGCCCCGAGGACAGGAACGCCGCGAGCGCGTACCCCGCCCCGGCCGACCATCCCCACATCCGGTGCGTCGCCAGGTCGGACACCAGCGCGAAGCCCGTCGCCACCACCGCGCACCCGGCCCACGCGATCCGTTCGACGGGCCACCGGGCGTACCCGGCGACCCGCTCCCCAAAGGTCTTCCTCATGTCCGTCGACGCTAGGAATCCGCAGGCCGAAGGGCGTCAACCGAGGCTCCGCACCCGGGACTCAACCCGTGGTACGACATCCGGTCCCGGACTCCACCCGAGCGGTGACGCGCTTCCTCGCCCCGGCCGGGATCATGGGGGCATGAGTACGTCGCCCCAACAGCGGCTGCGCGACCGGATCGCGGCGCCCGCCTACCCCTGGATCACCGGCGGCGCCGTGACGGCGGGCGCGGTGGTGGAGCTGATCGCCATTCCGGGCGGCGTCACGACCACGGTCGGGGTGCTGGTGTCCGCCGCCTCGCTGATGTGGCGGCGTTCCTTCCCGCCCGTCGCGATGCTCACCGTAGCGGCGGGACTGATCGCCTTCGCCGGGGACGTCAACCTGTACGTCTCGATCATGGTGAGCGGACTGACCGGCTGCTACTCCCTGGGCCGCAACCGTGTACTGCACCCGGCCCTCACCGTCGCGGGCGGCGCACTCGGCGCGCTGTGCGTGAACCTGGTGCACATCAACACCTGGTCGCGGATGGACCTGCCGGTGCCCGCGCTGTGGGAGAAGGGGTCGCTGAGCCTGTTCGCCGAGTCGTTCCTGCTGACCGTGGTCGTCTTCGGAGCGGTGATGATGGGCGACGCGGTCCGCTCCCGGGAGGAGACGCGCACCGAACGGAGCCTGGCACAGGCCAAGTTGATAGCCATGGAACGGCAGCAGGCCGCCGAGGCCGAGCGCGCCGCGATCGCCCGCGAACTGCACGACATCGTCTCCCACTCGGTGTCGATGATCGCCGTACAGGCCGAGAGCGCCACGTACACCACCCCCGGACTCACACCCGAGGCCCGCGACGGCTTCCAGCAGATCGCCGGCACCGCGCGCTCCTCGATGGCCGAACTGCGCCGCCTGCTCGGCGTCCTGCGCACGCCCCAGGGCGACACCGGCCAAGCCGCGCTCACCGCCCCGCAGCCGACCCTGGACCACCTGGCCGAACTGGTCGAGCAGCACCGGGCGGTGGGCGGTACGGCCGAGCTGCGGATCACCGGGGAGCGGGTGGCGCTGCCCGCCGCGTGGGAGCTGTCCGCCTACCGGATCGCGCAGGAGGCGCTGACCAACGCCCGCAAGCACGCCCCCGGCGCCCGTACCGTGGTGGAGGTCGACTACGGCACCGACCGGATGCTCACCCTCCGCGTCCGCGACGACGGCCCGGGGGCCGGGACGGGCACCGGACAGGGCTCCGGTCCGGACGCCGTCCCCGTCGCGGCCCCCGGCTCCGGACCGGGTACGGGCCACGGGCTGACCGGCATGCGGGAGCGGGCCGCCCTGGTCGGGGGCCGGCTCAGCGCGGGGGCGGGACCGGACGGCGGCTTCCTGGTGGAGGCGGAGCTTCCGTGGGGGAGTGGACGGGCCGTGTGGAACGAGGGAGGGAGCCGCGCGTGATCAGGGCACTGGTCGCCGACGACCAGGCGGTCGTCCGCACCGGGTTCGTGAACCTCCTGAACACCCAGGAGGACATCGAGGTCGTCGCCGAGGCGGAGGACGGGGCGCGGGCGGTGCTGGCCGCCCGTGAGACCCGCCCCGACCTGGCGCTCCTCGACATCCGCATGCCGCACAAGAACGGCATCGACGCGGCCCGGGAGATCCTGGCCGCGTCCGCGGGCGCCACCAAGGTGCTGATGCTGACGACCTTCGGCCTCGACGAGTACGTGTACGACGCGCTCGCGGCCGGGGCGGGCGGCTTCCTGCTCAAGGACGCCACGTTCCCCGAACTGCTGCACGCGGTACGGGTGGTGGCAAGCGGCAACGCACTGCTGTCGCCCGAGATCACCAAGCGCCTGATCGCCGAGTTCGTGCACGCGCGCGGCTCACGGCTGCCCGTCCCCGCGGCCGGTGACCTCACGGCCCGGGAGACGGAGGTGCTGACCCTGATCGCGCGTGGCCTGTCCAACGCGGAGATCGCGGGGCGTCTCACCATCACCGACCACACCGTGAAGACCCACATCAACCGGCTCTTCGCCAAGCTGGAACTGCGTGACCGCGCCCAGGCGGTGATCGTCGCCTACGAACTGGGCCTGGTCAGGGCGGGCCGCGAGTCGGGGGTCCGGCACCGGTAGCTCCGCCACCGGTGCCGGACCCCGTCCGGTGCCGGCCGTCTCCGGACCCTCAACCGGAGAAGCCGACGTGCGCGAGCCGCAGTGAGCCGCGCAGCCTGACGCGGAGATCGTGGACGCCCTCGGCGGCGAGGGCTCCGTCCAGCTCCACGTAGTCGTACGGCCCCGCGGTCGGCTCGGCAGGTGACAGCGCCGCCGCCCACGGGCCCCCGTCGAGGGCCACCTCGACCGTTCCGCCGCCCGCGACCGACACGGTCACCCGCCGCACACCGCTGCCGAAGTCGCAGGCACGGTAGAGCAGTTCGCCGGTTCCTCCGGCCGCCGGGGTCACCGCGTCGCCCACCGTCCTCGTCCGGTCGACGATCTCCGTGCCGCTCTGCTCGTCGAAGTCGGCCGCCTCCAGGCCGCGTTCGCCGACCGGGCGCGGTGCGGCGGGCTCGCCGTCGATGTCGACGGTCGCCGACAGGCGCACGTCCTCGCTGGAGGCACCCACCAGCAGGTCGTACGGGCCCGGCTCCAGCCGCCACCGGCCGTGCGCCACGTCCCAGAACGCCAGGGCGGACGGCGGGACCTCGAAGGAGACCCGGGCCGAGGCGCCCGGGGCCAGGGCGAACCGGCGGTGGGCCAGCAGCTCCCGGCGCGGGCGCGGCACCGACGGCTCGGCGGCGCGGACGTAGAGCTGGGCCACCTCGTCGGCGGCCGCCTGACCGGTGTTGACGACCGTGAAGGACACGGACACCGCCCCCTCCCGCACCCGTGCCGTCAGGTCCGTGTACCCGAAGGACGCGTAGGACAGGCCGTGCCCGAACGGGAACAGCGGCGTTCCCTCGAAGTACAGGTAGGTCTGGCGGCCGCCGATCACGTCGTAGTCGAGGAGATCCGGCAGGTCGGCGTCGTCCGCGTACCAGGTCTGCGGGAGCCGGCCCGCCGGGGAGACGTCCCCGGCCAGGACCCGGGCCAGCGCGGTGCCGGTCGCCTGGCCGCCGTGCGCGCTCCACAGCACCGCCGGGAGTGTGCGGACGTCGACCGCGTACGGGTAGGCGGACACCAGCGCGAGGACGGTCGCCGGGTTGGCGGCGCGGGCCGCGCGCAGCAGCCGCTCCTGGTGGCCGGGCAGCCGCAGCGTCGTACGGTCCTCGGTCTCGCGGCCGTTGATGTGCGGGTCGTTGCCCGCGACCACCACGACCACGTCCGCCCCGGCCGCCGCCCGCGTCACCGCGTCCTCGCCGCGCTCGGCGACGACCAGCCCGAAGACCTCGGGGTCCGCGTCGTGCGAGGCGTCGGCAACCTTCACGCCGTCGGCGGCGACCTGGACGAGGCGACCCGTTCCCGTGTGCCTGAGGAGGTGACCGTTCCCATGGGGTTCCAGCCGGAAGGTCTCCTGGACGACCCAGCCGCCGGGCTGGTCGGCGGAGGCGCGCACGAAGCCGTCCCCGGCGACGGACAGGTAGCGTCCGTCGGGCGCGCGCAGGGTCAGCACGCCCTCGCCCCAGTCGACGAGCGCCAGTTCGGTGCCGACGGCGTCGGTGGTCAGGGGCGGCAGGTCGGTGCGGCCGGCGAGCAGGGCCGGGTCGAGGGCGCCCTCCGTGCCGCGCGCGCCGGCGGGTGCGTCGTCCGACGGCAGGACGTGCAGGAACGAACCGTCGGCCGTGCGCAGCCTGACCCGGTCCACGCCCTCCGCGAAGGTCACCCGGTCGGCGCCGAACCGCTCGTACAGGCCCTCCAGCGGGGTCGAGCGGTGGATGAGCGTGCCGCTGTACCAGTCGAGCTTGCACTCGTCGGCGAGCAGCCCGACGACGGCGACGCGCGTGTCGGCGGCCAGGGGCAGCACGCCGTCGTTCTTGAGCAGGACCACCGCCTGTTCGGCCGCCTCCTGCGCGAGCGCCCGGTGTTCCGGCGTGTCGAAGTCCGCGGCACCGTCCGCCGCCACCGCGTACGGGTCGTGCCCGGCGTCGAACTCGCCGAGCCGGAAACGCACCGACAACTGCCGCCGCACGGCCGCGTCCACGTCCGCCTCCGTCAGCAGGCCCTGCTCCAGGGCGCCCCGGACCCGCGCGACGATCTTCGAGGAGTCGGTGCCGTGGTCGGTGAAGCTGTCCACCCCCGCCCGCAGCGCGGCGGCGGTGGCCTCCTCGTGGGTGTCGAAGTAGTGCTCCGAGTCGACCAGGTTGGAGGGGGCGCCCGCGTCCGAGCAGACCAGGAGCTCCTCCTCCGTCCAGGCGCGCAGGTGCCGCCCGAGGTGGGGGGAGACGTGGTTGGGACGGCCGTTGACCAGGTTGTAGGCCGGCATCACCCCGGCCACCGCGCCCGCCTCGACCGTCTCGCGGAAGGCCCGCAGGTCGTACTCGTTGAGGACGCGCGGACGGACCGAGGACGAGGAGGTGTCCCGGTCGGTCTCGTTGTTGTGCGCGAGCCAGTGCTTGAGGACGGGCGCGGTGCGCCAGTACACCGGGTGGTCGCCGCGCAGTCCCCGGGTGTACGCGGTGGCGATGGCCGAGGTCAGCCCCGGGTCCTCGGAGTAACCCTCCTCGTTGCGGCCCCACAGGGGGTGGCGCAGCAGGTTCACGGTCGGGGACCAGACGTTGAGACCGACGCGTTCGTCCCGCGCGCGCATCGCCCGGGCCTCCTTGGACACCGCCTCGCCGACGCGGCGCACCAGGTCCTCGTTCCAGGTGGCACCCAGTCCCACGGCCTGCGGGAACACGGTCGCCGGACCCATCCAGGCCACACCGTGCAGCGCCTCCTGGCCGGTGCGGAAGGCCGCGATGCCGAGCCGCTCGACCGCGGGCGCGAACTGGTGCAGGAAGGCGGTCTTCTCGTCGAGCGTGAGCCGCGACATCAGGTCGTCGACGCGCTTCGTGAACGGCAGGTGCGGATCACGGAACGGCGGCGTGGGTGCGGTCACGTGGAGGTCCCCTCGGGATGGAGCGGGCAGGACGTCGAAGCGCTTCGATGCTCTGTGCAGGCCCCGGCGGGTGTCAAGACGCTGCGGGGGTTCGCGACCCAACCCGTGCCGCATTGCAACGTGGAGAACGGATGCCCGGCCAAGTCCCGTTGCGGCGGCGCCGGGCAGGAATCTTGGGAACGGCTCTTGTGCCCCCCGAGGGGTTAACTTAACCTCGCTGCAACATCGAAGCGCTTCGACACGAACTGGTCCCAGTTCTCTCAAGACACCGCACCCGACGGCCGCCGTCGGGTGTCCCGGTGCGCCACGAAGGCACGAAGGGTTGACGCAAATGACGCCGAACGCCGCCTCCGGCCCCAGCCGGAGAAGTTTCCTCGCCTCCACCGCGGTCGCCACCGCAGCGGTGGCCGGAGGGGTGCCGCTGCTGACCGCCTGCGGCGGCTCCGACGGAGGCTCGCGCGACGGCACCACGTCGGGCAAGGACGCCAAGAAGATCCTTCCGGCCTACGTGGCGAGCAACGTGGTCACACCCGACATCCCCGGCAAGAACGGATCCGCGGTCGGCTTCACCGGCAAGCTGGACCTGGCCGGCCTGAAGACCTCGGTGCCCAAGAAGCTCGGCAAGGGCGGCGAGGTCACCGTCATGTCGCCGTTCTGGGGTTCGCCGCCCAAGGAGGACAACGCCTACTACAAGGCGATGAACGACCTCATCGGCGTCGACGTGGTCTGGCAGAACCAGGACGGCAACACCTACGACCAGAAGCTCGGCGCCGTCCTCGCCTCCAGCGAGGTGCCCGACGTGGTGGTCGTGCCCGGCTGGAACATGACCGGCAAGATCCCCAGCGCCATCATCGGCAAGTTCGCCGACCTCGGCCCCTACCTCTCCGGCGACGCGGTCAAGGAGTACCCGAACCTCGCCGCGATCCCCACCGACGCCTGGCAGCGGTCCATCTTCGGCGGCAAGCTGCGCGGCCTGCCCATGCCGTCCTCGTACGTCACCGGCATCGTCCCGCTCTACCGCCGGGACGTCTTCGAGAAGCAGGGCTACGAAGTCCCCCGCTCGTGCGACGAGTTCATGGCCCTGGCCAAGGACGCCACCAACGCCAGGGCCAAGCGCTGGGCCTGCCTGGACATGAAGTGGACCGCGTTCAACGCCTTCGGCGTGCTCTCCGGCAACGAGAAGTCCCTCGGCTGGAACGAGGTCGACGGCAAGCTGGTCCACCGTATCGAGACCGACGAGTACCTCGAGGCCCTGGAGTGGACGCGCAAGCTGTTCGCCGCCGGCGTCGTCCACCCCGACGCCGAGCTCGGCAAGTCCAACGCCGCCGACCCCGGCCCGAAGTTCGCCGCCGGCGAGTTCCTGATCTACAACCAGGACTCCTCCCAGTGGTGGAGCCGCACCGCCGAACAGGCGACCCAGAACCCCGAGTTCGAGATCTGGGGCATGGACATCTGGGGCCACGACGGCGGCGCCCCCACCCTGTGGGCGCAGAACCCGGCGGGCATCTTCGCCTTCGTCAACAAGAAGGCGTCCGAGGCCGTGATCCGCGACGTGCTGGCCGTCGCCAACGTCACCGCCGCGCCGTACGGCACCAAGGAGTACATGGCCACCAACTACGGCGTGGAGGGCACCCACTACACCGTCGAGGACGGCGTGCCCACCAAGACCGACCAGGGCAACATCGACGTGATGAACGCCTACGTCATGGTGGCGAGCCCCGCCGCGACCATCGCCCACCCCGACTTCCCCGAGGTCGCCAAGGGACAGGTCGAGTGGCAGCAGCGCATGGGCGCCGTCACGAGGAAGCCCGCGTTCTACGGCATGCAGATCACCGAGCCGGCCCGCTGGACCAACCTCTCCAACGACTTCGAGCAGCTGGAGGACGACGTCGTCCGCGGCCGCAAGAAGATCGGCGACGTGCAGCAGGCCGTCTCCGACTGGAAGAGCAAGGGCGGGGACAAGCTCCGCGACTGGTACCGGAAGATCCTCGACGAGAACGGTTCGGCGGCCGGCTGACCAGGTACCGAGGCAAGGAGAACCGCCGTGTCCCACAGCACGGTGCCTCGGACCGACACCGAGGCCGAAGAAGTCAAGAAGAGGCCCCCGAAGGCGCACGGCGGCGGCACGGGCGCCCCGGACAGGCCGCCCACCGGGAAGCTGAGCCTGCGGCTGAGGTTCCGGCGCGACCGTGTGCTGCTGCTGATGACCCTGCCGGCCGTCGTGCTGCTCCTGGTCTTCAACTACGTACCGATCCTCGGCAACGTCGTCGCCTTCCAGGAGTACGACCCCTACCTCAGCGACAACGGCGTCGTCTCCGTCCTGCACAGCCCGTGGGTGGGCCTGGAGAACTTCCAGCGGATCTTCGAGGACTCCGCCTTCTGGAACGCGGTCCGGAACACCCTCGTGCTCTTCGTCCTCCAGCTCCTGCTGTACTTCCCCATCCCGATCCTGCTCGCGCTGCTCATCAACAGCGTGGTCAGGCCCCGGGTGCGGGCGGTCTCGCAGGCCATCCTCTACCTGCCGCACTTCTTCTCGTGGGTGCTGGTCGTCGCCGTCTTCCAGCAGCTCCTCGGCGGGGCCGGGCTCCTCTCCCAGCTGCTGCGGCAGCACGGGTACGACGGGCTCGACATCATGACCGACCCCGACACCTTCAAGTTCCTGATCACCGCGCAGAGCGTGTGGAAGGACGCCGGATGGGGGATCATCGTCTTCCTCGCCGCCCTCGCCTCGGTCAGCCCCGACCTGTACGAGGCGGCCGCGATGGACGGCGCGAACCGCTGGCGCCGCATGTGGCACGTCACCCTGCCCGCCCTGCGGCCGGTCGTCGCCCTGCTGCTGGTGCTCCGCGTCGGCGACGCGCTGACCGTCGGGTTCGAACAGATCCTCCTGCAACGCGGCGCGGTCGGACCGGGTGCCGCGGAGGTCCTGGACACCTTCGTGTGGTGGAACGGCGTACGCAACCAGGACTTCGGCTACGCGGCCGCCGCCGGCCTCGTCAAGGGCGTCATCGGTCTCGGCCTGGTCCTCGCGGCCAACAAGGTGGCCCACCTCATGGGCGAGCAAGGGGTGTACAAGAAGTGACCGCCGTGCAGGAAACGACAGCGACCCGTGCGGCCGGCACCCCCGTGCGCCCGCCCCGCCGGTGGGCGGCCCCGCCCCGCCCCGTGTGGGAGGAGAAACCCGGCCGGGCCGGGCTCGCCGGCAAGGGCCTCGTGCTGGTCCTGGCCTGTATGGGCATCCTGTTCCCGCTGTGGATCGTGATCGTCACCAGCCTGTCCACCCGCAAGTCCATCGACGAGGCCGGCGGCCTGGTGATGATCCCCAAGGACCTCACCTTCGTCGCCTACCGGGAACTGCTCAGCGGCGGACAGGTCACCCGCGCCGCGCTCGTCAGCGTCGGCGTCACGCTCGTCGGCACCCTGTTCTCCATGGCGGTGTCCGTGCTGTGCGCCTACGGGCTCTCCCGCAGCGGCTCCCTCGCCCACCGCTGGATCCTCATGGTGCTGCTCGCCACGATGTTCTTCAGCGCCGGTCTCATCCCCACCTACCTGCTGGTGCAGTCCCTCGGCCTGACCGACAGCTACCTCGCGCTGATCCTCCCCAGCGCGATCAGCGTCTTCAACATCCTCGTGCTGCGCGGCTTCTTCATGGGCATCTCCCAGGAACTCGTCGACAGCGCCCGCATCGACGGCGCCGGTGACCTGCGCATCCTGTGGCAGATCGTGCTGCCGCTGTCCCGCGCGGTCGTCGCGGTGATCACGCTGTTCTACGCCGTCGGCTACTGGAGCGCCTGGTTCAACGCCTCCCTGTACCTCAACGACCAGGACATGCTGCCCCTGCAGAACGTCATGATCCAGCTGGTGCAGAAGCAGGAGGCGCCGGTCGGCCTCGGCCAGGCCATCAAGACCGGTGAACTGTCCGGCCTCGCCGTGCAGATGGCCGTCATGGTCATGGCCCTGCTGCCGGTCGCCGTCCTGTCGCCGTTCGTCCAGCGCCACTTCAGGAAGGGCATGCTCACCGGGGCGGTGAAGGGCTGATGCCGAACCTGTCCGACGCCACCGGCGGGCGCATCCTCTACGGCGGCGACTACAACCCCGAGCAGTGGCCCGAGGAGACCTGGCCCGAGGACGTACGCCTGATGAAGGCCGCCGGCGTCAACTCCGTCACCCTCGGCGTCTTCTCCTGGTCGAAGCTCGAACCACGCCCCGGCGTCCACGACTTCGCCTGGCTGGACCGGCTCATGGACCTGATGCACACCAACGGCATCGGCGTCGTCCTCGCCACCCCCACCGCCTCGCCCCCGCCGTGGCTCGGCCGGCTCCACCCCGACACCCTGCCCCGCGACGAGGACGGACGCACCGAGTGGTGGGGCGGCCGGCAGCACTTCTCGCACTCCAGCACCGTCTACCGCCGCCACGCCGCCGCCGTCACCGAGGCCCTGGCCGCCCGCTACGCCCGCCACCCGGCCCTCCTCATGTGGCACATCAACAACGAGTACTGCACCCACGACCACGGCGACGAGGCCGCCGCCCGCTTCCGCCGCTGGCTCCAGGACCGCTACGGCACCCTCGACGCCCTCAACGCGGCCTGGGGCACCGCCTTCTGGAGCCAGGGCTACGGCGACTGGGCGGAGATCCTGCCGGCCCGCCGCACCCACTACCTCAAGAACCCGGCCCAGGTGCTGGACTTCCGGCGCTTCACCTCCGACATGCTCCTGGAGTGCTGCACCGCCGAGCGCGACATCGTCCGCCGCCACACCCCGCACCTCCCGGTCACCACCAACTTCATGCCGCTGTGGTCGGGTCAGGACGCCTGGCGCTGGGCCGAGGAGGAGGACGTCGTCTCCGTCGACCTCTACCCCGACCCGCGCGACCCGTTCGCCGCCCAGCACGGCGCCCTCGTCCAGGACATGACCCGCTCCCAGGCACGCGGCCCGTGGATGCTCATGGAACAGGCGGCCGGGGCCGTCAACTGGCGCCCGGTGAACCACCCCAAGCCGCGCGGCCTGGCCCGCCTCTGGTCGCTGCAGGCGGTGGCCCGCGGCGCCGACGCCGTCTGCCACTTCCAGTGGCGGCAGTCGCGGCAGGGCGCGGAGAAGTTCCACTCCGGGATGGTCTCCCACGCGGGCGAGCGGGGACGCACGTACCAGGAGGTGAGGCAGCTCGGCGCCGACCTGGCCCGGATCGCCCCGCACATCACCGGCGGCGCGGTCCACGCCGACGTCGCCGTCCTGCACGACTGGCACTCCTGGTGGGCCGGCGACCAGGAGGCCCGGCCCTCCCGCGAGGTCGACTACCCGGACGTGCTCGGCGCCTGGCACCGCGCGCTCTGGCAGGCCCACCTCACCACCGACTTCGCGCACCCCGGACACGACCTGACCGGCTACCGCCTCGTCGTCGCCCCCCAGCTCTACCTCCTCACCGACGCCGCCGTCGACAACCTCCTCGCCTACGTCCGCGGCGGCGGCACCCTCGTCTGCGGCTTCCTGACCGGCGTCGCCGACCAGGACGACCGGGTACGGCCCGGTGCCATGGACGCCCGGCTGCGCGAGCTGTTCGGCATCCGCACCCTGCACGAGTGGTGGCCGCTGCGGCCGGGCGAGAGCGCCGAGTGCGAGGGCGGCCTGCGCGGCACCCTGTGGTCCGAGGAGCTGGAGCCCGACGGCACCGCCGACGAGACCGTCGCCTACCGGGGCGGCGAACTCGACGGACTGCCGGCCGTACTGCGCAAGGGCCGCGCCTGGTACGTCTCCACGCTCCCCGAGCCGGACGCGCTGCGCGCCCTGCTGGCCCGCGTCGCCGCCGGCGCGGGCGTCCGTCCGGTGCTCGACGGACTCCCGGACGGCGTCGAAGCGGTCCGGCGCGGCGACCGGCTGTTCCTGCTCAACCACGGCCGCGACCCGGTCACCGTCGACCTCCCGGGCACCCACCACGACCTGCTGACGGAGACGAAGGCGACCGACCGGATCACCCTGGGCCGCTACGGCGTGGCGGTGCTGGGACCATGAACGCCACGCCCGTCCACGGCACCTGGGAGCCCGAGCCCGCCGCCCGCTGGGAGGACGCCTTCCTGAGCGGGAACGGCCACCACGGCGCCCTCGTGCACGGAGACCCGGACAACGACCGGGTGATCGTCACCCACCACACCCTCGTCCGCCCGGACGGCGACGACGCGCACCGCCGCCCACCCGCCCTCGCCGCCGAACTCCCCGCCCTCCAGGACCGCCTGCTGGCCGGCGACACGGCGGCCGCCGAAACCTTCACCGACGGCCGCCCGCTGCGATGGGTACGCCCCTTCCACCCGGCCTTCCAGCTGCGCCTGAACCGGCCGTCCGGCGACGACACCCACGCCCCCTACCGCCGCGCCGTCGACTTCACCACCGGCGAGACGACCGCCATCCGCGCCGGCTGGACCAGCCGCGTCTTCGTCTCCCGCGCCGACGACGTGATCGTCCAGCACGTCACCGCCCCGCACCTCACCCTCGACCTGTCCCTCGACCCCCACCTCCCCGGTGCCCCCGCCGGACTGGGCATCGGCCACGGTGCCGTCCTCACCCCCGAGGGCGCCCTGCTCACCCTGCGCGCCCGCTACCCAGGCAGCGACCTCGCCTACACGGGCGTCACCCTCGTCGCCGTCACCGGCGGCACCACGAGGCTCGCGCCGCCCGGCGTCCTGACCGAGGGCGCCACCGAGGTGCTGCTGCTGACCCGGGTGCACCGCCACACCGGCGAGCTGGACACCGTCGCCGAGAGCCGCGCCCTGCGCGACCTGCTGGACGCGGCGCCGTACGCGGGCTCGTACGACGACCTCCTCGCCCGGCACCTGACCCACCACCGCACCGCCTACGACCGCGTCACCCTCGACCTCGCCGCCGACCCCGCCGAACGCGCCCTGCCGGGCTCGGACCTGCTCACCCGGCCCGACAGCGCCGCCCTCCTCGAACGGCTCTTCGCCGCCGGCCGCTACCACCTGCTGTCGGCGAGCGGCCTGCTCCCGCCCCGCCTCACCGGTCTGTGGACCGGCGACTGGAACACCGCCTGGTCCGGCGCCTTCACCACCAACGCCAACCTCAACCTCCAGACCGCCTCGGCAGCGGCCGCCGCGCTCCCCGAGGTCACCGGGGCCCACGCCGCCCTGGTCCACCGCCAGCTCCCGCACTGGCGGGACAACGCACGCGCGGTCTTCGGCACCCGGGGCGCGGTCGCGCCCTCGCACACCGACGGCGAGAGCGGCCACACGTACCACTTCAGCCGCGAGTACCCCCTGCACCTGTGGACCGCGGGCGCCGACTGGCTGCTCAAGCCCCTCGTCGACCACGACGAGACCTACGGCACGCGCGACCCGCGCACCACCGCCGCTCTCGCCGAAGTCGCCCTCTTCTACGAGGACTTCCTCACCCGGACCGACGACGACGGACACCTGGTCGTCGTCCCCTCCTACTCGCCCGAGAACCGTCCCGCGAACGCGAGCTGGGGCGCGCTGAACGCCGCCATGGACCTCTCCGCCGCCCGGCACGCCCTGCTGACCGCCGCCGACCGCCTCCCCGAGCACGCCGACCGCCTGCGCGCCCTCGCCGGCCGCCTCCCCGCCCACCGGGTCAACGCCGACGGCGCCCTCGCGGAATGGGCGTGGCCCGGCCTGGTGGACACCTACGACCACCGCCACCTCAGCCACCTCTACGGCGTCTGGCCGCTCGACGAGATCAGCCCCTACGACACCCCCGACCTCGCCGAGGCCGCCCGCCGCGCCCTCGAACTGCGCGGCGCCGAGAACGACTCCGCCCACGGGCACCTCCACCACGCCCTCGTCGCGGCGAGGCTCCGCGACGGCGCCCGCGTCGCCCACGCGCTCGGCCGGGTGCTCGACGGCGACTACTTCCACGCCTCCCTGATGAGCGCGCACTACCCCCGCCGCGACGTCTACAACGCGGACGCCGCGCACACCCTGCCCGCCGTGCTGATCGAGATGCTCGTCCAGTCCACCCCCGGCCGGCTGGTCCTGCTGCCCGCCCTCCCGCCCTCCTGCCGGCAGGGCGAACTCAGGGGCGTACGCACCAGGTTCGGGGCATCGCTCGACCTCGCCTGGACACCGGACGGCGGCGCGAGGGCCGTCCTGCACCCGGACCGGACCCACCGCGTCGAACTCCGGACTCCCTCCGGCGCCGAACCGCTCGACCTCGTCGCCGGGGAGGACCGCGTCATCAGCGTCAAGGCGCGGTAACACCAGCGCACCTCCCCCCACCCATGGAAGGAAAAGCCATGGCACCACGCACGCGCACCGCCCGCACCCGCACCCTGACCGCTCTCCTCGCCCCGGCCCTCGCGCTCGGCGCCACCGTCGGCCTGGCCTCCGCCCCCGCCCAGGCCGCCGTCTGGAACTCCTGCGACCAGTGGGGCAACACCACCCTGAACGGCTACACCCTCTACAACAACATCTGGGGCTCCGGCGCCGGCAGCCAGTGCGTGTGGGCCAACTCCGGCACCGACTGGGGCGTCTGGGCCGACCACCCGAACACCGGGGGCATCAAGTCCTACCCGAACGCCAAGAAGGTGATCAACAAGCCGATCTCCTCCCTCTCCTCGCTCACCAGCAGCTACGCCGTCACGGTCCCGTCGTCCGGCGCGTACAACACGTCGTACGACATCTGGGACACGGACTACGACTACGAGATCATGCTCTGGGTCAACCACAACGGAGCCGTCGGCCCCCTCGGCACCTCGCAGGGGACCGTCAGCCTCGGCGGCCACACCTGGAACGTCTACAAGGGGGACAACGGCGCCAACGAGGTCTTCTCGTTCCTGCGCACCTCGGACTCCAGCTCCGGCACGGTGAACATCCTCCCGATCCTGAAGTGGATCAAGGACACCAAGGGCTGGATGGGCAACGAGACCATCGGTGACGTGCAGTTCGGCTACGAGATCACCTCGTCCGCCGGCGGTCTGGACTTCCGCACCGACAACCTGACGGTCAGCGGCGGCTGACCGCGGTACGCCACGGCGCGGGGGGCCGGTCCGGGACCGGCCCCCCGCGCTCACTCCGCCGGGGCCACCACCGGCGGCCGCGCGCGGAGCGGCGTGAACTACGGCCGGACGGGCGCCGGTCCCGAGCTGGCCCGGACGGTCAGTTCCGGCGCGAGGAGCACGACCTCGTCGCTCCCGCGCCCGTCGAGCTTGGCGACCAGTTGCTCCACGGCCCGTCGCCCCATCTCCTGCGCGGGCAGCGCGACCGAGGTGAGCCGCACCGAGGCCTGGGTGGCGACCTGCTCGGGGCAGACCGCGACCACCGACACGTCCTCCGGCACCGCCCGGCCCTGCTGGCGCAGCAGGGCGAGCAGCGGTTCCACCGCCGACTCGTTCTGGACGACGAAGCCCGTGGTGTCCGGGCGTTCGTCGAAGACGCGGGCCAGCGTCGCGGCCATCGCGTCGTACCCGCCCTCGCAGGGCCGGTGCAGCAGCCGCAGTCCCAGCTCCCGCGCGCGGGAGCGCAGCCCGTCGAGGGTGCGCTCGGCGAAGCCGGTGTGCCGTTCGTAGACGGCGGCGGCCTCGCCGATGACGGCGATGTCGCGGTGCCCGAGCTGCGCCAGATGCTCCACGCACAGCGCGCCGGTCGCCCGGAAGTCCAAGTCGACGCAGGTCAGGCCCTCGGTGTCGGCGGGGAGGCCGATCAGGACGGACGGCTGGTGAGTGTCGCGCAGCAGGGGGAGCCGCTCGTCGTCGAGTTCGACGTCCATGAGGATCATCGCGTCGGCGAGTCCGCTGCCGGTGACGCGGCGCACCGCGTCGGGACCCTCCTCGCCGGTCAGCAGCAGGATGTCGTACCCGTGGGTGCGCGCGCCGGCCGCGACCGCGATGGCGATCTCCATCATCACCGGCACGTACATGTCGGTGCGCAGCGGGATCATGAGGGCGATGATGTTCGACCTGCTGCTGGCCAGGGCGCGGGCGCCCGCGTTCGGGTGGTAGCCGAGCTTCCGGATGCTCTCCTCGACCCGCTGCCGGGTGGTGGTGGAGATGGACCGCTTGCCGCTGAGGACATAGCTCACCGTACTGGCCGAGACTCCGGCGTGCTGGGCGACCTCGGCGAGGGTGACCATCCAGCTCTCCAAGTTGTGTGAAGCGCTTCGACAGCGCGCGGGGCCAATGCAGGTGGGTGAGGGTGGTTCGACAGTAGCCGCAGCGAGGATGGGTGTCCATAGGCTGTCGAAGCGCTTCGACAGTCTTCTCCTCCGGCTTTCCGTCTTCCGGCCTCCCCACGCAGTATCGGCCGAACGGCCGCACGAACGGTGGCTGGGTCGCCCGGGATCGGGTACATACGATCGGGTAGCACCGACTAGTAACGTACGTCCGCAAGTTCGTGCAGGACGAATCGCGGCGAGGTGAGCCCCATGTCCGCACCACCCACCCCCTCCTCCCGACCCACCGTCACCGAACGTGAGGCCCGACAGGTCGCGGAGGCGGCCCGGGAACAGGACTGGCGCAAGCCCAGTTTCGCCAAGGAGCTCTTCCTCGGCCGCTTCCGCCTCGACCTCCTCCACCCCCACCCGCTCCCGGCCGACGAGGACGTCCAGCGCGGCGAGGAGTTCCTCGCCAAACTGCGCGACTTCTGCGAGACGAAGATCGACGGCGCGGTGATCGAGCGCGACGCGCGGATCCCCGACGACGTGATCACCGGGCTGAAGGAGCTGGGCGCCTTCGGCATGAAGATCGACACCAAGTACGGCGGCCTCGGCCTGACCCAGGTCTATTACAACAAGGCCCTCGCCCTGGTCGGCTCCGCGAACCCCGCGATCGGCGCACTGCTCTCGGCCCACCAGTCGATCGGCGTGCCGCAGCCGCTGAAGATGTTCGGCACCCAGGAGCAGAAGGACACGTTCCTGCCGCGCTGCGCCCGCACCGACATCTCGGCGTTCCTGCTCACCGAGCCCGACGTCGGCTCCGACCCGGCGCGCCTCGCCACGACCGCCGTCCGGGACGGTGACGACTACGTCCTCGACGGCGTGAAGCTGTGGACGACCAACGGCGTCGTCGCCGACCTCCTCGTCGTCATGGCCCGGGTCCCGAAGTCCGAGGAGCACAAGGGCGGCATCACCGCCTTCGTCGTCGAGGCCGCCTCCGAGGGCATCACCGTCGAGAACCGCAACGCCTTCATGGGCCTGCGCGGCCTGGAGAACGGCGTCACCCGCTTCCACCGGGTCCGTGTGCCCGCCGCGAACCGCATCGGCTCCGAGGGCGCCGGCCTCAAGATCGCCCTCACCACCCTCAACACCGGCCGCCTCTCGCTGCCCGCCATGTGCGTCGGCGCCGGCAAGTGGTGCCTGAAGATCGCCCGCGAGTGGTCGGCGGTGCGCGAGCAGTGGGGCAAGCCGGTCGCGCTGCACGAGGCGGTCGGCTCCAAGATCTCCTTCATCGCGGCCACCACCTTCGCCCTCGAAGCCGTCCTCGACCTCTCCTCCCAGATGGCCGACGAGGACCGCAACGACATCCGCATCGAGGCCGCCCTCGCCAAGCTCTACGGCTCCGAGATGGCCTGCCTGATGGCCGACGAACTCGTCCAGATCCGCGGCGGCCGCGGCTTCGAGACCGCCGCCTCCCTCGAAGCCCGCGGCGAACGCGCGGTCCCCGCCGAGCAGATCCTGCGCGACCTTCGGATCAACCGGATCTTCGAGGGCTCCACCGAGATCATGCACCTGCTGATCGCGCGCGAGGCCGTCGACGCCCACCTCTCGGTCGCCGGGGATCTGATCGACCCCGACAAGACCCTCTCCGACAAGGCGAAGGCGGGCGCGCAGGCCGGCGTCTTCTACGCCAAGTGGCTCCCGAAGCTCGTCGCCGGACCCGGCCAACTCCCGCGCTCGTACGCCGACTTCCACCCGGCCGGCCACCGGGATCTCTCCGGGCACCTGCGCTATGTCGAACGCACCGCCCGCAAGCTCGCCCGCTCCACCTTCTACGCCATGTCCCGCTGGCAGGGCCGGATGGAGACCAAGCAGGGCTTCCTTGGCCGGATCGTCGACATCGGCGCGGAACTGTTCGCGATGAGCGCAGCCTGTGTGCGCGCCGAGCACCTGCGCGCCAAGGACGACCACGGCCGCGAGGCCTACCAGCTCGCCGACGCCTTCTGCCACCAGTCCCGCATCCGCGTCGAGGAACTCTTCGGCCGCCTGTGGAGCAACACCGACGACCTGGACCGCAAGGTCGTCAAGGGCGTGCTGGGCGGCGCGTACGAGTGGCTGGAGCAGGGCGTCGTCGACCCGTCCGGCGACGGCCCGTGGATCGCGGACGCGACACCGGGCGCGAGCGCCAAGGAGAACGTCCGCCGGGCCATCGGCTGACCCGCGGGCCCGGCCAGGCCCGGAGACGGCGCCGGGCGCACCGCCGCGCCCTGGCCGGCCTGCCCTCGGGCGGGCCGCTGCGCAGCAGCCGGGCCGCCCGGCGGGAGGCCGGGTCCCGGCGGCAGCAGCCGGCCGGGGGAGCCGGCCCGGCGGTCCTCCCGTGGGCGCACGACACCCGACCGAGGGACGCGCTGTCCTCACGGAGGGCCGTTGCGGACACAATGGGGGGATGAGCGACAGTCCAGCCCCACTCGCCGACCCCCACCTCGTCTACGACCCGGTGGCGGGCGACGGCCCGAAGGACGTGGTGGTCCTCGGGTCCACCGGGTCGATCGGGACCCAGGCCATCGACCTCGTGCTGCGCAACCCGGACCGCTTCCGGGTCACCGCCCTGTCCGCCAACGGCGGCCGGGTCGCCCTCCTCGCCGAGCAGGCGTACCGGCTGAAGGCGCGGACCGTCGCCGTCGCCCGCGAGGACGTCGTACCGGCCCTCAGGGAAGCGCTCGGCGCCCAGTACGGCACCGGCGAGCCGCTGCCCGAGGTCCTCGCCGGACCGGACGCGGCCACCCTGCTCGCCGCCTCCGACTGCCACACCGTGCTCAACGGCATCACCGGCTCCATCGGCCTCGCTCCGACCCTCGCCGCCCTGGAGGCGGGCCGCACCCTCGCGCTGGCCAACAAGGAGTCGCTCATCGTCGGCGGACCGCTGGTCAAGGCGCTCGCCAAGCCGGGCCAGATCATCCCGGTCGACTCCGAGCACGCCGCCCTCTTCCAGGCGCTGGCCGCCGGCACCCGCGCCGACGTGCGCAAGCTGGTCGTCACCGCCTCCGGCGGCCCGTTCCGGGGCCGTACCAGGGACGAGCTGGCCGCGGTCACCGTCGAGGACGCCCTCGCCCACCCCACCTGGGCCATGGGCCCGGTGATCACGATCAACTCCGCCACCCTCGTCAACAAGGGCCTGGAGGTGATCGAGGCCCACCTCCTCTACGACATTCCCTTCGACCGCATTGAGGTGGTCGTGCACCCGCAGTCGTATGTCCACTCGATGGTCGAGTACACGGACGGATCGACACTGGCCCACGCCACGCCCCCCGACATGGGCGGGCCCATCGCCGTGGGCCTCGGCTGGCCCGAACGCGTCCCCGACGCCGCGCCCGCCTTCGACTGGAGCAAGGCCTCGACCTGGGAGTTCTTCCCGCTCGACAACGAGGCCTTCCCCTCGGTGAACCTGGCCCGGCATGTAGGGCGGCTCGCGGGCACGGCCCCGGCGGTGTTCAATGCCGCCAACGAGGAGTGCGTCGAGGCGTTCCGCCGCGGTGCGCTGCCGTTCCTCGGGATCATGGAGACCGTCACGCGGGTGGTCGAGGAGCACGGCACCCCCCGTGCGGGAACCTCGCTCACCGTCGCGGACGTCCTCGAAGCGGAGACCTGGGCGCGCGCCCGGGCCCGGCAACTGGCGGCACAGACGGCGGAGGCCCGTGCATGACGACCCTGATGTTCATCCTCGGCATAGTCCTCTTCGCCGTCGGCCTGCTGTTCTCCATCGCCTGGCACGAGCTGGGCCACCTGTCCACGGCCAAGATGTTCGGCATCCGGGTGCCGCAGTACATGGTGGGCTTCGGACCGACGATCTTCTCCAAGAAGAAGGGCGACACCGAGTACGGGGTCAAGGCCATCCCGTTCGGCGGCTACATCCGCATGATCGGCATGTTCCCGCCCGGCCCCGACGGCCGCATGGAGGCGCGCTCCACCTCGCCCTGGCGCGGGATGATAGAGGACGCCCGCTCGGCCGCCTTCGAGGAACTGCAGCCCGGAGACGAGAAGCGCCTCTTCTACACGCGCAAGCCGTGGAAGCGTGTCGTCGTCATGTTCGCCGGGCCGTTCATGAACCTCGTCCTGGCGGTGGTGCTCTTCCTCACGGTGCTGATGGGCTTCGGCATCTCGCAGCAGACCACCACCGTCAGCTCCGTCTCGCAGTGCGTCATCTCGCAGAGCGAGAACCGCGACGACTGCACCAAGTCCGACCCCGCCTCCCCGGCCGCCGCGGCGGGCCTCAGGGCCGGCGACAAGATCCTCGCCTTCGACGGCGTACGGACCGACGACTGGGACAAGCTGTCCGACCTGATCCGCGCCAACCCCGGCGACGACGTGCCGGTCGTCGTCGAGCGCAAGGGCGAGGAGATCACCCTCCACGCGACCATCGCCACCAACAAGGTCGCCAAGAAGGACTCCCACGGTCAGATCGTCCAGGGCGAGTACGTCACCGCGGGCTTCCTCGGCTTCAGCTCCGCCACCGGCGTGGTGAAACAGGACTTCGGCCAGTCCGTGACCTGGATGGGCGACCGGATCGGCGACGCCGTCGACAACCTCGCCGCCCTGCCCGCAAAGATCCCCGCCCTGTGGGACGCGGCCTTCGGCGACGGGCCCCGCGAGTCCGACTCCCCGATGGGCGTCGTCGGCGCCGCCCGCGTCGGCGGCGAGATCGCCACCCTGGACATCCCGCCCACCCAGCAGCTCGCCATGTTCGTCATGCTGGTGGCCGGCTTCAACCTCTCCCTGTTCCTCTTCAACATGCTCCCGCTGCTGCCGCTCGACGGCGGCCACATCGCGGGCGCGCTGTGGGAGTCGCTGCGCCGCGCCGCGGCCAAGGTGCTGCGCAGGCCCGACCCGGGCCCCTTCGACGTGGCGAAGCTGATGCCGGTGGCCTACGTGGTGGCGGGCGTCTTCGTCTGCTTCACGCTGCTCGTGCTGGTGGCGGACGTCGTCAACCCCGTGCGGATAACCTGACGCCGGCCGTCCGCGGCCCCGGGAGCGACGGCCCGTCCCGCGGACCGTCCGCCGATCCGATGTGAAGCCCGATCCGGAGAGCATGTCCCTCCGGACCGGGCTTCACTCCGCTCGCCCGGCAGATGGACGCCAAAGGGTGCATCCGCCGTACGCCGCGTGCCCGGTGTTCATGTCGGTGCCGTAATCTCGAATGCCGGAGCCCGCCGCTGAACGGGGCCGGACCTTGATCCACGACTTGGGGTTGCACAGCAGATGACTGCGATTTCTCTCGGCATGCCGGACGTTCCGACCAGGCTCGCGGAGCGCCGCAAGAGCCGGCAGATCCAGGTCGGGCCCGTGGCGGTGGGCGGCGACGCCCCCGTGTCGGTGCAGTCCATGACCACCACCCGCACCTCCGACATCGGGGCGACGCTCCAGCAGATCGCCGAGCTGACGGCGTCGGGCTGCCAGATCGTGCGTGTGGCCTGCCCGACCCA